>JAYSYF010000236.1:0-4041 GCA_043716655.1 Bdellovibrionales bacterium | reverse complement strand
CCTTTTTGCAGAAAAATGCAAAAAGGAAGCAGGTACCAGCGGCTCGACGTAGGGCCTGAACCATAGGCGCTGCTTATAGCTGAGTGAACAGTAAGCGTTTTGTTTCCTGAACAAGGCTTCGAGTGATGACCTCGCTTGAAAACCGTGTCAAACACCCGGTTAATTTTCGAACAAAAAAAGATCCGAAGGCCGGACGCATATCGACAGATTTGATGAACCTATTGCGCTCTTGCGTGGGTCTGCCATCATTAAGAAGGGAAGTTCAGAAGAGCTTCCCGACGTTAGGTAAATTTGGGTTCGGTTAGCGTTAGGTCACAACACACGGAGGAGGGGACATGTCGGGTAAAAAGAACGATCGTCAGTCAGAGAGATTGGCAGAGAAATCGTCCGACAAAGCGAGTGGAGATAAAGACTCCGGGGCACCGATTCAATTGCCCATGTTACCGCTGCGCGATCTCATCATTTTCCCTCATATGATGATGCCGCTGTTCGTCGGTCGAGAAAAATCGATCAACGCACTTGAAGAGGCGATGTCGAAGCAGGTCGACATCGTGCTCGCGGCTCAGCGAGATGCGAAGACGAATAATCCGGAAGCCGGCGACATCTATGACGTCGGAACGGTTGGATCGATCATTCAGCTTCTGCGCTTGCCTGACGGTACCGTAAAAGTTCTGGTCGAAGGAAAACGCCGAGTTCGCATCGAGCGTTATATTCCGAATGACGGATTTTTCATGGTTGAAGCTCGGGACATGCCTGAGATCAGCGAAAAAGAAGTCGAAGTGCAGGCGCTGATGCGTTCTGTAAAGGCGACGTTCGAGCAATACGTGAAACTCAACAAACGTATCCCACCTGAAATTTTGATGAAGGTGACGAACATCGACGCCTCTTCGGAACTCGCCGATATTATCGCGGCCCAGATGAATCTGAAACTCGAGGACAAACAAAAGATTCTCGAGCTGAACGATCCAGGCAAACGCCTAGAGCAGTTGCTTGAGATGATGTCGGGCGAGATCGAAATTCTTGAAGTAGAGAAAAAGATCCGCACTCGTGTGAAGAAGCAGATGGAGCGCTCTCAGAAAGAGTACTACCTCAACGAGCAAATGCAGGCGATTCAAAAGGAGCTTGGCGAAAAAGACGATTACCAAGCTGAAGTCGCAGAGCTCGAAGAGCAGACGAAGAAAAAGAAATTCCCAGTCGAAGCTCGCGATAAAGTTCTGAAAGAAATCAAAAAACTGAAAATGATGTCGCCAATGTCGGCGGAAGCAACGGTCGTTCGAAACTACATCGACTGGATGCTCGGATTACCATGGCAGAACTATTCTGCCGACAAGCACGACATTGTCGAAGCAGAAGCAATCTTGGACGACGACCACTGGGGACTCGAGAAGGTCAAAGAACGCATTCTCGAGCATCTCGCTGTAACGGCGATTGCTCCGAACATGCGTGGGCCAATTCTGTGTCTCGTCGGACCTCCAGGTGTTGGTAAGACTTCGCTGGCACGTTCGATCGCCAAATCGCTGGGTCGTTCGTTCGCTCGTATCTCGCTTGGCGGGGTTCGCGACGAAGCCGAGATTCGCGGTCACCGAAAAACGTACGTCGGCGCGATGCCCGGAAAAATCTTGCAGGCGTTCCGTAAAACAGAATTCGGCAACCCGCTGATTCTGCTCGACGAAATCGACAAGATGTCGAGCGACTTCCGTGGCGATCCATCGTCAGCGTTGCTTGAGGTTCTTGATCCCGAGCAGAACTCGACATTCAACGATCACTATCTCGAGGTCGATTACGATCTTTCGAAAACGATGTTCGTGACCACGGCGAACTCGCTGTACACGATTCCACGTCCACTCTTGGATCGTATGGAAATCATCAGCATCGAAGGTTACATCGAGAACGAGAAGTACCACATTGCTCAGAAGTACTTGGTACCAAAGCAGTTGGGTCTTCACGGTTTGACCGATTACAAAGTCACGTTTGCGGATCTTACGATTCGCCACCTTATCCAGTTTTATACTCGCGAATCGGGCGTTCGAAATCTCGAGCGTCAGATTGCAAACTTGTGTCGAAAAGTCGCGACCGTTCTGATCAAAGAACGCGCGATGATGGATACGAAAGCGGGCGGAGCGAAGAAAGAGAAAATCGCGACAAAGCAGATTCCGAAGTCGTTCGTTAAAGGGTTTCTGGTTACTCCAAAGAAATTGGTCGAACTGCTTGGCGCACATAAGTACCGTCACGGGAAAATCGAACTCGAAAACGAGATCGGACTTACCAACGGTATGGCTTACACCGAAGTCGGCGGCGATCTGCTTCCGATCGAGGTGACGGTCGTTCCAGGCCGTGGCAAATTCACGGTCACCGGTCAGCTCGGCGATGTCATGAAGGAGTCTTGTTCGGCAGCAATGAGTTACGTGCGATCGCGCGGCCCATTGTTCGGTCTCGATAAGGACTATTTCGCGAATATCGATGTTCACATTCACGTTCCAGAAGGCGCGATTCCAAAAGATGGACCGTCGGCTGGTTGCGCGATCACAACATCGATCGTCTCGGCGTGTTTAAGAATCCCGGTGAAACGAACCGTGGCGATGACTGGCGAAGTTACGCTTCGAGGACGTGTTCTTGGTATCGGCGGACTGAAAGAGAAGACTCTGGCTGCTCATCGCGGCGGAATCCGAACGATCATCTGTCCGAAGGAAAACGAAAAAGACATCAAGGACATCCCGAAGGAAGTTCTGAAAGATCTCAAAATCATTCTCGTCGATCATGTTGACCAGGTTCTGGTGAATACGCTCGATATCAAGAATGCTAAAGAGCTCTTCAAGAATCGTCCCGAGCGTGGAACTGGCATTAAGCCAAATCACCTTGGTCACGAACTTCCTGCGACCCACTAAGGGCAGGGACTCACTCACACCTTAAGCCTCGCCGAGAGCGAGGCTAATATAAGGATAAAAGCGGCCCTCCTGGGCCGCTTTTGTTTTATTCACGGTCTGCACCGCTGGGTGCCATTTTCTGGCTCATGATTTGGACGAATGCCCATTTAGAGCGACTTGGCGGCTCTGCGGGCGATCAAGTCGTAGGCTGGCCTGGCCCCGTTCATGCCTTTGCTTATGCCGAATAAAGAAAAAACTAAGATCAAAAATTGGATGATCCTCGGAGGATTCACATGACCGTTCGTAAAAAACTTCTGACCACGGCTGTCGCTATTGCGGCGCTCACGAACTTTGCTTGCAGCAAGCAAGACGAAGTAAATGCTGAAAAGGCTCGGTTCGAAAAAGAGAGCCAGTTGGCTATCGCACAGGCGAAGACTCTTGAAGAAGAGTCGAAGAAGGCCCTCGAAGCGGCAAAACAAGCCGAGAAAAAAGCTTCAGAAGCTGAAGCGGCGTCGAATTCTTTGAAGGCGAAACTCGAAGCTACAAAAATTAAGCAAGATGCAGATAACCAAGCTGCGCTTGATGTTATCGAAAATGAACGCGCGGCACTTATTGCTGAAAAAACTCAGCTCGAAGAGACTCGTAAAACGGTCGAAGCTGAAATCGCGTCGAAGAAATCGGACCTCGCTGCACTCGAAACGTCTGTTGCGGCTCTAGAGAAGGCGACTGCCGACACCACTAAATTGAACGCAGCACAAACGGCTGACGCTGTGGCGAAACTTGATGCTGCAAAATCCGATATGGAAAAAGCACGTATCTCGAAAGAAGAAGCAGAAGCTCGCCTCACAGAAGTTGCGAAGCGTGAAGTCGTTGCGGGTGCCCGTGAAGAGCGAGTGAACGCGGCGTCTGTTGCTTGGAAAGATCTGTTTGCTCAATACAAAATGACAGACATCTTCGATAAGATTCTCGCAAACGAAGATCAGTTGCTCTTCCAGGTTTCTCTCGTTGGATACGGTTCACGAGATGTTATCGAGAAAGCACGAGCTCAGATCACTGGCGCGAACCAGGATCCAACTCTCGCTAACGCAAAGAAAATCGGCCCGTTCAACATGGGACGAAACACAACGGTAGCAAAAAGTGTTTACGATTCTTTCTTGATCAAATCGGTTCCGAAGCG
>JAYSYF010000235.1:0-4050 GCA_043716655.1 Bdellovibrionales bacterium | reverse complement strand
TGCCGCCACGCGGTCGCCCCGGTTTCGAGGATCTTCGCATCTATGTTTCTCACGATTATTCGATCGGCGAAAAGCGTGTTCCGGCTGAAGATCTCGTGCAAGTTTTGATCGATTCCGTTCGCCTTGCGAAAAAAGAAATTGCGATAAATGTCTATGAATTCAATCTCGATGAACTTGCGAACGAACTGATCAAAGCGAGGAAAGAAAGAAAAATTTCTATTCGGGTGGGCGTTGACGCCAAACCGCTCGCGACTCGGCCCGAACAGCGAGCGATCGTCGAAAAGCTTCGCGCAGGTGGAGTCGACGTGACTGAAGTCGACTCAACCAAGATCAATCATCAAAAAATCATCGCGATTGACTGGACCGACCCGGCGCTCGCAAGAGCTGTTTTTTCCAGCGGGAATTTTACTTATTCTTGTCTGCATCCGCGCGGCGATCTGCACGCACTAATTTCAGAGGCGGTCGCCGGAAAATCCGTCGCCAGTGCCGAGAAATCGATTCCCAATGCCAATCACATCATCACGATGAAAAGTTGGTTGGCCGCAAATCTGATCAATCACGAAATCACAAAAACGTTTTCTCGCGATCTCCAATTGCGCGGTCGAACTTTTCCCACGTCGGGCGCCTACCAAATTACGGGGCCGGGTGTTGATCCGCAAACTTTCGAGGCCTACCCACAGAACAGTTTTATTATCGCGTTTACTCCCGGCGGTGGAAATCGCGATGTGAACAAAAACATTCTCTCGCATCTCTTGGCGAAGTCCGAGGGTCCCGTACGTATGACCCAATTCGCATTTTCATCTAAAGACATTGGGGCAGCACTATTGAACCGCGCTGAGCGCGACATACAGGCGACTGGAAAATTCGATTTCCTAAGTGTAGGCGATACTCCGTTTGCCATGCAGCACTGGAGTCAGTTTCTAAAAATGTCCGGCTTGAAGCGGGTGAGCGAAGGAAAAGGCCGAAATAAAAAAGTGACCTTCGTTGAAGACCCACAGAATCCGTGGACGAAGCGCTTGAAAGCCGAACAGCTTGCTAGCTTGCGAAAAGGTGTTCGCGTGGCTCCGTTTAGCTATGGAAATTCGCATGTGGCTATCGGCGGCGTTAGACATGAAGTCACAGCCAAGATTCATCACAAAATAATGAGCATGGGTGACTTCGCCGTTATCGGGACTTCGTTTAATTTCAGCGAAGGCGCAGAGAACAACAACGAGCAAGTCCTCGTATTCAACGATCCGAAAATGGCCGAGATCGTTCGCGGAATTACCGCAGAGCTCGCCAGCCAAAGCCCGCGCTCGGTTTACGAAGAAGCCGAGCGCCGTTCAGCACGGGCAACGCGAATGACCGATCGTCCGTTGAAGTTAGTCGAGGCGAAGGCGGCGCCGTACAAACGCTCTGCTGGCATGCCTGTCGATCACAGAGACGTGACCGCAGACGCCGACACTATTGAGACAGATGCTGATTCCGAAAACGACGTTCTTCCAGCTGACGCCGTTCTGTAAGCGCTAGTGAGCGCTAGTGAGCGCTTTGAGGGCCTCGGAATCCAGGCACTGATCAGCGCCGAGGCCTTGCGGCGATTGCGGAACTGACGCAACTCGCTTCCGCAGCGGAAGCGACTCGCGTCATTTTGGATCAGCGTAGTCGCGGGCGATGATTCCGTATTTTTCGATTTTGCGAAGCAAAGTCTTTTTCGGAATGTTCGCGTGCAGCGCCGTTTGATTGATTCGGCCCTTAAACGTTTTCAAAGCTTTTACGATGAACTCACGCTCGAATGCTTCTTTGTGTTTGTTGAAGTCGAGCGTGTCGCCGCCGATAGAGACGCTAGCGATGCTGCTGTCTTCGGCCGCGCCGTCGAGGCCGAGCATCTCGCCGTCCAGCGACTCGTCTGGGTCCGCAAGATCTTCGCCATCGGCCAATACTGATTCAGCACCAGCGAGCACCTTCGCGCTCAGACCTAATGCTGCGTCTGAAGGTTCAGAAAGGGATTCCGACAATCCAGACCCGAGCTGAACGCCAACGGCGACCAAAACGTTTTCTGGAATCGAGTTCAACGAAAGCGTGTTCGACGTTTCGAGAATGAAACAATGCTCGATCACGTTCTCGAGTTCTCGAATGTTACCTGGCCAGCTGTAACGTTTGAAAACCGTCATCGCATCAGCGGCAATATTCGTAATCCGTTTGCTATGAGCTAAATTGAACTTCTTGATGAACCCGTTAACCAGGTTCTCGAGATCGTTCTTTCGTTCAGCCAACGCCGGCAGATAAATCGGAACAACGTTCAGACGATAGTAAAGATCTTCGCGGAACCGACCATCGGCGATCATCTGCTCGAGCGGACGATTCGTCGCGGCGATAACTCGAACGTTCGACTCGATGTCGCGGTTCGATCCAACGGGCGTAAATACTTTCTCTTGAAGAACGCGAAGCAGTTTTACCTGCATCGTCACGGGCATTTCGCCCATTTCGTCGAGGAAAAGTGTTCCGCCCTCAGCGAACTGAAATTTACCGATCTTGCGTTCGTGTGCGCCTGTGAACGAACCTTTTTCGTGACCGAAAAGTTCGCTCTCGAAAAGATTCTCAGGAATGGCAGCGCAGTTGATCGCAACGAACTTTCCATCTTTGCGCGAGCTATTGAAGTGAACCGCGCGGGCAACGAGCTCTTTGCCAGTTCCCGAAGCTCCACGAATCAAAACAGGTGTATCGACTTTTGAAAGGCGATTGATGATGTTGAACACCTTCTGCATTTCATTCGACGAACCGATGATCTTGCGACCCGCTTCTGTCAAAATTGGCGCACTTGCAGCGATGCTCGAAATCAGCGACTGCGCCTTCAGTGCGCGGTCGACCATGCCTAAGAGATCTTCCGAAGCCACTGGCTTCGCGAGGTAGTTGTAAGCGCCCTCTTTAACAGCGGCGACAGCATCATCGATGTTTGCGTAAGCAGTCATGATGATGACTTGAATCGAGGGATCGTATTCTTTGATAAGTTTCATCGCCTCGAGGCCCGAGAGCCGCGGCATATCGACGTCGAGGACGACGAGATCAAAACGTTCTGCACGGATTTTCTCAACGGCTTCTAAACCATCGTGAGCTTCATGCACGTCGTAACGCTTCACTGAGGCGAGCGCCTCGCGAACCGAAAAACGAAGGCCGGCATCATCATCTGCAACGAGTATTCGAAGCATTGGTTCAGTCCCTCTGTCTCAAGCCCAGATCCCAGTTAGGATTTGGCTTCGCCCCGCGCAAGCCGAGTGCTTGGTAGGCTAGTTTAGGCTGTAGGGAGTTCAACTGTGAAAGTTGTTCCCTGCCCGAGGTTGGAATCCACTTGGATTCGTCCTTTATGTAATTCAACAAAGTATTTAGCAAGATAGAGACCGAGGCCAGACCCCTTAATAGTGGATCCCTTGGCGTTTCTACTACGATAAAATTTCATGAATATGTGAGGAAGTTCATCCTTTGGTATACCAGGGCCCTGATCGGACACCTGCACCGTCACCCAGCCATCTCGTTCCTCGCTGGTTACAAGGATAGACGTATTCTCGGGGCTATACTTGATGGCGTTTTCCACCAAGTTTGAAAACACCTGGCGCATCAGATCCACGTCGAATTTGATGCTGAAAAGAGTGTCCAATTCGGTGCGAATTTCGATGTGTTTCGAGCGCGCCAGGTAATCGAGTTTATTCACCACTTCGCGAACAAGTTCGTTCACGTCTTTCGAAGTTAAGTGCAGCTGTATGGCTTTCGACTCGATTCGACCGAGATTCAAGACACCGCTCACGAACTCGAGCAATTCATCGCTCGAACGACGAAGCGTATCGACGGCCTCAGTCTGGCGCGAAGAAAGCGGATTGGGGTCGGAACGCACGACATCGGCCATTCCCTGAATGCGCGCGATCGGAGTCTTCAAATCGTGGGACATCATCGATAAGAAATTCGTCTTCAGTTCTTCAACCTGCGTGAGCAACTTGTTCTTCTGATAATACTCCCAGCTGCGCCGATTCTCGATGATGAGGCGATAGGGAATGAAGAAGTAATAACAAATGAAAACGG
>JAYSYF010000234.1:0-12171 GCA_043716655.1 Bdellovibrionales bacterium | reverse complement strand
CCATTTTTTAAATTTCATACCTCATTCTGACGATCTCTTAAGTCATGTCAACTTCGTCCACTTCATGATACAAGATCTGAACTTGAAAAACGAAATCGCTTTGTTTCTTAAAGATGTTCGAACCCTCTCGAAAGTCCCCGCAAATGCCCGGCATGCGAAGCTCGCGCTTTATGAATACCCTTTCGA
Source organism: Bdellovibrionales bacterium (assembly GCA_043716655.1). Taxonomy (GTDB): domain Bacteria; phylum Bdellovibrionota; class Bdellovibrionia; order Bdellovibrionales; family JAMPXM01. The sequence goes on along the minus strand of JAYSYF010000234.1, from coordinate 11,985 downwards.
TGTTCAACTGTTGTCGCTAAGCCCGATTTATCGCGAGAGCCGCACGCAGTATCTTGAGTTGGGCGGACGTTTTTCGCCGCGTATCGCCTCGCTACTTCGATCATTGAGCGCGCAAGATCTGTTCGCGGATGAAATCGATTATTCTCCTTCTGCGACCGAACTTATCTGGTTCGCTGAAAACGCTAAAGCCGTACACGATCCCGTCGATCAAATCGCATCGCTCGAGCGCTTCAACACGATCTCGGTTTTTCACGAACAGAATCATCGAATATTATGGCGACTTCTGCCACCTGCGCCGAAACAACAGCGCGAACTTGGGCGTTATCTCAATTTTGCCGAGAGCCTTGTGGTGATGCTTGATCTCGCGCTCGCCGATCAGGTCGGAGCTCGACTCTCGCCCGTATTCGAGCGCATGAAGGTGATTTACCGGGCCGGACGTGTCTCGAAAAAATGGACCTCGTCGAAGGCAAAATATCGCGACTACTTGGTAGCGACGCAATTTGCGACCTACTTGATACTCGAACTCGTCCATCCTGACGATGTCTTAAGCGTCGTTGACTACGTTTTGCCGGGCCAGAAGGCGATGAATCGCGACGCCGTTGCACGCGCGTTCGATATCAACGAATTGTTCACACGAATTACAAATCCAGAATGGCAAAGTCGATATTGGAAAGACGCGAGTTTAAAACTTTCAAAGATGCACAGCGGATCATCCGATGCCGCGCTCGTTCTCCCGAAAGATCCGCTCGATTTTGACGACGAATCTTCACTCACAAAGTACGTACTCGAACAATTCGGGTATCGATGAAGAGCGTTCGGCTGCTCTAGCGATCAGTTCTGCTGGGAATTGCAGTTGCGGGTCCGACATTCACATTAGGCTGTTCGGAATCGCCGATTGAACAGATCTGTTTTGCAGGAGTTTTTGGACTGCAGTTCATAACTTTTCTTAAGCGTGCATTTGCAAAAATGGCTGAATTGAGGCGAGTTTCGATAGGTACATGAAATTTTCGCGTCAGTTCGTCGGCCTTCGGAGTTCGACAGATATAGTCCACCATCGGAGCCAATGGCTGAAGTGCGTCTTCTGGTGTCACAGCATTGAGTGGATGGTCTTCGAGGTAGCGCGCGGCGACCTCGGAACCAAACGAATCCTGAATACCAGAGTCGACTCGAGAGTTAGTCTGTTCGGGAAGGCACTCGCGAAGATCACCAACCGTTTTTTTCGCCCACGCGATGTTTTTTTCGTCTTTCAGTGCCGCTGCAAGTTCTCCGGTGTTCATCGGCAATGCGGCACTCTTATTTTTGTGCGAGCGAGTTATTTCGTTGCCCATGATCGCTTTCAATTCTGGCTTTTCGAAGTCGATGTTTTTCTTTGCGTCGGGAAATCCACCCTTGATCAAGCAACTCCGCAGACTGTTCAACGGATACTTTTCTTCGGGAATAAGATCAAAGACGACATTCTTTTTCGCGTCCACGTACTTCAAACCGCCGGTGACACAGGTCCCGATGCCACGACCCATAAACGCAGCCATGGCCCAAACAATTCCGGAAGCCGGGTAACCAGCCATTTCGGGGCACATGATCAGGGAATGCGAATGCGGATTGTAACCAAATCTATAGCCGCTGTTACACATCTCTCGATCTTGGGCAGTGTGGAGATCGCCCAGCTTCATCGTTTTTAATCGCTCGATGATGTTTTTCTCTTCGCTTGATAATTCCGAGAGAGGACGCCCTCGGCGAATGGCTTCTTGCGCGTAGGCTTGAGTCACCTTGTACAATTTTTGAAGACGTTGCATCTTTCCCCATGGAATGTTCGGAGTCTCACCGTTCTCGTGCATTTCAATCGAGGCGCCGTGGATCGAATCGGCGGAAGGCATCGATTCTCCATTACTGAATTTGTGAGGAATCGAGCTTCGAAGCTGAGTCTTTTCTTTTGCTTTCAGCGATTCACAAAATGTTTCGAGCGTCTTCAAATTGCACTCAACGGTGGGTTCCGATCCACCGCGCGCAAGAGGAGAAGAGACTAACCCGAGAGTAAACATTGTCATCGCGAGATACGTCATTGATTTCATAATTACTTCCCTAACTTTGCGGCCAGTTGCTTGGAATCGACGGGTTTCAAGATATATGAAGCTTTGAGCTCCTTGGCCCGCAACAGAAAACTTTTGTCCGTCGCAGATGTCATGAAGATCACTGGCAAATCCTCGTAGGCGCGATTCTCGCGCAATCGCGAAACGAATGCCGGTCCATCAACCAAGGGCATCAGCATGTCTGAGACTACGGCGACAAGATCAAGACCTTCAGCTTCGCATGTCTCTAAGTAGGCGAAGCCTTCCTCGCCGTTTTCTCCAGAAAGAACATTGAATCCCAGACTCGTAAGCATTTTACCGACAACGGCCCGATTGGTCGCAGAATCTTCGAGAAGAATTATAGTTTTACTCATGATGCCATCAAATCCGTAATGCCAAACAAGGCTTCGTTAACTTCGCCAAACGTCGTTAAGCCCTGTGCTACCATCTTTAGTCCGTACGAAGTAAGCGATTCCGGATTGGTTGCTTTGATCGCACTCACAACTTCTTCCGAAGTCTTGTGATCAGTTAACGCATTGTGGACGAGCATCGATTTTTCCCAAAATTCGAAGATCGGGATCTGACCCGAAAAACCAGAATAGTTGCACTTCGAACAACCCACCGATTCCATGACGTGAGTCAACGGTTCCGCAAAGTCCAAATCCTTAAATAGAGTCCGCTCGTGCGACGTAACCGCACGTGATTTTTTGCACTCACAGAGTCGACGAACAAGTCGTTGCGCCATAACACCGATCAGAGATGAAGCGATATTCGATGTCGAACCACCGAGTTCTTTGATTCGTGGGATTACTTCGAAAGTATTACCAGCATGAATTGTCGTGAGGACCAACTGTCCAGCCAGGGCCGCATCGAGCGCCAACTTCATCGAAACGCTATCGCGAATTTCGCCGATCATAATAACATCGGGATCTTGTCGCAGCACCGTTCGTAAAATACTTTCGTGTGTCAGGCCGATACTTGGATCGATCTCAATCTGATTTATACCTGGAAGGTTCGCTTCGATCGGATCTTCAATCGTGACGACATTTTTTCCGGGCGAATTGAGCTCATTTAATATCGAATACAGGGTCGTCGACTTACCCGAGCCGGTCGGTCCCGTTACAAATAGAATCCCCTGCTGGTATTTAACGAGTCGATTGAAAAACCTGGTGATCTTGGTGTTCGGAGCAAGCAGCTGCAGCGGAACTACGGCGTTTCTTTTGCTCGTCGCGCGAAGAACTATCTTTTCACCGAAACGAGTGGGCACACTCGAAACGCGAAAATGAGACTCGCGACCATCTTTTTTAAATTTGAATTGGCCATCTTGCGGTAGTCGGCTTTCTGTAATGTTCATCTCTGAGAGAACTTTAAGAACTCTTGTCACGCTCAGTCCCAACGAACTTGGGACTGCGCTCCAAAGTTGCGTCAGTACTCCGTCGATGCGGTAACGAACCAATACCGATTTCTCACCGGGTTCAAAATGGATATCACTCGCTCGTGAGCTTCCCGCTAACTCAATGATTTCGCTAAGTGCTGCATTTGGTTCAAGCGAAACGTTTCTTAAAACTCGATCATCGCCCGCAGACAATTTGAACACCGTGACGGTGTGTTCAGTGTCAGGCTTTCCGCTGAGCGGTGCTGTCCACTCTTGAAACTGTTCTTCAGTAATCAAGCACATCTTGACGTTAAATCCACGTAAGTGAGTGTCGACGGTCTCTTCAAGCACTTCCCGTTGAGGAGACACGACACCAATCGTGAGATCCTTTTCAATGAGATCGAGCGGAACAATTTTCGAATTCCTCACCACAGACTGCGGAAGCAGAGACTGATTTACTAAACTTAAATTCGGATGTGATCCAGAGTACAATTCGAACTCGGATATGTTTCTATTCAAGCCATTGATCAACTGCGCGAGAACGATGGAAAAGTGCAACGCAAATGGATTCAGCTCGAGAAGTTCATTGAACGTGCTTTTTTTGATTGAAAATATTCGACATGCGCTCTTGGCTATCGCAGTAATTTTCAGATCGGTGTCGCTGATGAGCGATGTATCAAAAAAGACGTCATAGGTGTCGGTTACAGCATAGGAAACGCTCGCTCCGATACTTTTCACGTGCTTGCTAAGTTCGATATTCCCAGAACCGACCACATAAAACCGATCCGATTTCTTTTCCGGAGAAAAAATCACTTCTCCTTCAGCAAAATCTTGCACTTCAAAATGAGGCGAAAGCTGAGTGAACAAATCGTAAGGAAGCTGCGAAAGAATTAGCGTCGACGATCGCAAATCCTCGAGGTCTCCTTCACGATCGACTTTCGCCGTCACCCTGGGACCTGCGACCGACCTCAATGAGGAATTCTGACCTTGCCCCGAGTAGAACCCGAGATACTTCTTTCGAAGCGGTTCGTAATCCTGCTCTTCGAGCAACATCATCTTGAAAGCCAATTCTGGATAGTAAGCTTGCAGAGATTTGAAAAACTCTTTCGAAACTGGCAGGCAACACGCAAGGGTCATGACATTCGATTCGAGTCGAACTGGCACTGCCTTGTACGAACCGAACGGCACTTTCATCGGCGCAACTCGCGCAAACGCCCGTCCATAATGCACATCGTTCGCATTTTTCATGACCGGCAGCGAAACCACGTTCTTCATGCTCTGCAAATAGTAGCCAACAAGGAGTTCCAACTGAACCTTGTTCAGTGACTCGAGATCACGAACCAACGCAAGAAAGTCCTCGGCGGCAATACAAAGTAGTTCTGTACTTTGCTTGGCGAACGCAGATGTTTGATGTCTGGCCGCTACGAGAACCGAGAGTTCACCGAAATGTTCTCCAGCTTGAATTGTGCGCATCTTCACATATTGATTGCGAACATTTCCAGGGCCGACGATATCGATCGCGCCGCTAACAACGATGTAAACAAAGCGGCTAGGATCGTTGATCACATAAACCGGATCGCCACCCTTTACCGAAAGTGTCGTTGATTTCGCGATGATGCTGTCGATCTCTGTCGACGTACAATTGCGAAAAAGTGGGCACCGCTTGAATACTTCTGATTTCAAGGACATAGGCATCATCAACAATCGACAATTTATCCGATTCGATTGAGTCTAGAAACCGAGACTTTTGTTCTGAATAGCAAGTAAAACGGCCTTAGCTTCGGCGAAACCGAAAGTAAATTTCGCGATGAGTTCACGCGCCCCTGAAACTCGACCCTCTCGTCCCATCTGTTCGAGCTCATTGCAGATCTGACTTAAAGAGTTTGCTCCGACATTCTGCAGGCTCGACTTTAGGTGGTGGGCGACGAAACCCATTTGCGCTGCATCCCCGCGATCGAATGCTTCACCAAGTTTCAGCAAGTCAGGCGGAACTTCGTCCAGACATAGACCAATGACCTGGCTAACGAACTCGGGATCATCCGGGGAGACATCTCGGAGCGCACGCAAAACATCGAGGTCAATTATCACGCGGCCTCCGTTCGGATTGAATCAGTTTGGATTACCCGCAACACACAGTAACAGATCACACCATTGAGATCATAACTTTTAACGCCTGTGAAAGTTAAGTAGGCGGGTAACAAACCTTGATACTCAAGGGCCCACATTTTTTGTCCTGCCGTTTGTTATCCGGGCACACTCCCTGCTCTTACCCTCGGCATACTCAGCTGTAACGGGTCAGTTCGTTCTCGCGAAGCGAATGGGACAATTCGTGTGAAGCCGGGACTAAACGACCCGAAACCTAAGTCCGAGGGATGACAAATGGAAAGCCAGTATCGACTTCGATTCCTAGGTGCAGCAGGCACAGTTACGGGATCGAAATATCTTCTTTCAAACGAAAACCGAAAAGTTCTTGTCGATTGCGGTCTCTTTCAAGGGTTGAAAGAACTGCGTCTAAAAAACTGGGATAGATTTCCGATCGAACCAACGACGATCGATGCGATCGTTCTAACACATGCGCATCTCGATCACTCCGGATACATTCCAAAACTTATCAACGAGGGTTTTAAAGGAAAGATTTTTTGCACGCCGGCGACGTTGGCGCTCTGTCGAATTCTACTTACCGATGCTGGCCATCTACAAGAAGAAGAGGCCGAATGGCTCAATCGAAAAAAGTTTTCGAAACACGCTCCGGCCTTGCCGTTGTTTTCCGAGAAAGACGCCGAAGCGGCGCTGAAGCAGTTTGTTCCGAAACCCTTCGATGAGGCATTTGAAGTGGCACCTGGAATTCGCGCGACCTTTATATACGCCGGTCATATTCTTGGAGCGGCGACCGTTATTGTCGATACCGGAACGACTAAAATCGCTTTTTCGGGCGATGTCGGCAGATCGAACGATCCGATTTTGTTTCCACCAGCAAAATTGCCTCCGATCGACTATCTAGTCGTGGAGTCCACCTACGGTGATCGGAAACACGACGTCGTTGATCCAGTTAAAGATTTGGAAGTCGTGATCAATGAAGCGCTTCAAAAAAAAGGAGTGATCCTAATTCCTTCATTCGCGGTTGGGCGAGCACAATCGTTAATGCACTATTTGTCGATCCTACGAAAATCAGGCCGAATTCCAAATGTTCCCATGTATCTGAATAGCCCGATGGCCACGAATGCCACAGAACTTTTTTACGAATTTAAATCGTTGCACAAGCTTACAGAACTCGAGTGCAAGGAAATGTTTGAGGCCGTTCAATACGTAAAAACGGTCGAGGAATCCAGAGCGCTTAACGAGAAAAAAGGACCGATGATCATCATTTCCGCTAGCGGCATGGCAACTGGTGGTCGAATCGTTCATCATCTCAAAGCTTTTGTCGCAAATCCGACGACAACAGTTGTGCTCGCGGGATTTCAAGCCGCCGGGACTCGCGGCCGGGCTCTTCAAGAAGGAGCAAATGAAATCAAAATACATCGCGAGCTAATCCCCGTGCGCGCGACGATTCGAACTTTAAAAAATTGTTCGGCGCATGCTGACTACGAAGAGATTCTTGATTGGCTAACGCAGTCTAAGGTTACTCCGCGAAAAGTGTTCGTAACCCACGGCGAACCAGGGGCTGCACTTAAAATGAAAGAACACATCACTGATCAATTCCGCTGGTCTTGCGTAGTTCCGAAGCAAGACCAAGAATTTACGTTGGAGTAAAAATGGCAATTTCGCCCACGGTCTGCGAAAGGCATTGTGAAAGCGCGAAAGCATATAGTGAAACGCGATTAATCGTTATTACGGGAGGTCCTGGAGCCGGAAAGACAGCCCTCCTCGAAATGGCCAAAAAGGTCTTTTGCGACAACGTTGCGATTCTTCCTGAAGCGGCTTCCATTGTCTTCGGCGGTGGCTTCTGGCGACTGCAAAGCACTTCCGCGAAACGAGCGGCGCAAAGTGCAATATTTCACATTCAGGTCGAAATGGAAAAGCTCGTCATTGGCGAGAAAACATGGGCTGTTGGACTTTGTGATCGAGGCACACTCGACGGATTAGCATATTGGCCTAGCAGTGAAGACACTTTTTGGAAAATGAGCAAAAGCGAAGCGCGTGACGAGTATCAGAAATACTTGGCTGTCATTCACCTTCGGTCCCCTAACGAAAAGTTCGGGTACAACCATATAAATCCGCTCCGCGTAGAAACCGCCCTTCAAGCGGGTGAAATCGACGAGAAGATTGCAAATGCCTGGGCCGGTCATGCGAACTACCACGTTATCGATAGTGCCGTAAATTTTCCGACTAAGGCCGAGGCCGCGATGAAGCAGATTGCGCATTATATTCCGAAATGTTGCGGCCCATCTTCACTTGCTGATTAAACTACGAATGATGAGTATCGTCATCAGCGTGACTTCGATTCTTTCGGTGTTAAATGGCCCGAAAGTTCGAACAGCCCCGCTTTCTTGAAAAAATCGTCTGCGAAGTGTTTAATTTCCCCGTCGGTCGATTTTTCCATCGGTAAAGTGCCAATGACCTTCTTGGCATTCAATACGTAATGTTCGTCGAGCAAATGCTTGAATTGAGTCTTTACGACGCCGGGGCCAAGTATCAGCCACTTGTCAGCGTGAAGCAGAATCATCGAGTCGGCGACGCGGTGAAGAAAGTGATCCGTATCTCCGCCCGCCTTCGGATGATTGCGACCAAATGTCTCGGGTGAATGGAACGGACCGGACTTGTGAAGATGTTGTGCATCGACACTTCCGGAATTAAATTTGAATATCTTTGCTTCGTCTGAAGTAACCCATACCGCTGCTGCAATCATTTTTCTGCCTCCGAGAGTTCGTCTATTGATATCTTATCCGTGCAAAAATGCAGCGAGTCCCGTGGCGCCTGCAATCGGAGTACAGGCAGACTGTTTTAATAAAACGACTATATGTCCCTTTCAGCGGAGAGTATCGGATAATAACGCCCGTCACCGTTTCGACCCAGGCCGCGTTGCTTTTGCTCGCATGGTCGGTAGTATAGCAACGTGCCAGTGCTCCACTATTTTCTCGTTTTTTTCTGTTCCATCCTAGTCGATTGCATTCCGCTGTTTGCGCCTCCGGCACTAATGGTAATGTTTCTTTTGATGGTCAAGTTTGACTTAAATCCCTGGATCGTTGCCTTCGTTGGAACCTGCGGAACAACCCTAGGACGCCTTATTTATTCAACTGTGATCGTAAGGTGGATTGGCAAAACCGCGATCGGTAAAATCAAAAGAGCGGATCTAGATTTTCTTGGGCAAAAACTGTCGGGAAAAAAGTCCGGCGTCATGGCATTTGTTTTTTTGTATTCGACACTTCCACTATCGACGACCCCACTTTTTACGGCCTCAGGACTCGCGAGGGTGAGTCCGTTCATCATGATTCCGCCGTTTTTTCTCGGTAACCTGATTGGCGATGCAGTGGTGCTAGTGTCTGGCCAAACTGCAGTTCACAGCATGAAAGACATTTATCAAGGGTCACTTGATCCAAAGAATATTTTGTTACTCATTGCAGGACTCGGCTTCATACTCGTCGTGCTGTTCATCGACTGGCGCGAGCTGCTCAATGAGAAGAAGCTGAAGCTACGAATTAAATTTTGGAGATAAAGCGACTCGGCTAAAGCTTTGCTTTTTTCGCCTTGGACTTCTTAGATTTGCCGGTGAACTCTTCAAAAGTATTTTTGTTTTCGAAATAAACGACAGAGCCGTCTTCTCGAGCCGCGATCACGGCCGTGGCCTTATCGACATCTTTTCCAGAGACCGGGTCTTTGGCGACGCGAGCTTCCGGATCTTCAGCGAGCGTCTTCTTACAGTTTGCGCAGCAACCATAATAAGTTTTTCCCTCGTGCACGACCGGAATCTGCGTTCGCGCGAATAACATATTCGTCACCATGCAAACTTTGTCGTTTTTAACGATCTCGAGTTTTTCACTCGCAGACGCGTTTACAGATACACAGAGAACAATTGCTAAAATCGAAAGCAAGATTTTGGTCATGACTTATTCTGCCCTCTAGAACTCTGGAGTCAAACGCGGTTCAGACGAAAAATCTTCTAGGAACGCAGGACTTCCTCGGTTCGAATCCTCTCGGTTCGGATCCTGGCCGATGGGATAGGGATCTAGGTGCGAGCGGTTCTTATTTGAGATCCCGATGTCGCCAACCGAGTCGGCTCCTTGGAGACTCTCGATAAAAAGTCTGCCGCTTGTCGTTCCGGCCCAGAGCACCGTTTTTTGCGCGTACGGATTTTTTAGAAAGCGCACGAGTTCTGAAATGAGGCCCAGTCTTAGCGTCGGTGCTACTGCGATTGTCGCGCGTCGCACGGGTGAGAAAAATCCTGAGGGTGCTGCGCATGCGGGCGCGCAAGCCATCACGATTTCCGTAGTGCTGTCGGTGATTCTTGGCGTTGTCGGAATGATTTTCGCCGGCGACATCTTACGACTCATGGGCGCAAGTCCCGAAGTCGTCACCGAAGGAACGACGTTTGCTCGTGTCCTCTTGGGCGGATCGGTCGCGATTGTTTTGCTCTTCCTCATCAACGGAAATTTCGGATTCGATATGACTGTTGCTAAAACCCTTTTCACAGTCGCATGGCCAGCCTCGCTGCAATTTATTATCGGCAGCGGAAGCTGGATCTTCCTCACAAGACTTGTCGCAGAATCTGGCGGGACAGCCGCGACTGCGGGCTACCAAATTGCGTTTCGGAATTTTATTTTCTTCATTCTCCCCGCTTGGGGTTTGAGCAATGCGGCGGCTACCCTCATGGGTCAGAATCTTGGAGCGAAACAATTCGACCGGGCCGAAGAGAGCGTTTATGTGACGGCGAAATTCAGCGCCTTCATGATGGTGTTCGTCACAGCATTTTTGGTGATCTTCGCAGAACCGATCATCGGCGTTTTCACAAAAGAGGCGGATGTTTTTAACTACGGCGTCGAAGGTCTTCGACTGATTTCGTCGGGCTTTATATTTTACGGCATCGGCATGGTGATATCTCAGGCGCTCAACGGCGCAGGAGATACGAAGACTCCGACAAGGCTCAACTTCCTAATCTTCTGGGTTTTCCAATTGCCGCTTGCGTATTACCTGGTTCATCACACGGGGCTAAAGGCCTCCGGAGCTCTTCTTGTCATACCCATCGCACACGCGCTTTTAATGGTGCTTGCGTGGCTCTATTTCCGAAAAGGAAATTGGCGCGACGTGAAAGTTTAGTTTGCGATAACGTCGGCTAGACATTGAGTCGCAATGCGCCACCGGCGCCGGTGGCGCATCGCTTGTTCGGACGGGAAAGTCCTCGTCATGAGTCAAAACGATCAGATACAAAGTCGGCGCATCAAGAGTCTTCGAGCGTCTTGTAAAACTGGATTTTAGATAACCAATCGTGCATTGTCCGCCAATGACTAATCTTCCGGGCCTCGACACGGGTGCGTTCTTGAACTTCACGATTGATCCGGCCAATACGGCGGAAGTTTTTAAGATTCAACAGAGCCTTATGACAGCACCACGTCGTGCCGAGATGATTCAGTGGGTGAACAAGGCCTGCGTCGAGAACAAAGATTTCATCACTCTCTACAACGAGAAGTACAATCCGCGCTTTCCGACGAATGACGAGCTCTTCGCTTGCCCGGAAGGTTCGCTCGGTCGCGAGCTGGGAAAACACTTACTCGCAAATAATATTCAGCTCGATTTCGCTGGTCTTGATACGAGTGTGTTTTATCAAACCGAGATTTCGCCGATCGCCTATCTCGGAGCACGCGGCATCAGGACTCACGATGTTTATCATGCGGTCCTGGGACTCAGCACGACTCCACTTGATGAATACAGACTGCTAAGTTTCCAACTCGCACAGTTCGCAAGCCCGTACCACATGACTCTGATCGCATCGGGCTATCTGCACACCGCGTTCAGCACGCCAGAAGACATTCCAGAATTTCTCGAGTCGATGAGCCGCTATCATCGCTTAGGCAAAAGCGCCGAATTCTTCCCAGGCTTCCCGTTCGAACTTCACTGGGCGACACCGCTCGCAAAAGTTCGCGAGATGTTAAAGGTCGCCGTCTAACCGGCGTTTGAAACAGCGTCTGCAGCTCAACGCGCCGCTCGTGGGGCGTTTTATACGGATTGATAACAAAACACATTCTCAACTGGCTCCTCGCGCGCACCCCAGGTAATGGCTTGGGCACGGGGGTATTTCGTGAACAATTCTTTGATTAAGTTTTTCGTTCTTAGCGCCTGCATCTTTGCTGGCTCGATTGCACAGTCCGCGACTGCGGCTTACGAGCTCTCAGACCAAAAGATTCTTGGGCTCTACAAGTTGGAAACGGCTGATAAAAAATCCGAACTCCAAAAGGCCGAACTCATTTACAACAACGACAACGTTCTTGTGCTCGTCCCTGATCGCAACGATCAGGAGTACGCGCTGACTCCGCCAAACAAAGATGGAGTCATCTTCGAAGGTGAAGACGAAGCGAACTGCGGCGGTGAAGAAGAACAGTGCTGGTACGATTT
>JAYSYF010000233.1:0-12173 GCA_043716655.1 Bdellovibrionales bacterium | reverse complement strand
GCTGCGCGCTTGAAAGCAGAAGCATCCGAAGCAAATGCTCGCGCGGAAGGTGAAAAATCCAAACCAACTCTCGAGCTTTTTGGAACCTATGCATTTAACTCCCCACAATCTGCGAATCAGGGCGACGCACTGGCAGATTCTTGGAAGCGCGACAAACCGACTTCAATCTACGGGGTGAAACTACAAATGCCGCTCGATTTCTCTACGATGAGTCGAGTCCAAGAAGGCTGGGCCGCCGAAGCATCGGCATCTCGCTCGATGATCAGTCGAAAACTTTTCGAGCAAGAACGCGACTGGAACGACGTCGTTGCACGCTTCCAATTGGCGAAAGAAAAAATCCGCCTTTACGAAGAGCTCGAAACGTCTCAACGAGAAAAGCTCGAATATGAACGCACGCGCCAGAAGTCTGGTCGCTCAACCGTTGCTCAGGTCATTTTGTTCGAAACCGACTATCAGCAGACGCAGTTTGCGCGCATTCGCTCGCTCGCTGAAGTTCTGAACTTGAACGCCCAAATGAAACTTTATGGTGTTGCTTATGCCCCTGCCGCGAGTGCCGGCGCATCTGGAACTCCAAACGAATAAATTCAGTTTTACAGGACTCTTTTAAGGAGCTTGATCATGGATCTCTCAGAACTCTCGATACGACGGCCGATATTTCTCGCGTGCATCGTCATCTTATCTGTCGTCGTCGGTCTCGGTGCAATGTCGCGAATGGGTGTCGATCTATTCCCGGACGTCACGTTTCCGGTTGTGACCGTTTCGACGCCGTATCCTGGTGCAGGACCTGCTGAAGTTGAAACGCTCGTTTCGAAGCCGCTCGAAGACGAGCTCTCGACTCTTTCCGGTATCAAACGACTTTCTTCGATCAACAAAGAAGGCGTCTCTGTCGTTATCGCCGAGTTCACTCTCGAGACCGACGTAAAATACGCCGAGCAACAAATTCGAGATCGGGTTGGTTCCACGAAACGAAAACTTCCGATCGACATCAAAGAGCCGGTAATTCGGCGGATCGATCCGGCCGATCAGCCGATCTTGATTCTCGCGGTGAATGCAGATCTTCCTCCTGGCGAATTGTACGATCTCGTAAACGAACGAATTAAGCCTCGCCTCGAGCAGGTGAACCAAGTCGGCCTCGTCGAAATTCTCGGCGGGCGAAAACGTGAAGTTCAGGTTCAGCTTGATCGCGCGAAATTAAAAAATCGCGAGCTGTCTGCAACCCTGGTTGCGGCCCGCCTCTCTGGCGCCGGAAATGATATTCCTTCTGGAAAAAAATCTGTCGGCGATAAAGAGACCGTGTTCAGAACTGTCGGTCAGTTCAAATCGTTCGACGACATTCGAGATCTCGTTATTAATTTCTTCGGCAACGACGTTCCGGTTCGAATCGGCGACGTCGGCGTGGTAACGAACAGCCTCGTCGATGAGAACTCGAAAGCTTATGTGAATGGCGAGAAATCGTTGTTCCTATATGTCTTCCGTCAATCTGGTGCGAATACGATTCGTGTTGTCGATGCTCTTAAAACCACGGTGGACAAAGTTAACGTCGACTTCGCCAACGAAGCGGGTACACCGAAAATCACTACGGTCCGCGATGGCTCGACTTGGATTCGGGCCAACGTATCTGACGTTCAAGAAACTATTTTCATCGGCATCCTACTGGCTGTCGGAACTGTCTTTTTGTTTTTAGCGAACGGACGATCAACGATCATTACTGGTCTTGCTCTTCCGAACTCGCTCATCGGCGCCTTTATTCTTATGGCTATGGCTGGTTTCACCATCAACATCATGACTCTGTTAGCTCTTTCGCTATCGGTAGGTCTTCTGATCGATGATGCGATTGTCGTGCGTGAGAACATCTTTCGTCATATCGAAATGGGCAAGTCGCCTATGGATGCGGCAAGACAGGGAACGGCAGAAGTTAAACTCGCCGTTATCGGTACAACTCTCGCTGTCATCGCCGTGTTTGGACCGCTCGGCTTCCTAAGCGGGGTTGTCGGACAATTCTTTAAACAGTTTGGACTCACCGTCTGTTTCGCTATGGCGATCTCACTCTTTGACGCTCTCACGATGGCGCCGATGTTGTCGGCGTATCTCGCGGGAAAATCTCACGGCAAACCTGGCCAGGGAAATTCGGTCTACGATAAAACAATCGGTAAAGTGCTGCTCGGGTTCTCGAACTTTCAGGACATGCTCGAGGATCGTTACGAGAAATTTGTGCGAATCGTTATGCGCCGTCCGCTTGTTGCACTTGGCGGATCAGTCGCCGTATTTTTGGCGTGTATTTACCTAGCGAAGTTTGTTCCAAAAACTTTCTTGCCAACACAAGACGCGGGCGAATTTAGTGTCGGCGTCGACTTGACTCCGGGCACGAATCTCGAAGCCATGAACACTTTGGCCCTGAAGATCGATCAACAAATTCGTACGAACAAAGAAGTACTCGTCTCTGCCCTAACCGTTGGGTCGCGCGATGGCGATCCGAACTTTGCAGACATTTATGTTCGCCTGGTTCCTGGAAAACAACGCCCAGGCATCAATACCAGCCAATTCAAAGAAACACTCCGCAACCAATTGAAGGAATTCGCTTTCGCTAATCCGAAAGTAAAAGACTACGACGCCGTTGGTGGAGGCATGCGACCGTTCACGATGAACATTCAAGGAACGGATCAGAAACAGATCGAAGAAATTGGACTTCGTGCATTGGCGCGTTTGAAGTCGGTAAAAGGTTTGCTCGACACCGATATCAACTTCCGAACCGGAAAACCTGAGTTTCAAGTAGTACCCGATAAATCGAGGGCTCAGATGCTGGGCGTTTCGACTTCTACGATTGGCGCCGAACTTCGCGCACAGGTCGAAGGATTGATCGCGGCGAAGTATCGTGAAAAAGGTGTCGAGTATGACATTCGCGTTCGCATGAAGGAAGAGCAACGCGACGTTCGCGAAGCCTTCTCACAGATATTTGTGCCGAACTTGAACAACTCGTTGATCAAGCTTTCTAACGTCGCAGCACCGGTCGATGCCACGGGTCCCTCGAGCATTACCCGTACGGATCGAATGAAGTACGTGCAGATCGCAGCCGACATCGCACCAGGCGCTGGCCTCGGCGATCTCCTTACTGAAGTCACCGACATCATGAACAAGGAAGTCAAAACTCCTGAAGGCGTGAAGTTCTCGTTCATTGGCCAAGCTGAAAACCTTAAAGAACTCGGCGAGTCAATGATTTGGGCGGTCGGCGCAGGAATCATCTTTATCTTCCTCGTGTTAGCATCTCTTTACGAATCATTCGTGACTCCATTCACGATTATGCTCGCGATGCCGCTCGCAATTTGCGGGGCATTCGTCGGCCTCTATTTGGGCAATGAAAGTTTGAATCTCTTCTCGATGATCGGGATGATCATGCTGATTGGTATCGCGTGTAAAAACTCGATTCTCTTAGTCGACTACGCCAATCAGCTGGTTGCGAAAGGAATGGATCGAACAGAGGCGATGGTTGCGGCCGGCAAAGCACGACTTCGTCCGATCCTGATGACGACGATGGCACTGATCGCCGGGACCGTTCCACTCGCGATCGGTCTGAACGAAGCGTCGAAGCAACGAACGTCAATGGGCTGGGCCATCATCGGTGGTTTGATCAGTTCGACGTTGCTGACCTTGATCGTGATTCCTGCGGCGTACACTTACATCGACCGCTTCCGCGTATGGAGTCTCGGCGTGATGAAAAGTATTTTCGTCGCACGGGCTCCGAACGAGGCCAGCGTCCATGAAGTCTCGTCGGGTGAAGCAGTACCAGGAGCAGCCTCAGACCGTCGCGAACTCTAGCCCATCTCAAAATGAGACACTGCCGGTGTGGAAGCGACACCAGCCCTTTTCTTTTGTCTCGAAAAGAGAGAACATAAAACGGTGGGTATGAAGCTAAATCGAAATGGACGAATGATCGTCGTCGCCATCGGCATTCTGATGGTTAGTTTTGCCGTGCTCTTTCAAAACTGTTCTCCCACAAAATTAGAAAGCGATGCTGAAGCCATGTACTCGAACTCCACCACTGGTGGCGATTCGAGTTTTCGATTGCCTGCAGGTTTCAACGAAACTCTAAATACCGGCATCACATGTAACGTTACAATCAATTCGCCGACGATCGCGATCGGCGCGCCTTTGACTTACACGTTTACGACGACGGGAACCCTTCCGGTCGGCTATCGGATCTATGACTACGGAACGAAAAACGGAATTCCCGACGCGAGCGAAGTTTCTCCGAACTTCTTCACAGGGTTGACTCAGACCTACACAAATCCCGGAGTCCTCGGCGGAAACTACACTCGATTCTTCCAAATGAGAGACAGCACCGGGCGTGTCCTCTGTCAGACGAACACCGTTGCGATTACGCTCGCAGGAACTCAATGCACGCTCACGACGCCGACACCAACTACGAAGCAAGGCTTCAATTTAATTTTGAATACGGCGTACGCTGCCGGTACGACGGCACCGACAGCCGCGGCACAACTTCGGTTCGACGGAGCAAACAACGGAATTCCCGTTTCGCTTCCGTACGACTCATTGAACTTCGCTTCGTATATCAGACTGATGGGCGCCGGCGACGCCGGTAGCGAGTACATCCGACGCGTCGTTATGTTCAATGCTGACGGGTCGACCTATTGTCAGACGAACAACGTTCGCATCACCGTGCTGCGCTAGAGACACCGTAAGTACGCGAAACGCCGTCGCGGACCATTGGCCCTTGGTCGAGTTATCCACTAAAACCAGACTTTCTGCTTAAGCCTATCGTCCAGACTCCGATGAGTAATCGTCGGGCCTAAAGGCCAATTAGAATTGTCGCTGCGATTAGCGACTTTAAAAGGAGAATCGCCACATGGCGCAGAAGCTTAAGCATCAAGATCCAAAAGCAGGACCAGCAGCAGGCGCACCACAAGGCGCACCAGTGAGCAACTTGCCAACATCATGCAAGGCTGACGGTTGCAAAAAGAAGTCTGACAAAATGGACTTCTGCAACGAGCACTATGATTGGTTTAAGTTCGGTCTCATCACTCGCGAGGGTGCGAAGCCGATCGACTTCGACAAGAAGATGCAATCTTACATGAAGCACAAAAAAGTCGCTTAAAACGCGCAACAGAGTTTCGCGCGAGTGCGCGAAATACGAATTCCTCCGTAAGCCATCGGGTTAACCCTCCGATGGCTTTTCTATTTTAAAGTTAGTCGGACGAGTTCGGGATGATCCGCGAAAATTTGCATGATGTGATCGTACAAAGTTGTGCCGACATTACGCTCGGCTGCGTCGATCTCGAGCATCACCTCTTCGCGATTAGACGGATGACATTGTGTTAGTTTGTGTTCAAGCCACTTTCGAGTTTCGGCAAACGACAATGCTTTGCCTAACGAGATTGCGCTGTTGAACTTCATCTCATAAATCTCGGCGGGCCACGAAACGAGATCATTGAGAGCGTCGAGATTTCCGTTCCACGCGACGGTTCCTTCAAGTTTCGAAACAAACTTCGTGTTCATCTCGTGAATGAAGTCAGCGAAGCTATCCACCTTTCTGCATTCGATTTCATAAACTTGCATCACGCCCTTCATTTCTGCAGCTATTCCCAGCGGAACAACCACGAGCCGAGGGTCAAACCAATGCCAGCAATCGTCAAGAGGATTGCAACTGGGCCGATCACTGTCGGGTCATACCAGTGGGCGCCATCAATCATGATGGAACGTGCCGCAGCCACCATGTGAGTCAGTGGTGACAGCTGTGATGCTCGCTGGAGCCAAGGATTCAAACCCTCCAACGAGAACCATACGCCCGATAAAAACATCATCGGCCAAGTCATCAGGTTTAACAGGCCACCCGCAAGCTCTTCGCTCGAGACTCGTGCCGCGACAATCAAACCAAGCGAGATCAAACACAACGTTCCGCTTGCAAGCACAAGTGCAAGCGCCAGCGGCGATCCGCGCATTGGAATTCCGATCACAACCATAGCACCGGCAAAAATCACAGCCGTCGTTACCGAAATCAAAATGAAACGAGAAAATATTTGAGCTAACAAAAACTCCCACGCGCGAACCGGAGTTGCCTTCAGTCGCTTCAGTACGCCGGACTTCCGATATCGAACGAGTACATAACCGACACCGAAAAGAGCCGAGAACATCATGTTGATGCCAATGATTCCGGGTGTGAGCCAATCGACGAATCGAACCTCTTGGCCGACCGTCGTCTCGCGATTCCATACGAGCGGCTTGGTACCGTCCGCTGTTTTCACGGACGCCAACATTTTTTCTAGTGTGTCTCCCTGTGGAGATGTTGGATTCACCCAGAAGTGGCCGACGGCGCGTTCGATTCCGTCAACGGTTTCGCCCCCCTTCAAATCGATCAAAAGATCGAGTTGGTGTCTTGCGACTTTCTCTTTCGCTTGTTCCATTGATTTCTCGTCACTTGGAATCGCAACCAACCTGGCATACGCCCAACCACTCAGTGGATTGTTTCCGACGGTAATGGCTTCACGCTCGACGATACCGATTGAAAAAAGAGGTTTTGGTTTTCCACCATAGGCAAATGCAAATCCTCCGATGATCAACACTGGGAAAAGCAGATTCCAGGACATCGAACCGCGATCACGATAAAATTCTTTATTGCGCGCGACGAATAGACGCCAAAGTCGTTTCAACAATTTCATTTATGCGCCTTCTCGAAGATCGCGGCCGGTTCGTTTCAAAAATAATTCGTCGAGATTCTTGACGTTGTGTCGCGCCAGTAATTCGCGAGGAGCTCCTTCATCGATCACGCGCCCCCGGTCGACCAGAACGACGGTGTCGCAAAGAATTTCGGCCTCGTCCATGTAGTGAGTCGTCAATATAAGCGTTCGACCCTGTTCCTTGATTCGTTGGACAAGTTTCCAAAATACGCGACGTGCTTGCGGATCGAGTCCTGTCGTCGGTTCATCAAGAAAAACAACTTCCGGCGCATGCACGAGTGCCAGTGCCAGAAGTACACGTTGCCGTTGACCACCACTTAACTTCTTCGGTTCACGATCGACGAATTCGCTTATTTCGCAAGTTTCGATGGCTCGAGCGACATGACCCGGTTGATCTTCAAGTGCATAAAGTCCGGCAAACAGTTCGAGCAGCTCGCGGCCCGTCAAATGATCTTGAAGGGCAGTTTGTTGGAACTGAATACCGATGGCCTGAGACCAATTTTTAGGTGCACGCTGCGCACCTCGACTGGAAATTACGATTTCACCCTTATAAAGTACTTCGCCTTCATCCGGTTTCGTTAGGCCTTCCATAATTTCGATCGTCGTCGTTTTTCCGGCACCATTGGGACCCAGGATTCCGAAACAAACTCCCTTCGGAATCTTCAAACTCAAGCCCTGAACGGCTTTTATCGGTTCGGGCTTTGCGGGAAAAGTTTTGTAGAGGTCGCGGACTTCGATCAAGACATTGTCATTCATGGCAAAATCTCACATGACGCCTAAGAACCAGCAACGGATTTTCTTGAAGTTAGCGTGTCTCCGGGCCAAATTTTACGGCTATGGCACAACCAGGTCGTTCGTGGAAGAAACTCATCACCGATAAGACGATAATCTCGTGGGCCCTTTATGACTTTGGCAATTCAGCGTTTGCCACAACCGTCATGGCCGGATTCTTTCCCATATTCTTTAAACAATACTGGAGCCACGGGATTTCAGCCGTCGAATCGACAGCAAAACTTGGTTTTGCAAATTCAGTCGCGAGTTTCCTTCTCGGCGCGATGTCGCCATTGCTCGGCGCACTCGCCGACCGTTCGCGTGGCAGGAAAAAACTTTTGTTTTTCTTTACGTTTATCGGCGCGATTTCGGCGTCAGCTTTGTACTTCGTCGCAAAACAAGAATGGATGTGGGCGGCGGCACTCTACGTCGTAAGCTCCATCGGGTTTTTCGGCGGACAAAGTTTCTACGACGCGCTTTTACCTGCGGTCGCGAAGCCACGCGAAATGGATCAAGTCTCAGGCCTAGGTTACGGCCTTGGTTATTTCGGCGGAGGCTTACTGTTTTCGGTCAACGTCGCAATGACTTTGAAGCCAGAGTTCTTTGGACTTGCGGATGCAGCCGAGGCCGTCAAAGTTTCTTTCTTCCTCGTCGGAATATGGTGGCTGTGTTTCACGATACCACTCATGTTCAATGTCGAAGAGCCGGCTGAAGAAGGTACTCACGTCGGAATAATTCGACTTACTCGCGATTCATTTCGCGAGCTTATTCAGACTTTCAAAAGCTTGAAGCAGCTCAAAATGGCTTTCATGTTTCTCATCGCCTATTTCTTTTATATCGACGGTGTGAACACGGTCATCAAAATGGCCGTCGATTATGGAATGTCGCTAGGCTTTGCGAGCGATTCTTTGATCGTTGCCTTACTTCTGGTTCAATTCATTAGCTTCCCTGCCGCTATCGGATTCAGCGTTCTCGCGAACAAGGTTGGAGCAAAGCGTGCGCTGAATATCGGAATCATCGGTTACGTACTAGTCACGATCGCTGCCTCGGCGTTGCAAGTCGTGTGGCAGTTTTATGCATTGGCCTGTGTGATCGGACTTATTCAAGGCGGACTTCAGGCACTTAGTCGCTCGGTCTTTGCACAATTAATTCCTCCCGATAAATCTGGAGAATTTTTTGGTTTCTATAATATGCTCGGCCGATTTTCGTCCGTACTCGGACCTATCTTGATTGCAGTCACCGGACTTATTTCCAATAACCCACGATTCTCCATGCTGAGCCTTTTGCTGCTTTTTGGAATCGGGTTTTACCTACTGCAGAAGGTGAAGTTTCCCGAGCATCGAAGCGGAAATGGTGATTCGTGAAAGTGACTCGGGCCGAAACATTTTTGAAGGAACTTGTCGATATCGCTTCTCCGACTTCACAACAAGACGGCGTCGCGAAGACAAACAAGATGTTGGCCGAAGCGCTGACGAAGCTCGGATTCAAAATCAATTGGATTAAAAACACGACGAGCGAAACTGACAGTCTGTTAGTGGCCGAACGTCCCGGCTCGCAACTCGATGGGATCGATGCGCCCTTCATCACTTGTGTGTCACACGCAGACACAGTGCTTTCTCCCAGCGATGCTGGCGAATATCGCCGAGAAATGATCGGCAATCGGCTTCGTGCGCGAGGGGCCGGTATCATCGACAACAAAGGTGGACTCGCGGTCTTAATCGAAAGCTTAAAAATTTTCTTCGAGTCGCACCCGAAGCCAGCCATTGGCTTTCGTGTGGTCTCGAGTCCGGATGAAGAAACTGGTTCGAGCGCCTGGCACTCGACATTTCGTCAAATTGGAGCGCAATCAAAAGCAGTGCTCGGATTCGAGCCCGCTCTCGACGACGGATCCATCATTTCGAGTCGCCGTGGAAACCGTTGGTACAACATAGAGATCACGGGAATCGCCGCGCACGCTGGTCGATGCCGCGGCGAAGAATTAAACGCAGCGCACGAATCCGCACGAATCATCGTGCGGCTTCTCGAAGCGCGAGATCGCCTTCGCGCCCAATTCAAGTCTGCACCAGGACTCGGCATCTCGATGCACATCGGGCACATCGAAGGTGGTCGCAATCGACACAACGTCGTGTGCGAAAAAGTACTGATGAAACTCGACACACGTTTTTCCAATTTCGATGAACGCGAAGCTTTGCATAATGAGTTTCTAAAAATCTTAGTTTCTCCTAGCGAAACTAACTTAGCGGGCAAACAGCCGCGAATCAGTTTTGAGATTGTCGACGATTGTCCGCCGTTTGATGCTGATGAATTTGCAGAAGCAACCGTCACGGAACTTTGCACAATCGTCGCCCAAAGAGAAAATCGAGCCACGCTTTTGCCAGCCAAAGCTGGCGGTGCTGGAGACGTCAATCACATGTCCCGTCCCGACCTGCTAGTTCTTGACGGCCTCGGGCCCGTCGGTGGCAGCATGCACACCGTGGACGAATTTCTTGATCTTGGAACGCTCGAGTCGCGAGCCCAGTCGCTGGCCGAATGGTATCCGACGCTGATCAAATATTGCCGGGCGAACCGGTAGAGCGTTTTGGCAGAGAAACGAGCGCCAGTGCTGCAAGCACCAAACTCGCACCGATACTTTGCAAAACTGTCAGTCGTTCACCGAGGACCAGCACACCAAGAATGACGCCGGTGATTGGTTCGGCCATCGATAAAAGCGCCGCTTCCCAATTCTGCACTTTCAAAAGTCCCGAGAGAAAAAGCCACATCGCAAGCACAGAACAAATCAGTGCTATCAAAACAATTTCGATCCAAGCAAGACGCAAAATTTCAACCGAACGATCGATCGACGAGAAGCTCAATGCAAAGAGGGTGAGGCCCGCACCCAGCTGGATCCAGAAAGTGGAAACCATGGGATCTTCATTTTTCACATAGTGCGACGACAGCAAAATGTACGCGCTGTAAAACAACGCCGATAGAAGTCCGAAGATCAGACCCGTCGCCTGCCCCATTTGCATATCGAGCCACACGAGACATACGAGTCCTGCAAACGCCAATGGCAGCGCTGGAAGCCGAGTGAGCGGCATTCGTTCGCGAAAGAACACGGCGCCACCGGCCGCGACGAGAACGGGATACGTGTACAGCAGAATCACTGTCATCGACGCTGAAATTCGCTCGAGTGCCAAAAAATAGAAGCTCGAAAAAACTGCATATCCGACAACGCCAAGAGCAAGCGAGATCAATATGCTGCGCGGCTCTGTCCACAGTGTGGAAAAACTTTTTGTCCGAAACGTTACGAGCGAAGCCATAAATACAGCTGCGACGAGATAGCGAAATGCGAGAAATTCGCTCGGCGCGATGCCTTTTGCCAGCGCACTTTTTCCGAAAACTCCGAGGAAGCCGAAGAAAAATCCGCTGAGCAATATTTCGATAATTCCAACCGTGCGTCTAGACATCGCCGGTTTCAAATCTGCGGTCATTTTATAGTCGCTAGCTCTTGGCGTTTCACTCGAGTCGTTTTCGAGCGAATCGTTTTCGATCGCTGCGTTTTGTTTCGAACGACTCTCGAGCGAATGCCAACGTTCGACAATTTCGAGAATGCGTATTCCTTCGCTGTCATGTGTTGGTCGTTATAGTTCAATTGATCAAGGTTGTAATTAAGCTGTTCCTTGGCAGCGCTCGTAAGCCCGGTTGGTCGTGCCGACGGCGAATACCTTTCGGTGATGACCCGCCCACCGGGAACAGTCACCTCTTGAGCAACCCGTTTGACCGCAACTTTGCCGAGTACGTTCGATTTTGGCGCCTTGTAACCGGGCTTCAACGGTTTTGCGCGATTCGCTTTTTGGCGATGCACATCCGGAATTTTAACTTGTTCATATTCACTCGTGCCTGCTGATTTCGCAATCGAAGGCGATCCAGAAGCAAATGGCCACCATGGTTGGAGCCTAGCGAAGCGATAAAAAATCCAAAGTCCGAATGCGTACGGAACCATTGAACTGCTCGTGAACGGCGAAGTTCCGAACATGAGCGTACGAGCAACCGTAAGCACTAGCGTTGCAACAATAATAAACTTCACGAAACCTACCGGTTTCTCGTTATTAACAGCCATACATCATGAACCCATCTCTTTCGGTTTGTCTCAAGCTGAGATAGGTCCGGCTGGACCTTCGACCGCTCGCGGTAAACAGCGAAAATGCCGATAAAATCCTCGATGAAAAGCGCACCGAAGACTAGCTACCTCAGCACTCCAACCAATCACATTCTGCAAAGCTTTGTAAGCCGCGCCTCGCAGATTGTTTTCGGCAAAGAACGAGAAATTCAACTCGCGCTGACGTGCCTGCTTGCACGAGGTCATCTGCTCGTCGAGGACGTGCCGGGCGTAGGAAAAACCACGCTTGTTAAAACACTCGCGCAACTTTTGAATCTGCCACTGACTCGAGTTCAATTCACGAACGACTTGCTCCCAGGTGATCTGCTCGGTGGTCGTATGTTCGATCAAAAATCCGGTACATTCACAGTCATCAAGGGACCGCTGTTCTCGCCGTTCGTTCTTGCGGACGAACTTAATCGTGCGACTCCAAAAACGCAGTCAGCATGTTTGCAAGCGATGGAAGAACGGCAAATTTCGATCGACGGCGAAACGTACTCTTTGCCCGAACCGTTTTTCGTCATCGCGACGCAAAACCCGCGACAACAAATCGGTACTTACCCATTGCCAGAATC
>JAYSYF010000232.1:0-4062 GCA_043716655.1 Bdellovibrionales bacterium | reverse complement strand
CTTTTTTGTTCATCGTCATTCCTAAGCCTTCGAACCTTTTCTAGCTTGTACCACTGTGTCGACCACTCCCCACTCTTTCGCCTCAACGGCGCTTAGGTAGAAGTCGCGGTCCATTGCTTTATCTAGCGTCTCGTAGTCCTTGCGGGTGTGAGTTGCATAGATTTCAGTGAGTCGCTTTTTCGTGTTCATCATTTCATTCGCTGCAATTTCGATGTCACTCGCCTGACCCGACAATCCACCCATAATATGCGGCTGATGCAACATCACACGCGCATGCGGTAGAATATACCGCTTACCGGCCGTTCCTGCCGTGAGGAGCAATGACCCCATACTCGCGGCGAGTCCAATGCAGGTCGTCGCAACGTCACACTTTACGAATTGCATAATATCGTAAATCCCGAGACCAGAAGAGACCGAGCCACCAGGTGAATTGATGTAGAGCTGAATGTCTTTATCCGGATTATCTGCTTCGAGGAAAAGCATTTGCGCAATAATTGCGTTAGCGACGTCGTCATTAATCGGCGTGCCCAATATGATAATGCGATCCTTCAGCAGGCGCGAGTAGATGTCGTAGCTGCGTTCCCCACGAGCGGTCTGCTCAACAACAATCGGTATCAGTGCCACTGTGAATCCCCTTATTCCGCAATCTATCGGTGCTCTAGCTTATCGGCGTTCCGTTCTTCGAGCTGAACACACTTGGTGTTCGGATAAGACCCAGACCACACTTTGCGGTGTGTTACCGACGATATCGTCTCACTTCGACTGGTTGACATCATGTTGCATCAGGTCGAGATAAGACGAAACAAAACTAAAGTCCCTTATTCATTCCAGGCATGAACCCGAACGTCTACCAAAAGAATCCGGCAAAAGTCTGGGTTCCGAAAGAAGCCAATGAAATTTGAAATCAAAAAATCCAATCTTGAGCAACTCACAACAGATCTTCTTGTGATCTTCACTTCAAAAAAATCTGAGTCCAAAGGGGACAAAAGCAAGACTGGCGAAGGAAAGAAGAAGAAAGATTCAGCTGGGGACTCGTCGAAGGTATTGATTGAGGGTGTGAGCAAGGCGCTGCTAGTGAAACTTGCAGCCGGCACTGAAGACGGATCGATCACAGGTGCCACTTCCGAGTGCGTTTTGTTCCGCGATGCCGGTCTTTCTGGCGCCCGTCACATTCTCGCCATCGGCCTTGGCGACGCCAAAAATCTCGATGGCGAAACGCTTCGTCAAGCCGCTGCAACTGCCTACGGTGGAGCTAAGTCGGCAAAAGTTCGAAACATTGCCATCGCTATGGATTCGTTACCACACACCGCGCTGCAGGCTGATGTCGTTACACAATCTATCACTGAAGGGCTTTTACTCTCGGCGTACTCGTTCAATGAATACAAAACAGGAAAGAAAGATCCCGTCGTCGAAAACGTGCAGATCGTTTCGTCGCATAAATTGCGCGGAGACCAAGGCATCGAAACTGCCGAGATTGTTTCGGAGTGTGTAAACTTCTCACGCTGGCTCGGTGATCGCCCAGGCAATCGCATGACCCCAACAATGCTCGCGGAAGAAACCGTGAAAGCAGCGAAAGGTACCAAACTCAAAGTTTCAGTTTGGGACAAATCAAAGATCAAATCTGAAAAAATGGGTTCGTTCCTGTCTGTTTCGCTCGGCTCCGATCAAGAACCAAAATTCATCGTCATGGAGTACAAGGGCGCAGCCGCTTCGAAAAAACCCGTCTGCTTCGTAGGGAAAGGCCTGACTTTTGATTCCGGCGGAATCTCAATCAAGCCTTCGGCCGGCATGGAAGAAATGAAATACGACATGTGCGGTGGTGCGAACGTCATCGGTGCCATGCTCGCAATCGCGAAATTGAAACTAAAAGTAAATGTGATCGGCCTCGTTCCAACGACCGAGAATATGCCAGGTCCGAACGCGAACAAACCGGGCGATATTGTTATCGCACGCAACGGTAAAACAATCGAAGTGAACAACACCGATGCCGAAGGTCGTTTGATTTTGAACGATGCACTCGTTTACGCTTGCGAACAGAAACCAGCGGCGATCTTCGATGCTGCAACGTTGACCGGCGCTATGGTCGTTGCACTCGGAAACATTCACACCGGATTCTTCACTCGTAACGACAAGCTCGCGAAAACGATTGAAGAGACCGCGAAAGAAACCGGCGAACTCGTTTGGCGCATGCCTTTGACGGATTTCCACGCCAAAGACATGAAAGGCACCTACGCCGATCTTTCAAACATCAGCTCTTCGAAAGGCGCGGGTTCGGCAACGGCTGCCGCATTCCTCGAACATTTCGTCGATAAAGACATCCTGTGGGCGCACTTCGATATCGCAGGAACTGGCTGGCACAACGGCGACCGATTCCCGTACAACCCGCGTAAAGGTGCTTCAGGCGTCATGGTCAGGACCTTCATCCAGTTAGCGCAAGCGTTCTAATTCGGCACGGGGTCTTTGCCGATATCTTAATATGATGTCCAACAATTCAAAAGCCGCGAAAAAATCTAGCCCACGAAACTTTGCGTTTTGGGGCGGAGTCGCGACGTTTGCGGTTTTTGCGACAGTTGGCTTTTTCATTTCGATCACCGCATGGGACGGAATGATCTACGTTTCCGACCTTCAACTTAAAGGTATGTCGGGGCGAGTGCCTGCTGCGATTCGAAAAGATCTCGATTTCTCGCGATTGAACGGCGCAGAGTTAATGATGGCTTCGCAGAAGCGTCTTCTGACTGCGGCTCGCGTGGTTATGGAAAAAGACGTCGTGGGAATCGAGTTCGGACAATTCATCATTCGTTCTGAAGAAGGTCAGCGCCAACTTGCGTGCGATTATTACGATCGCGTGCGAGTTCGATTCGAAGCGGACGGAATGGCGAGCGACGGGGAAAAACCACATATGGAAGTTAACGCTCCGTGCGCGACTTCAAGTGATCTCGCGCGTACAGAGCCAATCAAAATTCCTGCTGGCGAAATCGTCAGCGGTCGCGCCGTCGATGGCGAAGCGACATTCTCTAGCGTCGAACGCACATCGTTCAAATTTTCGCACATGATGGATCAGTGGCCGCGCCGTTGGGCTTTGACTGAAGTCACTCTCTATCGTGAGTCCGAGCCAGGACGTGAAGTTCATGTCGATCAAGAAGACATGCGCGAATTTCAAAAGAAGCCGATCGTCATCGGCTGGCCTGCCGCCGAATAACGATTAAATCAATGGTTCCGTTGAACGATAATTTGCGTCTCGGCGCTTCGTCGCGCTCTCGGCCCAATACGACGTGGGCTACAGAAAATAGCAAGTTGCAGAAAATCGGAAACGGCCGCTCCACCCGATACCAGTTTAGTTCTCGCGCTTAATTACGGCCGAACCTACGATTTCCCATTTCAAATCTTCTGTTAAGCCGAACACGTCTACGGTCATTTCGGATTTCCCCGACCTGTCGAATGGAACTGATAAAGCAAAGTTCGAATATTCAACCCATCCAGGTTCATGCATCGGATTTGCCATGACGATGAAATAGCCAGAGCTGTCACTTGTTAGACCCACGCCGCGGCCATTGCCAATATTCCACGAACTTCTGCTGGTTGAAAAATCGTCCGGTGATTTCGAGTCTGATTTTCGATAGCGAACGGACAAGCTAACCGTTTTGTTTTTGAAGTCGATACGAAGCTCTGATGTGTGCGCTGATTCAAACTTAAAACGTATCGCACCCTTGACCGTTGCAAGTTCGAGAAGTCGTTTCCAATCTGCTTCGCTCATTTTTTTGCGAGAACCGAACTGCGCATCTGTCTCTTTGAAACGGTCAAGCCTCTGTTCGTCTTCGGCAATCCACTGATAGAGCTCGCGCCTCGGAACACGGGCAAGAACTTCTCGCGCTGCCTCGGGTGAAAGATAAGTGACTGTAGGTTGAGTCGCCCCATGCGGTTTCGATGCCGCCGCGTTGAACGGAGCGCTTGTGCTTTCGCTCGTTTTTCCGCTCACTTTGTCGGGAGTTGCGCTACCGGAACTTTGTTCCGCGGCAGTGTTGATCGCCTGATCAATCGCGTTTGCGGATTCTTTCGATGCGA
>JAYSYF010000231.1:0-12200 GCA_043716655.1 Bdellovibrionales bacterium | reverse complement strand
TCGCGGCAGATCCTCTGGCGCTGATGCTCTTACAACCGCCAGGCTCGTGGGGCGCCGACATTTGCGTCGGTATCACACAACGCTTCGGAGTTCCGATGGGATTTGGTGGGCCGCACGCCGCGTACTTCGCTACCAAGGATGAATTTAAACGTTCCATTCCAGGTCGACTCGTTGGTGTTTCCATCGACTCGAACGGGAAAAATGCTCTGCGACTCGCATTGCAAACTCGCGAGCAACACATTCGCCGCGAAAAAGCGACTTCGAACATTTGCACAGCGCAAGTTCTGCTCGCGGTCATCGCATCAATGTACGCCGTTTATCACGGACCAAAAGGTTTGAAGCGTATCGCGACTCGAGTCAATCGTCTGGCAACGGCGTTTGCTGCGGGACTCGAAAAATCGGGTGTGAAGATCGAATCGAAAAATTTCTTTGATACCGTTGTTGTACCATTTTCGGATTCTGCCAAAGCGAAAAAGGTTTTAGACGCAGCCGTAGCTGAGGGCATGAATCTTCGTACTTATACTTCCAAATCAAGTGTCACAGACGCGACGGTTTCGGCCCTAGGCGTTTCGTTCGATGAACTGAGTTCGCGTGAGGATGTTGAAACACTCGTGAAGCTTTTCGCGACTTCTGGCAACACTGGCTCTGGTGGATCATCGTCTTCAACGGCCGCGTTCTCGAAAGTGTCGTTCGATGAACTCGATCATGCTGCCTCGGCAACTCCGTCGATTGCTACCTCGATGCTACGTACGGGGGCGCTCCTCCAACAGAAAGTCTTCAACACTCACCACTCGGAAACCGAGATGCTGCGGTACTTGAAGCGCTTAGAGAACAAAGATTTATCGCTCGCGCATGCGATGATCCCACTCGGATCCTGCACAATGAAATTGAACTCGACGAGCGAGATGATTCCGGTTACATGGCCCGAGATGGGCAACATTCACCCGTTTGCTCCTGTCGATCAGGCGAAGGGCTACCTTGGTTTCGTTCGAGACCTCGAAGGATGGCTTTGCGAGATCACGGGCTTTGCTCGCATCAGCCTTCAACCGAACGCTGGTTCTGCTGGCGAATATGCGGGCCTGCTGACGATTCGTGATTATCACAAGTCGCGCGGTCAAGGGCATCGCAACATCTGCCTGATTCCTTCTTCTGCTCACGGCACGAATCCCGCTTCGGCGGTCATGGCGGGAATGAAAGTAGTCGTCACCGCGTGCGATTCGAATGGCAACGTCGATGTTGCGGACTTGAAAGCGAAAGCAGCTCTGCACAAAGATAATCTTGCTGCGCTGATGATTACTTACCCGTCTACTCACGGTGTTTTCGAAGAAGCGATTCAAGAGATCTGCGAACTCATTCACTCGCACGGCGGCCAGGTTTATATGGACGGCGCAAACTTCAACGCGCTCGTCGGACTTTGCCGGCCCGGAGATTTTGGTCCCGATGTTTGTCATCTGAATTTACACAAAACTTTTTGCATCCCGCACGGCGGTGGCGGACCGGGTGTTGGCCCGATCGGAGTGCGCGAGCACCTGAAGTCGTTTGTACCCGGGCACAATGGCTCGGAGCTCTTGTCTAGTTTACGTCCCGGCGGCTCGACCCTCTCTTTGAATTCAGCCGTTGCATCAGCTCCTTTTGGCAGCGCATCGATTCTGCCGATTTCGTGGGGCTATATCGCGATGATGGGTCGCGATGGTTTAAAGCGTGCGACTGAGACTGCGATTCTGAATGCAAACTACATCGCGGCTCGACTGAAACCACATTATGCAATTCTCTACGCTGGAAAAAACGGTCGCGTTGCCCATGAGTGCATCCTTGATCTACGCGGTATGAAAACTGTTTCCGTCGAAGACGTTGCGAAACGTCTTATCGATTATGGTTTCCACGCACCGACGATGTCATGGCCGGTTGTTGGAACCTTGATGGTCGAGCCAACTGAAAGTGAATCGAAGGAAGAACTCGATCGTTTCTGTGATGCTATGATTCAGATTCGTTCTGAAATTCGTGCTGTCGAAGAAGGAAAAGTCGATGCAGAAAAAAACGTTCTGAAAATGGCTCCGCACACGGTGCGTGTCGTGACCGATACGAAGTGGGATCGTCCTTATTCGCGCGAAGAAGCGGCGTATCCACTACCGTGGGTGCAAGAACGCAAGTTTTGGCCAGCCGTCGGACGCGTGAATAACGTCCACGGCGACCGAAACCTCGTTTGCTCATGTGCTCCGCTCGAAGACTATCAGTAGTTTTTCAAAAAAATTTTCGCTGAAACCGACGGTTTAGGCCGTCACTTTGTCGAATCTTTAGTCGCTCGAAACAACGGGTCCGCATGCTCTCGTTCGAAGACTCTCAAGCAGCTGTGGCTCGTTCTGTGCTTGTTCAATTCTGGTTGCATGCAACAACGTCACGAGGAGCCTGTAAATGACGAAAATGACAAATGGACTGTCGCGTACGTCTATGGCAATTCCCAGATACATTGCATTTCGCCGATTGATCGGTTTGATTTTCACATTCGTCTTGATATTCGTTGTAACCAATTTTCCACCCCGTAAAGCACATGCCTTTGGGTTACTTGAAGCAATCGGGCTCGCGGTCGGAAGTACGCTTGGTGGCGCGAGCATCGGCGGTCTCTGGTACATGGCATTTGCAGCCGACGGTCGAGAGTCCGAGCATCGGGCTGAAGCAAAAAAGCTAGAACTCCAGAGGCTCGAACAAGCGCGCGCTACGATCGTAAATGCCCCTACCGCAGCCGCCACGACTCCCGAGGTCGAGTCCCGAACAGTCGTCTTTGATATCAAAAGCGCTTACAAGGTCCAATCAACGAATGCAGCGTCCGAAATCATTGATTTTCTAATTGGTCGTACAGATGGACTTAGCCAATTTGCTGTTTCGGCCAACCCAGGCCCCGAGGTTTTAGCGAATGTCTATCGTCGCGTCGTTTCGCAGATGGTTTTAAGGCCACAACCACAAGACGCGGCACTCGTTGCAGCGGCCAAAATTAGTATCGTCGATCATTTGATTTCCCAGGTCGAACTCGATGCCGTGAGTTCAATCGCAAGCGAACTTCGAGCGTTGCCACCTGGTTCAGAGAGACTCCGACAAACAATCTTAATCTTCGCCGAAATCAGTTTGCTCGCAGCTGTTCAACAGAAAATTCTCAATAGTGTTATGGCCGAATCGAACGATTCGCCGAAAAGACGCTTTGCGGAAGTTCTAGTAAATTCTGGCTCTCGGATTTTTGAGGAACTTTTGAAAAAAATCGAAAATCTCGAAGGCAAGCACGTCGAAGAAGCGCGTGTCCTTTCAAAATTGATCGCAAAGCGCGTTCAACACGATGTTTTTTCTCAAAAAGCGACATCTCGGCGTGCAGCTACAAAATGTGAATCGTTGTTCTTCTGGTAGAAAAAACTGATATCACGGCGAAGGAAGCTGTTTCGCATGAAGTGCCTTCGTCGAAAATTTCAGGCTCCATCGGCGCATCGAAGTTTATTGTAAGCGCACTTTTGCAGGGCGTAATGTGCAGTTGGAACTATGCGACTCATCAAATACGGAAAGTAATTCTAAGAAACCGAAAGAAATTTTTCGATCGCCGCGCGGTTCGCGTAAGCATCTTCGCGACCGAGCCTGACAAGCTCTCCGCAAAACTCGGGTTCAAACAAAAGATAGCTTGTGAGCTCAGAAGCCTCTTTTTTCGAGCCGAGTCCACCCACGAGATAGCGAATGACCGCGGGAAGTTTGTTGAAAAGATCCGCAGCGATTTTTCCGATGTCCTGACTTGGGCGAATCCAAAGATAGTCGAGCTTTCGCAAGTGCATCTTTGTGCGCGTGGCCTGAGGTATTAAATCAACCGTCTGATTGATTCGCATCAGGCGTTCCATGTCGAACTCGACTGCATCCATCAACAACGCGTTCAACACGACACCCGTGACACGCGCCAGAGACGGCTCGATGTGTCCCTGCACTGGTGGTGCGAGGTGATCCGGTCTACGTACGCTGATCACCAAGATGCGGTCCGCGCCTAGGTGAATTGCCGGACTTAACGGAGCTGTGTTCCGCAAACATCCGTCTCCGAAATGGTCATCGCCAATCGGTACAGGTGGAAAGAATAACGGAATCGCGCCCGAACCCATCACATGCTCAACGCCTATCGTGCTTTGAACGCTTCGTCGCCGCGAGCGATCCCACATCGGCGAAGGTTCATGACTTTGCACGAATGTCATCGAGTGTGAATTTGTATAGTTCATTGCCGTTAATGCGAGTGACTCGATTTTACCAGATCGCAATGTGTTCGAAATCTCGCTGAACGGAATATTCTTTTCGATATAACGCCGTAACGGAGACGTATCGAGCAACGAACGCGCGAGTTTCTTTTGTGAGAACACGCCGCCTGCCGCATCAAGCGCGAACTTTAATCCCAAACGACCGGCCGACAATGCGTCAGTCTTAAAAACCTCTTCTGCGGTAATCGATGACCAATCGCGAGTCAATTTTGTCGCCACGTCTGCAAAGTCCGCTTGGCTTGCCACCAAGGAGGCCGCATTCACGGCACCGGCGCTGACACCCGTCACAATTTTGAAGGGATGGCTTATGCCTTTCTCAGCTGCAATTTCGGCGACGCCTAACAAAACTCCTGACTGATAAGCTCCCCGTGCTCCGCCCCCTGAAAGGAGAACTCCGAGGCGAGGCGGTTCATTCGATGTTTTTGGGGCAATCGAGCTGTCGGAAGACGGTTGGGTCATACGTTTAGTTTACCGAATGCTGCTACCAGAAGTGGAGAATGGAAATCATGTTCACGAGTCCTTGGTCGAGCCAAAGACATTTGGTACACCTATTTGGTGTCTTTGAAGGGAGCCCGAATGGCAGGTGAAGTTAGTAATCAGGCAGCCGACGTGGCAGAAACGGATTCTGAAGCCCGCGCACGTCGAAGCGTTCACGTTATCGGAGCTTCCATCGTACTGCTCACGGTCGCGGCCGTTATCTGGGCCGCTGCTGGCGGTTCGGAATGGGCAAAGAATCGCCAAATGAGTGCAATTCAATCTGCCGCGCGCGCTGATCTGATGCTCGTCGCTGAAGCTGAAAAACGATTTCAGGAAACTCACGGATTCTATACGACTGATCTGAAAGCCTTGAACCTGTGGCCTAAACGCGTTCTTTATGCGTTCGGTTTTGTTAAACCGTCGAGCCCGCAAGTGATCACGACTCCTGAAGGAGAAGTGTCCCTAGATCCAGAGATGCGCACCATAGGCAAACTCGCGGCACGTCGCGCCGATGATGCGATCGAAAAATCGAAGACAGATCCGAATATTAAACCCGATGCGCCAATTCTGTTGAGTCCGTTAACGAAAGTAGCATCCATCGATTTCCAAAGACTCATTTCGTTTTGCCCGGATTGCACTGCGACCAAGAACAGTTTCAAAGTTATCGCTGCAGCTGACTTGGATAACGACCCGGTCCTCGATGTCTGGACAATCGATCACGACGGCAATGTTCGTCACATGATCGACGATCTTCAGTAATTAATTGAACAGTCGGCCTTGGTAGCGGTCCTCGGCATTGATCCGGTCGATCATGCCTTGGAAACTTCGCATTTTATGTCGGACCCAATCAGGTGCGATCAGTTCGTCCCATCGATTCGAGAGCGCCGCCAATCGATGAATCGCAATTCTAGGATCTAAATGATCAAGAAAAAGACCAACACGATGGGCATACAGATCGAGCTCGATCGGCTGGAATTCTCCTGCATGATAGAGATCGGCAAGTGGAGTTTTTGAAAGCACGTGTAAGTTATGAAGCTTCACGTTTGTAATCGGCAGCGAATTGCAAAGCTTCGCCGTTTCAATAATCTGTTTATCGTTTTCGGTCGGCCAACCGAACATGAGGTGAATGCCGACATCGACGCCCGACTCTTTCGCGATTCGCTCGATACCCTTGATGGCTTGTGCGCCCGAATGACCGCGACGCATCCACTCGAGTTGCCCGTCATCGAAACTTTGAACGCCAATTTCGACACCGACAAAAGTTTTCTCTGAATATTCCTTCCAAGTTCGCAAGACAGCTTCCGACAAACAGTCGGGACGAGTTCCAACCACGAGGCCGACCGTATCTTCGTAAGAAAGTGCGAGATCGAAACCGGATTTCAGTTTTTGCAGCGACGTAAACGTTGTCGTGTAGGCCTGAAAATAAATTAGGAATTTTGCCGCATTGAAACGTTCGGTGACCTTCGCGCGGTGAAGTTCGATCTGCGATTTCAGTTCGTCGCCTTGAGAGTCGGCGTACGCAAAACTTCCGTGCTCATCACAAAAGATGCACGTCTTCATTCCTTTGAGTCCGTCACGATTCGGGCAACTCTCGGCGATCGAGACCGGAACTTTCACTACTTTGCCACCGAATCGAGTCTTATAATCGAGACTGATTGGGTGATACGGCTTCCCTGCCCACAAGTCGGCGTTGGGATTTCCCAAAGCTGGAAGCACGGTGTTTGTGGGTTCGGTGGGAACGGTGATCATACCGAGCCTAAGAACCTCGTTTGTCCCCATAGTGTCAAGAATGCGGCGAACTCGCCGGTCCCTTCTCGAATAAGGTGGCGCTCAGCCCATCATTTCAGAGATAGGGAAAATCCAGTCGCCCTTTCGGTCCCGAACCATCTGCGACACTTTCACGATCGCAATGTATTCGCCATCTGTGCAATGAATGAATCCATCTTGCGCAAACTGCGCTGGAAAATAGTCTTCCGATTCCGAGAGGCTCTCGAAGTATTTGCGCGGAACCATGTGGTAAGTGACGTCCATAGTTCAAAACTATCAGGCTGACCGCATTTTCCCCTAGGTAAGTGACGCGGATCGCTTCCGCAGCGGTTTCGCATCGCGCCAGTCGAGATCACGTTTTGATCTTATCAAAGTGACACACCCGCAGTACAAACTCTCTCGAACAATGACCATGCAAACTGATCGTCCCCCGGCAAAACGAACTTTCATTCGAGATCACGATCTCGGACCGTTTTTCGTTGTGGAATCGGCGGACGGCAGCCTCACAGCCTGTTTCGGCGAAGGCGAAACGATGCATTCGCTGCGCGGAGCCTTCAACGAAACCGTTTACATCTATGGCACCGCTCTCGACCGTGCCCGCATGAACCTCGACGGGGTATCGGTCACCAGCCGAGGGGTTTTCACGCCACGCACCTTGTCGCTCGGACTGGGCCTCGGCTACGTCGAAATCCTCAGCGCCGCCTACGCGCTAAAAAACGGTGCGACTCCGCGCGGAGAAAGCTTCGAGAGCGTCGACGATCTCACAGCAAGCTTTCGAGCTTGGATCGATGGTTCGCCCGAGGTTTTGGTACCGCATTCGCTTTACGAAGACGTCGCTCGCCGGACTTCTGAACTTACGGGGGTATCGGTCACCGCGATTCGTGAGGTGCTAAAAACAGCGATCGGCAAGAACGACTGGCGCCTCAGCCCGGCGATGACTACAGCAACCGTATTTTCAGAAAGTTTCCAATGCGTCGCCTTCGACGCTTTTTCAAGCAAGTCGACTCCAGAATTATGGACACGAGAATTCCTAGATCAATTTTTGAAAACGGCGTGTGGCGAGAAATGCATACTCTCGACCTACGCCTGCACCGGGCATTTGAAACGCGCTTTAAAAGAAGCGGGCTTCACACTGGAAATTCGCGAGGGCTATGCAAGCAAACGCGATTCGACTTTAGCGACCCGCTAGCATTTCCTGCCTTTTCTTCGACCGCACAGCGAAGCGCCCAGTTGGAAGGTACCTGCTTCCTTTTTGCAGACCTCGCGAAGCCGCTCCCGTCTGTAAAAAGGAAGCTGGTACCTTCTAAATGTAGATTCCCATGCTCTGGGCTATTTTTACCCAACGATGTTGATCATCCACAAAGCGCGGCGGCTTCATGATGTCTTTCAACGATGCGCGTGCGATTTTTCCGTCGCGAACCACGACTGCTTTTCCCCAGTCATTTTCGACAACCATGCGACCTACTTCGACGCCCATCGCGGCGGTCATAAATCGATCGGTGGTCGTCGGATGTCGCGAGCGTTGCAAGTGTCCGAGAATAACGTTGCGAGCTTCCCAGCCTGTTTCTTTTTCTACCCAGCGCGCGATGTCGGTTGAAATTCCACCGAGGCGCTCGGCCTGCATGCTTGCTTCAACTCGGAACGCGACTCGCGCCGACTCCCCTTCGAAATAAGCACCCTCACCAACGACGATCATAGCACCGCGACGACCTAATGCTTGAAGTGAAACCAAGTGTGCCTTCAGTGCGCTTCTAGAAATCGGCCGCTCGGGAACTAATATCGCATCCGCATAAGACGCGAGACCGCCGCCCAAGGCGATCCACCCGGTCGTACGGCCCATCGCTTCGACGACGAACACGCGACGGTGAGCATCAGCCGTCGCACGCAAAGCATCGACCGCTTCAGCGACAACGGCGCAGGCGGTGTCGAAACCAAAAGTGACATCGGTTCCTTGCAAGTCATTGTCGATCGTTTTCGGAACACCGATAAGTTTCAGTCCGCGAATGACTCGACTCAAACCTTCGAACGTTCCGTCGCCACCGGCGGCGATCAGTCCGTCGAGTTTCAACTCACTGAACGCTTTCAAAAATTCTTCTTCGCGACCTTTGGTACTGCTTTTGTTCGATGAACCCAACATCGTGCCCGCGTTCATATGCGCATTCCAAACATTTACACTGTTCAGAACAAGGGTTCGCCGCTCGTAAATTCCATCGAATCCATCGCAGATTCCAACGATCTCAACGTCATGAGAACTGAGCGAGCGCACTGTCGCCTCGATAATTCCGTTAAGGCCCGGCGCGTCTCCTCCGCCTGTCATCAATCCGATCCGGCGCTTTCCACTCTTCATTATCAAGTTCCTCTTTTATCTAAGTCCCGGGTCCTTTAGGCTAACCACGTGAGCAATTCGAGTCAAAGTCGACATTTCGCGCTTCACTGGCTTGACCGACCGCAGGCATGGCTTGACCAACTAGATTTTTCGAACGACCCCGAATGGAAATGGCTGGTTTCACACCATCAGTTACTGACGCTAGCGAAACGTGCCGAACGCCAAGTCGGGCTTTCGATTCTATGGTTTTCTGTCACAGATAGAACTAAGTCCGTGATCGCTCTTGGAGCTCTTTTGCCAGGAGATCGCGTCGCTCTTATTGCCCAAAGTGCATCACAAACAGCTTCAGAATTTGCGAATGAGTTCAGGAGTTTTCTTCGAATGAAAATCAAAATGGCTTCTGTGATGGGAACCCAAGCAGATTTGCAGCAGCTCGGGTTCGTCGTCGAACCCTTCGACGCCAACGAGATTATCGAGCGACAACTTTCATGGGGAAAACGACTCACTCTTTCGACTGCCCCTATTTCGCCGGCCTCACCTAAAACCGCTAAACCAGATCTTCCAATGTCACCTGCGTACAGCCTAGTTTCGCGCCGTGCGAATGAAGCCGATCGCCCACTTCTGTTACGTTGGGCAAAAAATTTTGCAAGCGAAACCGATGCCACGACTGAAGGCACATCGCTCGAAGTCGCCGAATGGATGAAACGCGGTCGCCTGCTTATTTTTGAGAATGCATTGCGGCCAGTAGGAATGGCTGCGCTATCGGGAGAATACACAGATCGCAAATTCGGTCGCTCGTGTCGACTGTCGCTTCTCTTCGTTGACCCGATTCATCGCGGTCGCGGCTGCGGCCGCCAGGCAGTCGAAGGGATCGAGCACGAAGCGCGTCTCGAAAATGCGAGCGGTCTCGTTTTGTACTCTGACGCTTCAAACCCGCGAATTAAGAATTTCTATTCAGATTTGGGTTTTAAAGAATCAGACGAATGGCTTGAGGTCGAAGCCGGTTTGAGCGTCAGTACGACTGGATAATGATCGCTCGGAAGCAGACGCTTCTCGTTTTGATTGCGAGGAATCGTTCGATACGAACCATGCTCGTCTTTGAATCTGTAAACCCACGTTTGTTTTTCATCAATTCGCGGCTTCAGATTTTCCGGAACAAGTACGTAATCCAATTGCCGATAGTTTCCCGGCCTTCGATTATTCAAATACATCCACGTAAATCGCTCGTCCGGAGAAATCCCAGCAAGCGCTAGCGAACAACGCAAATCGCTCGCACGCATACTTTCAAATTCAGTTTCTTCTTCGTTGCCCGGTTTCGCGAAGATAGTTCCGTTGAAATCGCCCGAGATAAATATGGGCACGAGCGAACCGTCGGGCCGCCGCAGTTCGTCTCGGACTTCTCCGTAAATCTGAACAAGCATATCGAGCTCGGCTTTACGCCGGTCGCGACCGCCGGGATCGATGCGGTCTTTATCAAGTGGCGATTTGAGGTGAACTTGCATGATTATAAACTCGGGAGACTCTTGGTTCGCCAGATCTCCAGTATCCGCATAACACCGCAGCTCGACGACATCGCGCGAAAATCTATGGCTCGTCACACGACCGCTGCGCAAGTGCGTATAACCCGTCTCTTTCGACATTCGTTCATGCGGATAAAGGAAATCGAGTTTCCGACTTTTGTGAGAAATGAGGTCGTACTTCAGCGGCAAACTTTTTTTCACAAGGAATCCTAGATCGATTCCGCGATCCGAGTTTCCTTCAATCAAATAAGGTGCGTACCGATCCTGCAGAAAATAGCGAGAAAAGTTAGCCAAACTTTCGCGTCCCCCGACCTCACTTAACATCATGATGTCGGGATCAAGATCGTCGATCGAACGAGCGATCTCTAGAATTTTACTGAGCTGTTTATTTTCTAGCGTGGAGCGAGACAGGCGCTGCCATTCGATCTCGTTCATCTCGCGAGGATTTTTCGAGGGGATCTCGTCCAGATAAACGAAAAAATTTTCTGTGTTGAAGCTGATAAACCGCCAGCCTCGACTTTCAAAAAGTCCCATCGCCAAATTCTACTCTTATCGCGAATCTAACCTAGGTAAATTTCGTGAACCCTTCAGGTTCAATAAAAAAGGCGGACCGAAGTCCGCCTTTTCCGCTTGAAACCGCGATCACTCATGACCGCTGTTTACTTCTTTTTGCCTTTTGCCGCTGTTGGATGACCAGCCGGTGCAGCTGGAGCCGCGCCTTTTTTGATCTCGAGTAATTCAACTTCGAAAACCAAAACGCTGTTTGGTGGGATCGGACCCGCACCACGATCGCCGTAAGCGAGATCTGGTGGGATCGTGAGTTTCCACTTGGCTTTTGTTTTCATAAGTTTCAGAGCTTCGTCCCAGCCCTTGATGATCTGACCGAGCGGGAACTCAGCTGGTTCTTTACGATCGATCGACGAATCGAAAACAGTTCCGTCGGTCAAAGTACCTTTGTAGTGAACCTTTACGACGTCGCCATCAGTTGGCGATGGTCCGTCACCCGCAGCGATAACTTCGTACTGCAGTCCAGACGCAGTGGTCGTAACTCCAGGTTTCGCTTTGTTTGTCGCGAGAAAAGCCGTGCCTGCTTCTTTAGATTTCGAAGCGCCCGCTTCGCTGATCTTCATGATTGCCGCACGAATTTCTTCGCGTGGAACGCGTGGCTCTTTGCCCGCAAGCGCATCTTCAACGCCCGCAAGGATCGCTGCATCGTTTGCTTTTACGTTCAATTTTTTAACTTGGGTTCCGATTTCAAGCCCGAGAGCGTAGTTGGCTTTAGCCTCGTCCGCTTCTAGCTTTGCATTACCAACAAATTTGCAGCCAGCTATGGTCAAAGCCATCGAACCTGCAACAACAATGGCCGCAATGGCCGACGTACGACGAGTGCTCATTACTTAATCTCTCCTCTAGTTGTTTTACCTAGTTTGTACGCCCCCATTGGACTCTGTTCGTGGCCCTGGGACAAGCAAAGAGTTGCTCGCGCATCGTTTCAAATCATAGAATTTCGCCGTGAACCCACAGCCGCGCTCCTTATTAAGGAACTTTTTAACAACGCTCGCACTTGGGATCGTGGTTTTTTGGCTTGGTTTTCAAAGCGCAGAGCACGGCGTCTTCAAGTTTAAGCGCGACGATTCTGCCTACAACTTGCCCGATTCTGGAAGCTCAAATCCAATAGCAGCCGATCCGACACCTACGCCTTTACCAGCGCATTTCCCAACGATTCCCGAGTCGAACCTTGCCGACGGAAAAGATGGTTATTTGTCGCTGACCGAAGCGTTTACGGCTTGTTGGCCACAGACGACCATTGGCACAACCCCACCTGACGGCGAAATTACG
>JAYSYF010000024.1:0-2412 GCA_043716655.1 Bdellovibrionales bacterium | reverse complement strand
CCGTCAAACGCATCGCCTGACCGTCTTTTTCGAAGTGAGTTTGCTCGATACGTACTCGAATACGATCTGCAAATTTCGAAGCGCCCTCAATTGAAGTTTCAGGAAGCGCGATCAGAAATTCGTCGCCGCCATAGCGAGCGGCGAAGTCGACCGTTCGAACGTTTTGACGAATGATTTTCCCAACCTCAGCAAGAACGTAACTTCCGAAGAGATGGTCATTCGTGTCGTTCACGCGTTTGAAAAAATCCATGTCCAGCATGATGATGCCGACCGAACGACTATAGCGCTTGCCTCGATTGATCTCATTTTCGAGGCGATCATAGATCGAGCGCATGTTGTAGAGACCCGTAAGATCGTCGATGTCGACGAGCTCCTGCAGGCGATGGTTCATAGCGGATAAACGGTCTTGCAGGTCTTTGATTCGCAGCTGCGAGCGCACGCGAGCCAGAAGCTCGGTCGGTTCGAATGGCTTACAAATATAGTCATCCGCTCCCTCATCGAGACCGCGAACGACGTCACCGGTTTCGCTTCGTGCAGAAACGAAAATGACTGACACGTAATTCTCGCGACCGCGAAGCTGCTTCAACATGTCGATTCCAGAAAGTCCCGGCATGTTGATATCGAGCAGGATCAAATGCGGCTCGACGGTCTTAAGACGCTCGAGTGCTTCCTCAGCCGATTCGGCTTGGACGACGTCGTAACCCTCGTGTGTGAGGAGGGCTCCGATCAATTTCAGATTGTCGCGATCGTCATCAACCATCATGACCAAACGGCGGCGTTTTTCGGTCATCACCGAGCGATTGGCCTGAGCAATCATGTCATTCGTTGGCGTTTTATCCAGGTCCGTCATCTCCTCCAGCTTATCAGCACAGTTAGTTAGTAAACCAGCTTGATGAGATTCTCGGCTTCGATTTCGGCCTCGACTTTGGTACAAGAATTTATGGCATATGATCACGGTTTAATCGATTCCAAGTGGCAGAAGAAATGGGATGACGAGCACGCCTTCAAGACGGAAGACGCTCGCACCACGAAAAAGCCCAAATATTACGCGCTCGACATGTTCCCCTACCCCTCGGGATACGGTCTGCATGTTGGACATCTAGCCTCGTACACTCCGACCGATATTATGGCTCGCTATAAACGCGCTCGCGGTTTCAACGT
This sequence comes from Bdellovibrionales bacterium, assembly GCA_043716655.1. GTDB lineage: Bacteria > Bdellovibrionota > Bdellovibrionia > Bdellovibrionales > JAMPXM01. Next base: position 1,251 of record JAYSYF010000024.1, on the reverse strand, counting down.
CTTGCACCCGATGGGTTACGACGCGTTTGGACTCCCAGCCGAGCAGTTCGCGATTCAGACCGGCGTACATCCTGCGATCACAACAGAAAAAGCGATTAGCTCGTTTCGATCGACATTGAAAACGATGGGTTACTCGTTCGATTGGTCGCGCGAAGTTTCGACGGCGGATCCGAAGTTTTACAAATGGACTCAATTTATCTTCGAAAAACTTTTTGAAAAAGGTTTGGCTTATCAAAAAGATGCACCGGTCAACTGGTGCCCCGAACTTCGCACGGTCTTAGCGAACGACGAAGTTGTCGACGGAAAATCGGAACGCGGTGGACATCCCGTCATCAAAGTTCCGATGAAGCAGTGGATGCTCAAGATTACCGATTATGCGGATCGCCTGATCGCGGATCTCGACAAAGTAAATTGGCCGGACCGCACCGTCGAAGCGCAACGAAATTGGATCGGCAAATCGGAAGGAGCGAACGTCACTTTCGCAGTCGCCGGCGCTGATGGAAAAGCTTCGTCTGAAAAGCTCGAAGTGTTCACCACTCGCCCCGACACTTTGTTCGGTGTGACGTTCATGGTAGTTTCTCCTGAGCATCCGATCCTGAAATCCGTCGTTCCCGCAGCGCAAAAGGCGGCCGTCGCCGCTTACCAAGCTGCCGCGGCATCAAAATCTGACGTCGAACGTAAAGCTGCGACCGAAAAAACCGGTGTTTTCACTGGCGCGAACGCCATCAATCCATTCTCTGGCAAATCTGTTCCGATTTGGACCGCGGATTACGTGATGATGGACTATGGAACCGGCGCCATCATGGCAGTACCCGGTCACGACGAGCGCGATTTCGAATTCGCTCAGGCTTTCAAGCTCGATGTCGTGCGGGTTCTGGATGGCGGAGATTTGCCGTTCACAGGCGAAGGCAAACTCGTCAATTCCGAGTTCTTGAACGGACTCGAAAAGACAGCCGCAATTAAAGCGGCCATCGCTGAAGTCGAAAAAAGGAAATTGGGCACCAAGGTCACTCAATACAAATTGCGCGATTGGCTTTTCAGCCGTCAGCGCTATTGGGGCGAACCGTTCCCACTCGTTCACTTTCCGAACGGCGACATTAAAACCGTTCCCTTGAACGAACTGCCCGTTTTGCTTCCGAACGTCGCCGACTATAAACCTTCGGAAAAAGGCGAATCTCCACTCGCGCGAGATGCCGATTTCCTTAAGTACAAAGGCGATGCAGGTAAAGGCCTGCCGACCGCGGCTGAAGG
>JAYSYF010000230.1:0-12204 GCA_043716655.1 Bdellovibrionales bacterium | reverse complement strand
GGGCCCGAATTCGCCAGCCCAAAGTCCTCCGTCACGCATTGCAAGTTCGGAGCGATCGAGAATTTTCGACTGAGCACCTCGCGCATCGAAAAGTTCTTTGTACATGAGAAACTCGATATACATTTTTTGTTTCGTCGGTGCATCGTCGACAATCGCAACTCGTGCGCCGCGAAGCGGACGACCGAGCTCTTCGGTGAAATCGTCGATCAATTCGTCTTTGAATCGCCGACAGCCATGACAAAGCGGTTTCAGCGCACGCTCGGCGTTCATCAAGTCGATCATCATGCTCATCGATGCGTTGGTATTGATTTCGATAAGCCGAAGGCGTCCCGTTGGTTCCTCAGCGAAATCGACGTGAAAGTCGTAAGACATTAATACAGAAGCGTTATCCACCCGGGGAACGACAGGTTCTTGATTTCGCAACTCTTCGCTGCGAACGGGATGATTTCGAATCCGATTGTGAAAAAGAAAAACGAGGCGCTCGGCCTCGTCCCACCATTTTTTCGGCAATTCCAATTCTGTCGGCGCGATTAAGCTGTGAATCACAAGCGAACGAACGTCGTGTTCGCTCGCTGTTACCGGATACTCAACTGCAAGTTGCGCCAGAAAAGTTTCGTACTTCATCTCAGTGAAAACTCCTTGAGCGAAGACCTCTCAGATCACTTGCCGACTTTTACGTGAGCAGTGCCTTTTTTCCAACCGGCGCCGCAGAGTTCTCCCGTTTGCAGAGCCTGAACGACGCGCAAGATTTCGCCCGCATCGCGACCGACATCAAGGTTGTGAATTCCCATGTACTGAACTTTTTGCTGCGGATCGATAACGAACGTACCGCGAGTTGCGACGCCCGAATCTTCGAGCAACACACCGTAGTCACGCGCAATGCGTTTTGTCGTGTCGGCGAGAAGTGGATAGTTGAGATCGCCAAGATCGTCTTTCAACCAACGTTTGTGCGCGTGCTCGGAATCGATCGAGCAGCCAAGCACTTCTGCGCCAGCTTCTTTGAATTCTTTTAAACGATCTCGGAACTGAGTAATTTCAGTTGGGCAAACAAATGTGAAGTCGAGCGGATAGAAAAACAATACGACCCATTTGCCTTTGTAATCTGCGAGACTTACTTTTTTAAATTCGCCACCGTTGACGACAGCCGTCGTCGTGAAAAGCGGAGCGGGTTGTCCGATCATAGCCATGTTAATCCTCCTGAAAAAAAGTTCCTAAAGACGAGGTACTGTTCTAAAGGGTTGGCTAGTAGCGGGCAAGTACCAGCGCGCGAACAAGACTACGGCGCAGAGCGCAACGATCGGCAATGGAGGCTCAGTGAAGATCATCTCATGGAACGTGAACGGAATTCGAGCAGCCGGGAGAAAGGGATTTTTGCCCTTCGTCGAGCGCGAGGCGCCGGACATTTTGTGCCTTCAAGAAACGAAGGCGCACATCGATCAAGTTGAAATGGATCTTCGAAACCCGTCAGGCATGCAGGGCACATGGTCGTCTGCAGTGAAAAAGGGCTACTCGGGTGTCGCGACGTTTCTAAAGGCGGATGCGCCGAGTGGAGCGAATTGCAAATTACCGGCGTGCGAAATTCTGAACAAAATCGGCGTCGAGATTTATGACAACGAGGGCCGCATCGTCATATCGGATCACGGAAAATTTCTGGTCTACAATATCTATTTCCCAAACGGCGGAAGCGGCCAAGAGCGACACGATTTCAAACAAGTCTTTCTCTATGCGCTGAACGATCACCTGAAGCAGAAAATAGCGAGTGGTCGCGAGATCATCGTCGTTGGAGATTACAACGTCGCACATCGAGATATCGACGTGTACGATCCGATTCGCCTCGGAGCTGAGAGCGGATTTTTGCCAGAAGAGCGCGCCTGGATGGATGAGTTTCTTGAACTCGGATTCGTCGACACGTATCGACACTTTCATCCACAAGAAAAAGGCGCATACACCTGGTGGAGTCAGATTCAACGAGCGCGTCCCGTGAATCGGGGATGGCGCATTGATTACATTTGCGTGACGAAAGGTTTATTACCAGCTGTAAAGCGCGCCGAGATCTTGGATGAAGTTGAAGGTTCGGATCATTGCCCCGTGTTCGTCGAACTCGATTTGGCAGCGATCAAATGATTATAAGAAATTTCTTTCTCGGATTTCTCACATTTCTTTTTCTCGAGATTTATCTGGGACTCGCCGTCGTTCGTGAGTTCGGTTTCGCCAATGCTTTTTTCGCCTGCGTTGCCGCGTTCGTTCTAGGTATTGGACTTTTTCGAACTTCGAGTTTGCGACTGACGGTGGGGGTCGCGCAGGCGATGCGCGAAGGTAAACCGCCGGGACTCGCAGCACTCGATGGCGCACTGATCGGTCTCGCGGGTGTTCTCTTTCTGATCCCAGGATTTCTATCCGACGCTCTAGCTGTACTTTTGCTCGTGCCACCGTTGCGTCGATGGGGCGCGAAACGCCTTGTGAATGTCGTTGCCGTTCGGCAGCGAGGAAACGTTGGACGTTCGTCCAGTCGTAGCGAAGACTTCGATGCCTCGTCGGCCGTGATTGACGTCGATGCGGTTGTAATCGACGACAAACATCTTCCAAGCCGAAAATAAACTCGCACCTTTCGAACTCAATTCGGTAAACTGAAGATCAACCAGTCTTGAGGGTGAATATGAAGTCGGTGTTGAGCTGCGCTCTATTGATGATTGCTTTCGTTTCCTCAGTCGCTTCGGCGGCCGTTGCCACACCTCCCGTAGCGCAAAGCTGCGACTCGAAAATCGAAAAAGGTTTCATACATATCAAAAAGGGGACTGGCGCAGAAGCTCGCAACCCGACTCTCGAAGAACTCTTCGACGCGTTCAATTCAACGAAAACTTTAATTGGCGATTTGAAATGGGAAGAAGGGCGAAAACATCAGCCACTTCTCTACATAGAAGTTCCGGGAAAAGAAGCCGTCTATTATGATTTCCAGTCGGTTCCGAAAAAAGGAAAAGGCGATCCACGCTGTAAGGATCAGAAAGTAACAGGATACGAATGCCGACTGGAACAACTGCGAAGAGACGAACTCACCGCCGGACTTCCAAACGGAATTAAAACCGGCGTGCAGATCAGAATTCCAGAAACGGACTTGGACTTAGTCGCGCGGGTTTCTAGAGCTTTCGGATGCGGCGAAGTATTGGAAGAGAGCGGTCAGCCGGTGCTTCCGGCGCAGACGTCGCCACCCGTGACTAAATCAGCAGCCAAGAAAGTCGGAAAGCCCGTACCATCAGTTAAAGTCGATCAGCCGACGGACGAGACGGGGCCTTTGGTTGGCGGCAAGCCAAAGGCAAACGTCATTCCGGCGATTCAGTTGCAGGCCGTGCCTGCGGGTAAACCGACAGCGAAGTAAACTCCAAAGGCGTTTCAATTGGGAACGGCGAATGTTCCCAGAAACTGTCGAACTTTTTCGAAGAAGTTTACGTCGCTCACCAGAATTCACTTAAGAATTGAGACAGTTCCGGCCGATAGGACTTTAGTCGATGTGCAGGCGCACGAAATCGACTGGGGGCACTCATGCAGTCACTCACGGCAGGACTTTTGGCTAGTCTCCTAGCGACCATCTTCGTGCCTCTCGCATACTCCGCCGAGGAACCCCTCAACGAACCGGTTTGTGTCATTGCCGCAAAAGCGAAACTTCGCGCCGCACCTGCGGTGACAGCAAAAGTAACGTGGAATGTCGGTCGCAATATGCCGCTTCAGCGGATCGCAACCGCGAATGGTTGGTCACAAGTGAAGGACCTTCGCGGGCAAACTCATTGGGTCATATCGAAAGTCATTTCAGCGAATCAGTCGTGCGCCGTGGTCAAAGTGCGGACGGCGGCCCTCCGAAAAGGGTTCAGTAAAGAGGACGGGCCGGCAGATTTTAAGGTCGCCGACCGTTACACGCCGTTCAAAAAGACGGATCGCGAAGGCAACTGGGTGCGTCTCGAGGACGAATATCAGGGTTCTTATTGGACCCGCGAAGCGAACGTATGGATCCCTGTACGCCGCTCTAGGGTTAGCTTTTAGAGCGAAAGCTCCGGTTTTTTACAGGCTCTGTAAGTTAAGACCGAGGTCAAGTGGGTCGTCCCGCTTTGAGACGCAGAAACGCCCAAATATCGCATAATTAAATCCTGACAGAAAATGTAAGAATGTGCTTGCGCCAGGTGTTCCGGGTGTGGCTAACTTTCAAAGTTCCAAAATGGCACTAAGCCAGGCGGACAAGTTAGATGGAATTTAAGGGTGATCTCGAGGGCGAGATCAAGGGGGCTTACGATGGGGGCAATCGAAGCGACATTGATTAGAGAGTGCAAAACTCTTCTTCTCGATGCGAAGGCAGAAGTTCTGAACCGTGTTCGCAACACACGTCAGGAGCTGCATATTGAAGACAAAGGCGGCGATGAGGCGGATCAGACGGTTCGAGTATTGGCTGAAGCCGAGACTCTGACCCTTCACGAGAGACTGCGAACGCAGCTCGTCGAAATCGAAATGGCCCTCGGCCGAATCGAAGCCGGCACTTACGGTGTCTGCGAAGAAACAGAAGAAATCATCGAGCCCGAGCGTCTTCGAGCCATTCCGTGGACTCGCCTCTCTATCGAGGGTGCCGAGCTTCGCGAATCTCTTCAAAAACGTTACGCGCGCTAAAAGCGCGACGGCGTTACGCGCGATAAACACGCGCAGTTCAAAAGCTTTGCGCTAACAGCGGAAAGAAATTTAAATGGAGGCTCCGATACTCGGGGCCTCTTTTTTTTGCATCAGTGAAATCTCATCTCGTGGAGCCATCATGAACGACTTCCATGTCATTTCGAACGACACCGCTCTTGTTATTCTCACGGCCGCTTGGCGAATCTTAAAACGCCACTACGAAATTCTTCTCGGCTCGTCGCTTTTCATTTTAGGCGTTCTGTTAGCGATGGAGATGGTTCCTTATGTGAAGGTACTCTCGTCTATCCCGATCGCATTTCTGAGCGTGGGACAGATGCATATCATTCGAAAACTGATCGAAGGAAAACCGGCCGTCTTTACGGACTTGTTCCGGGCCTTCGAGAATCAACAGTGGATGCGTGCACTCTTGCCGCTCGCAGTTTCAGGTGTCGGCATCGCACTTTTGCAAAAAGGCTTGAGCCGAATGCTTGAGGGTGGAGCGTTAGCCGGTTTTGTCGAGTTTTGGATGAATCTGACATTGATGTTGATCTGGGTCGCGCTGACCGCATTTTCAGGTCCGCTGATCGTGTTCAAGGACAAAGCATTTGCTGAGTCGATCGAGCTTAACCTGCGCGCAACAACGGCGAACTGGCAGCCGTTGCTAGTCTTCTCATTCTACCTGCTTGGAATCATCGTTTTCTCTGCGCTTTGCTTTTTGCTTCCGCTCTTTTTCATCGGACTGCCGGTGATCTTCGTGTCCGGTTATCTGACGTACGCGTGCCTCTTCGAAAATCTCAAGGTCGAAGAGCTTGCAGAGCGATTCAAAGAAACGAAACAGAACGCAGCTTAGCGCCCGTGAGCGAGCTCGTCTTCCCAGGCCGCTTGCTCTTTCACGATGGCTTCAATTTCTTCTTTCGGCCAAACGCGGCCTTTGCCGACGCCTGGGCAAAACTTTGCGACATCCTTCGTCCAACCTTTTGCGCTCATCGTTTCTGGCCAGAAGGGCCAAGTGCGGCATTGTGCGGGACGAGCGGAATAAACCGTACAGCGTTTCTTTTCTAAGAAGACGCAGGGTTTTGCATCGGGGGCTTTCGGATCGTCGGAAACGCCATCGCGAATCCGATAGAGGCCCTCTTCTTTGAGGCAGAACTGCTTGGTGAATTCTGCCAATGAAATTCCACGAAGCGCAGCCATACGTTTTCGATCGGCGCCTGTGACATAAACAAATCCGTATTCGCCGTGCGAAACGCAGCACTGACCGGATCCTTGGCACTCGAACTGAATTCCAGCCGCATACCAAGGCGCGGGCTTTTCCTTTGCGGCGTTTTTTTTGCTCACGGTCATTTTGCTCACAGCCGTCGCTCCGCCAGTCCATTGGTGACTGCCGTCCATCCACAAAGTTTAAACAAGAACCGTGCACCGACGTTTGCGTCCCACTCGGCCAAGCCCTCTTCGGGTTCCGATACTTCGTTCAAATCAAATCCGACAATCTTCTTACCGCTATCGGCAAGGGCCGACAGAATTGATGAGGCTTGGTCAAAGCTGAGGCCCCCCGGCACAGGTGTTCCCGTGTTGGGGCAAAGCGCCGGATCTAAACCGTCGATGTCGAAAGAAACGTAAACGTTTTTTGGAAGGTCGCTGACGATCGATTTCACGATCGAGTCGAATGATTCGCCTGCGAAAATGCGTTTCTTCATTTGGCGATCATAGTGAGTAACGATGCGTGTGCTGCCAACGTCGCCAGATTTATTTCGATGTGCTTCGCTGAATTCAAACTCTTCACGGCAGAAATCGCGAATACCAACCTGCACGAGAACGCGCGGTTTAATCCTTGATACGACGTTGTGCATGATTGAAGCGTGGCTATGAGTATAGCCCTGATACGCGTCACGCAAATCTGCATGAGCATCGATATGCAAAATCCCAAAATCGCCTTTCAGCCTTTTTGAAATCGCATTAATGAGTCCGAACGGTGACGAGTGATCGCCACCAACGACCCCGACGATTTTGCCTAGCGCGAGACTTTTTTCAGCAAGCTCTTCGACCCACGCGTTGAGTTCATCGGATGCTTTGTTGATTTCATTTTTCAGACCTTCTGAACTCTCGCTTGTTTCTCCTGCTTCAAGAAATTCAAGGCGCTCCTGAGCCTTTTCCTTAAGAACCGAATTTCGTTTTAACCAGCTCTGTGAAATCTCATCCATGTGATATCCGATTTTCCAGGCATCGCCGGTTTCGATATCGAACAGATCGACCTGTCGGCTCGCGCGCAAAATAGCTTTTGGACCGTTGCTTGTGCCTTTTCCGTAAGAAGTTGTGACTTCCCACGGCACAGGTAACAGATGAATTTTCGAGTCTTCTGCTGAAGTTGGAAGTCCGAAGATGCCGCTTTCAGCAAGTGGTGTCGTATCGCCATCATAATGGCCGTCATCGATCGCGTTTGTTTCGTCTACTTTGTAGGCGGGTTTAGCGGGAGCGCGCGGTTGTTTAGCCATAAGCTTTTTCAGGTCCTTTCGAGAGAACGGTCGAGGCAGATAGTTGCACCGGTAGTGTCGAACAAGCACCGGCGACATATAGCTGTACACGAAAAGTGGTGCCAAAGGGAACGTTTCGGAAGAGCGCATCAGAGTGTTTTAGTCGTTATTGGGCCTTGCTAAACTCTTGTCGATTTAAGAGATTATCGCCGTTCCTATGTTTGTTTTAACGATGGGGGAAGAGATGCGAGCAAGATTAAAGGTAGTCGTAGAAAACGCGCTTAAGGCGACGGTTACCGCGGCGACAGCGCTGACAATAGGCGCGACACTTGTCGCGACGGTAGGCGCGCAGCTTATTGCGACGACCGCAATGGCAGCAAACGGAAACGCCGACAAGCCGAAGGCGAACGCGAAAGTTAAGATTCTGGGTAACGAGAAGGCGCCACAGGGCGGAACTTTTCTTTACAACCTCGGTGCAGAACCGACGACGATGAACCCGATCACTGGAACAGATCTTTATAATCAAACTCTCCAGGTCTACATCATGGATAGCCTGATGAACCGTAACTACGAAACTTACGAGTTCGAGCCGGGACTTGCCGAGAAATACGAAATTTCGAAAGACGGTAAGGAGTTTACGTTCACCCTTCGTAGCGGCGCTCTATGGAGCGACGGCAAGCCAGTCACGATCGAAGACGTAAAATTTAGCTTCGATGTGATCTTCGACGAGAAATACAACGCAGCTCATCTTCGTCCCTACTACGAGAACATCGAAAAGGCTGAAGTCACAGGTCCAAACACGATTAAGTTCACGACGAAGTCGAAATACTTCGGAAACTTCGACGTCGTTGCAGGCCTCACTGTTTTGCCTAAGCATTTCTACGGAAACGCTGAAGAAGGCAAAAAGAAGAACAAGACAATTCTGGGATCGGGACCGTACCAGTTGAAAGAGTACAACCAAGGTCAGTCGATTATCCTTGAGCGCAATAAAAACTGGTGGGGCAACGCCGTTGCCGAACAGCGTGGTCGTTACAATTTCGCAACGATTCGTATGCGTTTCGATAAAGAAGAGAACCTCGTTCTTGAGCGCCTGAAAAAAGGCGAGCTGCACTTCGATACTTTGACTCCAGAAGCCTACGCTTCAAAAACTGAAGGCGCTCCGTGGGGCACTGAAGTTTTGAAAAAGAAAGTCGAGAACCTCGCTCCGAAGTCGTTCGGTTATATCGGCTGGAATCTGACTCAAGAGAAATTTGCTGACAAAAAAGTTCGCCGAGCTTTGGCGCACTTGATGAACCGCGAAGAGATGAACAAGAAATTTCGCTTCGGCATGTCGCTTCCAGCGACGGGCCCGTGGTATCAGCAGAGCGAATATGCAGATCCAGCAGTGAAGGCGATTCCGTTCGACGTAAAGAAGGCTGCGGCACTCTTGAAAGAAGCGGGATGGGTTGATTCGGATAAAGACGGCGTTCTCGATAAAGGCGGCAAGCCGTTCGAGTTCACATTGTTCTACGGCAGCAAAGATACCCAGAAGTATTGGGTCATGTACCAAGAGGATATGAAGAAGGCCGGCGTTAAGATGAACCTTCAGATGCTCGAGTGGAACGCGCTGATGAAGAATCTCGACGAGCGCAAGTTTGATGCAGTTGCAATGGCTTGGGGCGGCGGCGCTGTCGACAACAATCCAAAACAAATTTGGCACTCAGATTCTATCAAAGCGGGCGGTTCGAACCGCACTGGCTACTCGAATCCAGAAGTCGACAAATTGATCGACGAGGGTATCGCAGAACTCGATAAGAAAAAGCGAATCAAAATCTATCGCAAAATTTATGCGATGATTGCTGACGATGCTCCTTACGCATTCTTGTTCAACAACAAGTACGATCTTTATGCGGTCAACAAACAGATCGGTCTTCCAAAAGACACGTTCAAGTTTGCGATCGGAACTGACTACTGGTGGATGTCGGACATAAAGTAATTTCTCTGCTTAAGTTTCAAATATGATTACTGAAGAGCCCTTGCTAAAAGGCGAGGGCCCGGTTTTTTCGGGAGGGGGCAGCTTTGGCAACTTACATTCTTCGACGCATCCTCCTTATGATCCCGACGCTCTTCGGAATTACCCTCTTGAGTTTCGTTATTATCAATCTCGCTCCGGGATCTCCCGTTGATCAAAAGCTGCAGCAGCTTCGTATGGGCGGCTCAATGGGCGGTGGCTCGGGTGGCGGCGGCGGACTTGGCGGCGGTCGTGGCGACTCGGGCGTTTCTCAGGCCGTCATCGATGCTCTCAATAAACAGTACGGTTTCGATAAGCCTATTCACGAACGCTATTTCATCTGGATCAAAAACTTATCCCAGCTGAACTTCGGAGATAGTTTCAAATACGAAGAACCGGTCACAGACGTCATCCTCAGTAAAATGCCGGTGTCTCTCATGTTCGGACTCACCGCGATGATCTTGAGTTATTTGGTCTGTATCCCACTTGGCGTGATCAAGGCGATTCGAGCCGGAACCAAGTTCGATATATCTTCGAGTTTCATACTCTTCGTTCTTTATTCAATTCCAGCGCTGATCGCAGGTATCTTGCTGCGTACGTTTCTCGCGGGCCAAAGTTTCTATCCGATCTTGCCGCTCGGAAATCTCGTTTCCGATAGTTATGCCGACCTCAGTTTCTGGGCGCAGATTTGGGATCGCATTCGTCACGCGGTTCTGCCTTTGATTTGTTACATGCTCGGTAGCTTTACATTTCTGACGATCATGATGCAGAACTCAATGCTCGACGTCGTGAAGCTCGATTACATCCGAACGGCGCGAGCGAAGGGTGTTCCTGAAAAACTTGTATTTCTGAAACACGCGCTTCGAAACGCTCTCATCCCGATCGTGACTGGCATGGGCGGAATTCTTTCTGTGATGTTCGCCGGCTCAATCATCGTGGAGTCGATTTTTTCCCTGGATGGAATGGGTTTACTCTCGATCACTTCGGCGAACGCGCGTGATTACAATGTTTTGATGGGACTCATCTTCTTCCAAAGTATTCTCTTTTTATTCGGTCGACTCCTGACCGACCTGTTGTATGTCGTGGTTGATCCAAGGATCGACTTCACATGATTCGAACGAAGGTCGAAGCCGTATGATGGAGAAGATTTTTAAGAATGAACTTTCGCGAAAGCGCTGGCGCCGGTTCAAGGCGCATCGTTCAGCAATGGTTTCGGTCGCCGTTCTGCTGATAATCGGCTTTTTCAGTGCGACCGCCGAGTTCTGGGCGAACAGTAAACCGATTTATCTCAACTACCACGGCAAAACATATTTCCCCGTCGCTCAGAACCTACATCCGTCTGAATTCGGCCAGGAATCGATGGTCATGGATTTTCGCATTCTTCAGCTCGGCCCCGAGGATTCGGTTCTTTGGCCTGCAATCCCATGGGACGCCTTCGAACGAAACGCCACCCTCGATGAACTTCCATCGAAGCCGAGTTCTACGAACGTATTCGGAACTGACGAAAGCGGCCGAGATGTTGCGGCCCGACTGCTGTACGGTTTTCGCTACTCAATGAGTTACGCCTTTTCAGTTTGGTTGTTCTCGTGTCTCTTCGGCGTCTTGTTGGGTGCACCTATGGGCTACCTCGCCGGATGGGTCGACATCATCGGTCAGCGTGTTCTCGAAATCTGGGAATCAGTGCCGACGCTGATGTTGTTAATTATTTTGGCGTCGATTTTTGCGCCGAATGTTTGGATTCTCGCTGCATTCACCGTCTTTTTCGGTTGGACGGGAATCTCGGTCTACATTCGTGCGGAATTTTTAAAATTGCGAAAACGCGAGTTTGTTGAAGCGGCGAGATCTCTGGGTGCCTCGCAGTCGCGAATTATCTTCCGACATATTCTGCCGAACTCGCTGACGCCATTGATTACGCTAACTCCGTTTTTGATTGCGGGCTCGATTACGGGTCTTGCGACGCTCGATTATCTCGGTTTCGGATTGTCCGCACCAACACCGTCGTGGGGTGAATTGCTCGGACAGGCGCAGACGCACTTTCAACGAGCGTGGTGGCTCGCAGTGTTTCCGTCGCTCGCATTGTTCACTACTTTAACTGCACTGAACCTGATCGGTTCAGCGCTAAGAGATGCGTTCGATCCGCGCCGTTAAGCACGGGTATCTTAAAAGACGTAGCCGATCATCAGGTCGAGGGCGAGGCTACCGGTTCGCGATGTTTCTACTGAAGATGTTCTCGTCCCATCATTCACTTCAACTTTCGAAGAAGCGCCCGTCGCGATACCTGCGCCGAAGTTGATATTCCAGCCGCTTGGACCGAACCACTGATAACCGACAAGTCCCGTGATAAGTGGGGCCGATGCCGTCGCTGTGACCGGCGCACCCGAAGATGTGGAAAACCCGCTAACCTCTGCCGAAATCATCTGAATCATCGGCGAGAGATAGAACCCGGTTCGATAAGCTCCGTTGTTTGCCCAGTTGGCGCGAAGGCCATAGGCTTTGCGAATCGCCGAAAGTCTTCCGCCAGTGTAATAGACCGAATCATAATCAAATTTCCAATAAGAAACGGTAGGACCGACGCTCCAATTGTCGGAGACCTTGAACTCGAGATCGAAATTGATGAAGCCGATCGTGAGCCCGAGATAAGAGACGCGAAGATTTACGAAGTCGCCGTTGACCGGACTAGCTCCCCAGGTCGAATTGCTATCGTCCGAAGCGGTTTCATCATCAGATGCCTTCACGGCCTTTTTCTGAGCAGGTTCGCGAACGATAAGATCTTCGCCCTCGGCAAATGCGTTCGAACCAGCCAAAGAAACAGCCAGAAAAACCATCAGAACTGTAGCTGCAAATCCAGAGAAGGTAGTCGCCGAAAAGCGCTGAAGACTCATAATACTCCCGTTGTTTTATACACAAAGGAGTATGGTTTCAGAGAATGGGAGGAGCGTGCAAGTAATCAGTCTCCGATGCGTTTGAATCTTGGAACAGTCTGGCCGTTGACCGTTACGGACTCGGCAAACATCGAAGCTGGACGTACCCAAAGTCTGCCGTGAGAATTGTTTCCCGACCCATCGTTTGGACGTTCGTAGAGTGCTTCATAGACCA
>JAYSYF010000229.1:0-4080 GCA_043716655.1 Bdellovibrionales bacterium | reverse complement strand
ACGCACAAGCCTCGAGACCATTTCGACATCCGCTTCAGAGTGTCCGCTTTCAATCCAGCTTTTACTCCAGCTTAGCCAACGCGCGGATGAAACATCGTCGCTCTCGCGCTGACGAGAAAAATAGAAGTGATAGTGGTAAAAAAATATTGTACGCGTCGCGGAGTCACACATCGACTCGAAGCAAGGCTCGGGCCGCTCTATAAGCAGCCGCTCTTTTAAAGCAACGGGTTCACAATGGATTCAAATTCGTTTCGAATGCGATCGAGCCCCGCTTGAGTTTCAGACTCGAATCGTAAGACGAGTACGGGCTGAGTGTTCGAAGCACGCGCTAGAGCCCAGCCGTCGGGATAGCTGATTCGAATTCCGTCGATCAAATTCACTTTTCGTTCGGCAGAACCTTCACCGAAAACACTGCGAAGTTTTTCGACGATCGAAACTTTCTTCTCTTCAGTGGTGTCGATGCGAATTTCAGGAGTGTTGAATGCCGATCCCATTCCTTCGAGCATCGATGACAACGGTTTCTTCGATCTTGCGAGAATTTCAACAAGGCGAAGTCCCGCGTACAGTGCGTCGTCATAACCGTAGTTGCGATCTGCGAAGAAGATGTGCCCAGAGAGTTCTCCACCGAATGGAGCTTTCTCGGCTTTGATTTTCGCTTTCACAAGACTGTGGCCGGTTTTCCACATGATGCCTTGGCCGCCGTGCTTTTTTATATCTGCGTACAGACGATCAGAACATTTCACGTCGCCGATGATTTTTGCGCCTGGGTTCTCCGCAAGTACTGCACGCGAAATGATAACCATCATTTCGTCGCCCAATACGAATCGCGCGTTTTCATCCACGACACCGATGCGATCTGCATCGCCATCAAAACCGATTCCGATTGCAGCTTTCTCTTTCAGAACTGCCGCTTTCATCGCATCGAGATTTTCTTCGACAGTTGGATCCGGGTGATGGTTCGGAAACATTCCATCTGGTTCTTCGAACAAAATCGTAGGCTTCAGGCCGACGGCTTCGAAAAGTCGACGAGCGATACAGCCGGCAGCACCGTTTCCGCAGTCGAGAACGACTTTTACTCCAGCCAGATCCTTGAATTCTTCTTTGTATCGAGCGACGTAGGCCGGGAAAATATCGTGATCTCGCGACTCGCCTTTTTTAGCGCCCGCTCGGTAGCGCTTTGCCTGCATGATCTTTCGCAACTCTTGAATGTCGTCGCCATAGATTGTGGTTTTACCGAGTGAAATCTTGAAGCCATTGTACTCTGGCGGGTTGTGACTGCCGGTGACCATAAAGCCGCCGTCGACTTCGAGATTGAAACAAGAGAAGTAAGAAATTGGTGTTGTAACAAGTCCGAGACGAATGACATTCGCTCCCGATTCGTTCATGCCGCGTTCAAGCGCGTTCGCAATGCCCGGCGAAGAAAGGCGCGCATCGTAGCCAAGAGAAAGAGTGGGATTTTTTTTACCAGAACGGTCGATGACGAAAGTGACGTAAGTTCGTCCCAAGTCATAGGCGAAATCCTCGTCGAAATCTTTTCCGACAACGCCACGAATATCGTACTCACGAAAAATGACTGGATTCATCATAGATAAAGATCCTTTATTTCAGCTGCGCCATCTTCATGGCACCTTGAATCGCATCGACCATCGAACCTGGGTTCGCTATGTTTTTTCGGAAAATATCCCGAGCCGTTCCGTGATCTACACTGGTGCGGACGAACGGTAAACCTAAAGAAATCTGGAATCCCGAGTCTTGCCCGTGCAGGAGCTTAAACGGGATCAGGCCTTGATCGTGATAGAGCGCAACTACGACCGAGTATTTCGCTATCGAGCCAGGTGTAAAAGCAGTGTCCGCAGGCAGTGGCCCAAGGACTCCACGCGGTATGCGAAGCTTCTTTTCGAATTTCCCGATGATGCCGTCCTCACCAGCGTGAGGATTGAGTCCGAGCACGGCGACCGGCTTTGACCGGCGTCCTGCTGCAAGGAGCCGCCGCATGATAAGTGCGTTCTCGATCGCGCGCGACACCGTTTGGCGACTGAGAGAACTCTCGACCTTCCTTAGGGGGACGTGATCGGTCGCGAGCACGACGCTTAGTTTAGGACCGATGTAACCTTGCTGAACCGGCACTTTCGCCAAGCGCGAAAGCATTCCGGTGTGACCCATGAATTTCGAATGAATCTTTCGAAAGCGTCCCTTTGATACGGGGCCGGTGACGAGGCCATCGAGTTTTCCAGCCAATGCCAAAAGTGCACAGCTCTTGACCCATGCGGCTTCGTTGCCTCGGTCTCGCCAAACGAGAATCTCATCTGCGTGAAGATCGCTTAGCAGTTGAATGGCAACATCCAGCGAGGCGTCGCGACTCGAGAGCTGCACTTGCTTGAAGCCTCGCAGCTTTTTTAATTCGGCAGTGGCGTGTGTATCGTCTGAACATGCGAGGACGAATCGAGCCGATCGCTGCGGTCCGATTTTCGACAATGCCTTGCGGGCGACTTCGAGGCCGATGCCATCGCGGTCGCCGCAGGTGATTGCAAGAAAAACAGGTTTTGCCATATGGACCGCTATCTACTTGTTGATGCGAATCGACGCCTCTGAACGCAAAAGCTCGAGCCAGATTTCGTACTGACGACGGAAACGCGATTCGCCAAGTTCAGCGCGAACTTTGTCTTTTTCTTTTTCAGTTGAAGGATCTGGAATCAGGCGTCGCTTGATGAGGCGCACGACGTGAACTCCACCGGCAGTCGGCAATGGCTGTGTCCATTCACCGGGAGTAAGTTTGGCGATTGCAGCTTCGAGATCTTTTGCAAGCTCTCCGGTTTTAAATGTACCGAGAACGCCACCTACATCGAAATTTGGATCTTCAGAAAAATCGGCGGCGACTCGATCGAAAGGAACGCCTTCTTTTAATTTCGCAATCGCCTGTTGGGCGCGAGCACGAGCGCCTTCGACGCCGCCGTTTTTACTTGAGAGGAAATAAATGTGCGCGATTGAATATTCGAAAGCCTGTGACTCGGACGCGCGACCCTTCGCAATCATTGCAGCAAGGACATCGTCTTCCGAAATTTTGATTTTCGAAGTGACTGACTTTTCAACGAGCGACTGTCGCTCGAGGCCCGTTTTGATAAAATCCTGGTAGACCGCAAAGCTGATGCCTTTTTCTAAAAGTGCATTCTTCAGATCATCACGCTGCATTTTGTTTCGCGAGGCAATCGTTCGAACTTCTTGTTCTACACGTTCGATTGGAACCGTCAGACCCTGCTTTTTTACTTCTGCATCGATCAACCGCGCATCGATCAATTTTTTGATGACGAGTTCGCGATCCTTCAACAAAGCTTCTTTTGTTTTCTCGTCGGGCACGAGCTGGTCATCGACGAGTCCGCCTGTTCGAAGGCGATTTTGAAATTCGGCAACGTCGCTCAGCGCGATGATTTCTTCGTTTACGATAACGGCGATCTCGTCGACGAGTTCACCGGTAAAAGCTGCACTCGCAAAAACGAAACAAGAAGCAGTGATGACGAGAAGAAATTTAGAAATAGCCATACGGCTCCTTATTCGACGCGGGTCGAGAGCGAAATCGACTTGAGAATAGCGTCGTCTCGCTTCACGGTCGAGGACCGAATCTGTTCTTCGAGCCAGCGCGCAAATCGTGTCTGGGCGCGGCGCTCCTTTATCTCGCGTACGATCGATGGCTTTACTTGCTCCATCGTTAATTTCTTTTCCGATTCTTTACCGATGACCTGATAGATGTGCCAACCGTAGGCGCTTTTCACGATCTTACTTTTGCCGTTCACCGGCAATTTGAACGCCTGGTCAAAGACCTCGAGGATGCCCTTTTCAATCCAGCCCGTGTCACCGCTTTCAGCAGCTTCTGGCATGACGGAAAACTGCTTAGCGAGGGCGCCGATGTCACGACCCTTTGCCACTTCTTCGTAAACGCTTTTTGCGTCCTCTTCTTTTTCGAGCACGATCTGTCGAAGGCGAATGCGGGCGCCGCGTTGATAGTCTTTCTTGTTCGCTTCGTAGTACGCACGAAGCTCGGCGTCAGTGGGCTCGGTCAAATCTTTCGTAACTTCGTCGTAAACG
>JAYSYF010000228.1:0-4086 GCA_043716655.1 Bdellovibrionales bacterium | reverse complement strand
TTCGAATTCTCAGCGCTGTCAGACGCATTCACGGGAACAAGAATTTTGGCGTGAGTACCGTACGATACACTTTTTATTTTCGAGAGACGCCTTTGATCGATGGTGCCTGCTCCAAAACGAATACCTGCGTACGGCTTGCATGGCAAAGCAAGCACAAGAATATCTGCGCGAACGCCGTTATCAGCTTTTTCATCCGACTCTTTACTATTAGCAAATTTCAGTTCGAAGTCGCCCTTGGAAGTCAGGTCAACGCTCGCAAGCGGTCGGCCAAGATATACCCGCGAACCGAGGCGTTTCATCAGCGCAAGCACGAGTTCGCTATTCCCACCTTCAATCGACTCGACGGCATGTCCCGATCGTGGTCGTTTCAGAAATCTCGACGTCATATCGATTAGCGATCCGTGTGCGTAGCGGCTCGATAACCTCACGACCGATCCGCCTTCATAGTTACGCATCGATTCTGCGATAATTCTTCGAATCAGCTTTCGTTTCTCGCGTGTTTCAGAATCAGCCCCAGGGTACTTCGCAAAAAAATAATCCATAACTCCCGAGACATTTTTCGAGCGCTGCTCGCCTGCCACGAGCACTTCGATCAGTTCTTTTTTCTCGATTTGCGGAAAAAACTTTACGAGATCATCAATCATGAATCGTTTTTTCGATACCGGATCAAAAAAGAATCTCGCAGTTACATCCTGGGGCCTAGAAACGATTTTCAGTCCCAGCTCTCCCGCAATTCGTCGAAGCTGAACAGCGTCGCCACCATCAGTGATGTCTTCGCCGCCAAGTTCTGCCGGTTTACCACCGATTCGAACCGTGAAGACGCGACCACCCGGTCGATCTTTGGCCTCATAGACTTGAAGCTCGGTACTCTTGTCCAGTTCGCCCGATTCAATTAGTTTCTGAATTTCATAGGCAGCAGTAAGACCCGCGAGTCCCCCGCCAATGACGACAATAGATTTTCCAAAAGCCGTGAGCGTGAAAAAACATAGAGCTACGCAGAGACCAAGTGTGCGAACTAAAATAAACATTCTCATGTGCGTAATCACTTAGCTCGGTTTTCCTCTTCAGGTTTTTTTCAGGCCGCGAGCGAGTGCTTTAGGACCAAAATGTCGGGGTAAAAGTTCCGAAAGCAAAAGTGACTCTTTCACACCATCCAGGTCACCGAGCCAAACACGAGTTTGCTCGGTCGCGAACTCACTTAAGACCTGAAGGCACATTGCGCACGGTGGAGCCGGTGGACTCATTTTGGTCACCACTATGACATCCTTCACAGATTTCGCGCCGTCGGCCACCGCCCGCAACATCGCATTTCGTTCGGCGCAAATCGTTCCGCCGTAAGATGCGTTTTCAACATTGCAACCAGGATGCATTTTCCCCTGATCATCGATCAGAGCTGCGCCCACCTGAAACTTCGAATAAGGTGCATAGGCATTTTGACGCGTGCGAACCGCCAGGCTCCAAGCCTTTTGAATATTGGCGGGAAGCACCGTCGTTATTTTAGAATCCGAGATACCATCGTGTCTTACTTGTTTTGCCATTCACTCTCGAGACTAGACACCAAGACTTCAATCGGCTAGCCCCTTTTATATGAGCTATGAATTTTATAAAGTCCTTCACTTGGCCGGCCTCGTTACTCTCTTCACCTCACTCGGCGCATTAGCGTTCGTACCGAGCGACCGACGAAAGCCCCTCATGATGCTGCATGGAATTTCGACCGTCGTTATGCTTGTGGCAGGTTTCGGCCTTCTCGCGCGACTCGGGCTGATGGGAAATCTCGGACCTTGGGTCTACGGTAAATTGGCAATCTGGATCGTCATGGGCGCTTCTCCGGTCGTGTTGCGTCGCAAACCAGAAATGGCGCTCACGTTATTGTTAGTCTCGATCGCTCTCGGTGCACTCGCGGCCGGTCTCGCCATTTACAAACCTGGAGCTTAGATGGCTGCGAGCTTGGCTACGGCGTTACTGCTGCTGGTCTCAACGCCAGCTTATTCAGCGAAGATTCCTTGTCAGAAACAGGCAGAGTCGTTCGCGATTTCCGAATCCAAGAAAAATGGCAAACCAGCGGATCAGCTTCACACGGCTCATCCAACTGAGATGGATGGCGGCAACGTCGTCGTCTACGTCGGCCCGCGTACGGGGTACGACTATTACAAATTGAAGGTAGATGCCTCCTGCAAACAAATCTCTGTTGTCGAGAAGGAGCACTCAAATTGAATCCGATGATTTCATTTTCGGCCGCACTGATTGCAAGCCTCCTGTTCGCACCTCATGCAATCGCGTGCCGGACAAGTTCGACTCATCGCTATCCAACGCTCGAAGAAAACTTCAAACGAGCCGACGCCGTTTTCGTCGGTCGAATCACAGACTCGAAACTAACCGCAAATCAAAAGACGCTGAAATTCAAAGTTGAAAAAGCCTGGAAGAAAGCCGTTTCGATGGGGCCCCTGATCACAGCCGCAATCAACGAGCCAACGAGCTGCGATCGCCTCGGATATGAAAAGGCCGACGGCCAACTCTGCCTCATCTTCTTGAATGCCAACGGCACGATTATTTCGCATATGCTCGAGGGCGAGACGTCGTTCTGCCTCGATCAGAACTCGCCACGTTCAGCAACCCTGATTAAAGAGTACGACGACAAGTTCAAAAAGCTTTAGGAACCTGGATCTTTTAGAACATGTCGTATTTTAAGAGACGGCACTCGATCGTGCCGTTATAGACGAGCGACTTCCGAGTCGATTTCAATTTCATCGCTTGTGAAAGCTCAGGATTTCCCGAGAGCACGAACGCCGACCAACCTTTGAATCGGCTTTTCAACGTAAACGCGAGATCGCGATAAACGTCTTTCAAACTCTCTTCTTCACCCAGGCGAACTCCGTACGGAGGATTCGTAATTACGATTCCCTTTTCGACCGGGGCCTCGAGTGTTTCCATCGCATGGCGACGGAAGTGAATGAGGTCATCGACTCCCGCTTCACGAGCGTTGGCTTGCGCCATCTTAATCACTTTTGAATCGACGTCATATCCGAAAAATAATGGACGGCGCTTTTCGTCCGCAGAAACGTCAGCATCTTCACCGAGTGTTACTGGATAAACACGAGCGAGCGCTAATTCAATTCGCTGATTCGCTTCGTCTTCCATGTCCATCGCGTCATCGAGTTCTTTTTTGAAGGCCGCGCCATCGAAACCCTTCCAGCCCATGAAACCGAACCGTCGGCGCAAAGTACCAGGCGCAATCTTACGAGCCATCAGTGCCGCTTCGATCAAAATCGTACCTGAACCACACATCGGATCAACGATAGGCGTTTCGCCATCCCACTCTGCTAAACGCAACAAACCTGCGGCAACATGCTCTTTCAACGGAGCTTCACCAGTGCCGACGCGGTACCCGCGCTTAAACAAAGGTTCGCCTGAAGTATCGAGACTCACAGAGAAAGTATTTTTATATGCGCGAACGACGATGACCAGATCTGGCTTGTCGTTATCAACCGAAGGGCGAGAGCCAAACTTGTCGCGGAATTGATCGACGATCGCGTCTTTCACTTTCATCGCGACAAATCGTTGATCTTGAAACACCGAATCGCGAACACTCGCTTCAACAGCGAGAGTCCCATGCGGCTCAATCAACGTCGTGAAATCGAATTTTCGAATGTTGTTATAGAGGTCTTCGTTTTTGTAGGCGGGAAACTGAAGAATCGGTTTTACAACTCGAGTTGCGGTACGCAAACGAAGGTTCGCTCGGTACACAGTTGCCCAATTGGCATCGAAATAAACTCCACCGGGTTCTTTAACGAGATTCTTTGCACCGAGCTCTGCAAGTTCATCGCGAAGCGCGTCGACGAGACCACGCGAAGTCAGAGCAAAGAAAGTCGCCATTAATTTAGGTTCCCTTTAAGTTTCTTTGTAATTCGGTCCGCCGCCGCCTTCGGGCACGGTCCACGTGATATTGTCGGCAGGACACTTAATATCACAGCTCTTACAATGAATGCAGTTCGTGTAGTTGATTTGCAAACGATGCTTACCCGTCAAGGAACCACTTCTTCCCTCGACCGAACTCGTTTCGGGTACCATCTCGTACACAGCGGCTGG
>JAYSYF010000227.1:0-4105 GCA_043716655.1 Bdellovibrionales bacterium | reverse complement strand
TTAATGCGTCACTTTTACTTTACATTGTAGATGCATCTGATCCGACATTTCGTTCACAACTTGAAGTGACACAGAAGGTTTTGGCAGAAGTCGGCGCCTCCGATGTTCCGAGCAAACTTGTGCTCAACAAAATCGATCGGCTTGAAAAAGCAGACATTGCGATGCTCAAACGCGAGTATCCCGATGCAATCCTCTTAAGCGCGGTAAATCCGGACGATGTATCGGCTTTGCGAATGAAGTTAATCGAAAACTTCGAAGCCGATATGTTGGACGAAGAGTTCTTGATTCCCTACGCAGCAAAAGGTGTCATCGGAGAAATTCGCGACCGATCTCGTGTCCTTGAAGAGTCGTATGATGAACGCGGTGTGATCTTGAAAGTTCGCGGACAAAGCGAACAAATCGATCGACTTCGCGCTCTCGTAAAAAAACAAACCGAACCGCATCGATAAAAATCCAGAAAACTTATTGTTTCGGACGTTTGTGCCCCGTTGAACGCGGTGTGGCTTTTATCGAACGACAACATGCTTTTTAATCTAGGCATGACAAAAATAATACTGAGTCTGATTGTCGTCTCAACGTGTCTCTTCACATCTAAATCATTCGCCTCGTCGTCGATATCGCCACTCGCGATAGGTATTCTTCCTCCCATTCAATTCCCAAGCGATGAATTTACGATCACGGGATTTCGCCTAAGTGCGCTCTGGGGTCGTCACCGCGATATTTACGGTCTCGATTTCGGCGGCCTCGGTAACATCACCGATCAAGCGTTCACAGGTGTTGGAATCGCGGGTCTCACAAACATCACGCATGGTCAGGCGACGATCATCGCATTGCAATTCGCAGGTGTGCTGAACATGGCAACACAGAAAATGGAAGTTTACGGACTTCAAGTTGCTGGCGGCCTGAACATGCTTCAAGCGGAATCGAAGGTTGTGGGACTTCAGCTCGCACTGCTTGGAAACATCGCGCCGAACACGAATGTTTATGGAGCACAGATCGGTCTTTATAATCGCGCGCGCGCCGTCTATGGTTTTCAAATCGGTCTCGTGAACTTTGCGAAAGACCTGCATGGAATTCAAATCGGACTTATCAACTTCAACGAGACCGGCATCTTCGGCATCTCGCCAATCATCAACGTCGGATTCTAATCCGCGTGTGAAATTTCTGCGGGCATATCAAGTGCATTGCCGAGTCGCGGTTGAACCGAACTTCGAGGTGCCTTGTGAAATTCCGCGAACTCATCATTCTATTAGTTTCTTTAATTACGGTGTTCTTCGCGGCCCAGGTGAATGCGGCCTCCATTTCGTGCGACCGACTCTTCGCGAAAAGTGCTAGCTCATCAGATTATCCTACGGTCAGTCGACGAACTTGTGCGACTTAAGGAGATTTCTTACGGGGGAATAATTGTACACACGGTACTTTACAGAGACCGGGTTTTTATCGAGCATGAACTCAATTCCTTCTCGGAATAGAGTCAGCCGAATGTTCTTTCGGTGGAAACTATAAAATCTCTTTCGAAGCTCGACGGTAATCAGGCACGGGTCCTCCTCAGCACCCTGTCGACACGAATGAACGAAAACACGTCCTTCACCGCTGGAGAAAAGGCATTGTACGAAACTTCGTGGGCCGTGATGTCCTATATCGGTTCGAAACGGATGCGTACTGTTAAATATCGCGGACACGGAATCGCACCGATTGTCGCGGCACTTGTTCGAAACGAAGACGGCCTGATTGTTGGACGCCTGATAGCGAAGACACGTGGTCTCCCGATTTCAAAACTAGTCGATGCAAAAAGACTTTCGGCTTCACAAATCGATAGTGCTCTTGACCAAGTAGCAGATCAGGTAAAAATTCTTGCCGAGAATCGGGTCTCCCACAATGACCTGGCTGAAGAAAATATTCTCGTCAGCGTTTCGAAAGTACGCGCCGCTCCAGGCGAAGATACGATAGTCAATGCTCGCCTCATAGGATTTAGTCCGCCGCTTGGCCGCGCGCGATCGCCCGCTGACGAACTCGAACGCTCGCTTCAGTGGGTTGAACGCATTCGTTCACGGCTTCACTTTGCCGGAAGCAAAGGCAGAGTCGATGCCGGGCTTACAAGCGGTGTTACGAAAATCTAGTCGGAGCCTTATTTGAATTCTCTTCGAAAACTTTCTATCTTCATTGCGCTCTTCTCGAAGTCTTCTTCGCCCATCGCGCCGACGCGACATCGCGCTCCTGCGAGCCGATCTTTTCGACGAAACTCGATTCTCGATGGATGCAAAATGCCTTCGCGAATTTACGCGAACATCGGCTTCAGAACTGGCAAGACATCGACTGCGGTGGCGTTTCAACGCCCACTGTTGAGCTCTCGGGCCGCAGATTTGTCTATAACCGGCTTGATCCGCTTAAAGAGTGGAGTCGACCCGGGGTGTTTACTCCGGACATTCTCGAATCGCTAAGGAACATCGACGCACAGAAAGCGAAGAAATTGCTCCCTGCATTTTCCTTACTCGATCGCCACGAACCGCCGCAAGTCGAGGCAACCTACGACATCGCTTGGGCGATTGACTCGTTCACGGAATCCAAGGCGATGCGCGAACTGAAATATCAAGGCCGAGAAATCGCACCCAACATCGTGGCACTCTCGGATAAACACGGATTCGCTCACCGCGACATGGGCGAAGAGAATATACTTGTGACTGTATCGAGGGACCGAGTCCCGACTGGAACTATGCGACCGGTCATCGCCCGCATGATTCAGTTCAATACTCCGATTGACCCGGGCCAAACGGTCGCGCAAGAAAACGCACGCACCTTCTTGAAACTCGATAATATCCGCCACCGCCTATTGATAAGACCCTAAGGTGATTACCTCTTTAGAATATCCAGGGTGACCTGTGCGTGAATATCGATCGTGATCTGTTTCATTTTGGTTTTTGCGCCGGCCTTCGCCCGTTTGCCGTGTTGTTTGTGAAGGAAGCCATCAACGTCGGAATCTAGAACCGCAGGATGGACGTAGTACTTTCTCGAAACGGCCGGCGTGTTTCCTAAGTAACTTGCAACTTCGCGAATGACGTCGAGGTGTCGCTTCTTGATTGCCGTCGGAGAAATTTCGACAGCAATTCCCTTTTCAGCTAGTACCTCGACGGCTTTGACCGATCCGCCCCATGTGCGAAAATCTTTTGCCGTTAAGGTTTCGCCGGTCAATGTTCGTAAATATTCGTTTACGTCGGTCGAGGTGACGTCGTGAACGCCACCTTCTTCATCTTCAAAACAAAAAAGTTCCTCGCCGGGAAGCTCTTGGCATTTCTTGATGATGCGACTGAGGCGTGGATCACTGAAAGACAAATCGCGACTCACACCGCTCTTGCCGCGAAACTGGAAACGAACCTTAGAGCCCTTGACGGTCGCGTGCTCATTTCGAATTGTCGTCAGACCATACGAATCGTTTTCTTGCGCATAGATGTCATTGCCCACACGAATCCGTGTGAGATCCATCACTTGAACAACTGCCGCCAAAACTTTTTCCCGCGGTAAACCTGGAAGCCGCAAGTCACGTTCGGTCTGCAAGTGAATGAGAGGCAACTTCTCGCCGAAGAGTGCGAGCTTCTTAAATTTGGTTTCATTACGAACCGTGGTCCACTTCTCGTGATAGCGATATTGTTTTCGCGCGCGCGCATCGCGACCGGTGACCTGCAGGTGACCGTTGTCAAACCGACAAATCCAGACATCTTCCCACGCCGGCGGAATCACGAGCGCATGAATTCGCTCGACAGTTTTCTCGTGACGAATGGGTTCGCTATTTTGATCGAGGTATCTAAAACTTTTTTTCCCAAAACGTCGGCGCGAGAATCCAGGCTGTGCGTCGGTTACGTAGCGGAGTCCATCGGGCGCTTGGTTCGTTTTTGGGGCGTCATTTCTCATGGATTAGCTACGTTGCACCTGTCGAGCCAGGCTTTCGCGATGCGCCACCGGCGCCGGTGTCGCATTGCGATGAGCTTAGCCCCGAAGAGTTGGCTAGATGGGTTGTGATTCCCAGAACGCAGAAACGTCGGCGAGTATTTTTTCTGAGACCAGCTCGCGCGGTGAAGTTTCGAACCAGTCTTGCGGCATAGATTTGGCG
>JAYSYF010000226.1:0-4107 GCA_043716655.1 Bdellovibrionales bacterium | reverse complement strand
GCAAGAGCACGCTCATGAACGCGATCTTGGGAGAGAAGATTTCGATTGTCTCAGAAAAACCGCAGACAACTCGCGGTCGGGTTCACGGCTTGTATTCGGACAAAGATGGTCAGATTATTTTCGTGGATGCTCCGGGAACGATCGAATCGACTTCTGGCATCAACTCGTTCTTAAGAGAAGAAATCGTCGACGTCATGAATCGTGCGGATGCGGTTCTTGTTGTTCTCGGTGCAGACACCGACGACAAAACGGCGGCGCGCCTGATTCAAATGGCCGTTGAGAGTAAAAAGCAATTCACTGTTGTCGTCACAAAGGGTGATCTTATCACCGGTGAGCGTGCGCCGAAGTGTCTTCCGACTTTGATCGCGACCGGTGCTCCTTTCATTACGATCTCGGCTTTGAAGCGCGAAGAAGAAGCACGTGAAGTTATCGTATCGCGGCTGTATCCGCTTTTACCAAAAGCGTCCGGTCCGCTTTACGACGAAGAGTTGTTAACAACTGAAACTGTTCGCAGACTCTCGGCGGAATTCATTCGCGAAGCGTGTTTTAATCACACACGCCAAGAGGTTCCGTACGGGCTGGCGATTCGCATTGTTAAATTTCAGGAGCCCGACGCGGACTCTGATATCACAAAGATTTATGCAGAGATCGTCGTCGAGCGAGCTGCGCATAAAGCTATTGTCATAGGTGCGAAAGCATCGAACTTGAAAAAAATTGGAATGGACGCTCGCAAAGCGATCGAGAAGCTTATTGGCGCAAAAATTTATCTCGATTTGCACGTCGATGTTCGCGAAGGCTGGACAAAGAACAAGCGAATGTTGAAGGAACTAGGTTATGTCATCGTCAAAGAGTGAATCGCTTTACACAGCTTATCGGCCAACCTCTCGGGTGGCGATTATTGGACGTCCGAACGTAGGTAAGTCTACGTTGTTCAACTATTTGACCGATTCACGCAAGGCCGTCGTAAAAAACCAGCCAGGCGTCACTCGCGATATTCTTATCGAACCAGCTGAAGTGTGGGGCGTTAAATTTGACGTCATCGACACCGGAGGTCTCACGGAGGCGTCGGATCTGTTTTCGCAGCTGATTCGCGAGCAGGTCATCGAATTCCTGTCGAGCGTCGATCACTTAATCGTCGTCATGGACGGTCGCGCCGGTTTGTTGCCAGAAGATCGCGACCTGATGCGCATCGCAAACGAAACCGGGAAACCTTTCGTTGTTGTGATCAACAAGCTCGATCGAAGTCACGACCTCGAACTTGCGAAAGCAGAGTTTTACGAATTTGGCGCGCCGTTAATCGCGGCCAGCGTCGAAATGCGTTTAGGAATGGACGAAGTTCTTGAGTGGATCGTTGCTCAGGTGAAACAGACCGAACACACAATTCGCGACGGACTGAAGCTGGCGATGGTTGGAAAGCCAAACGTCGGCAAGAGTTCGCTCTGCAACAACCTTCTTGGCGAGCATCGTCTGCTCGTATCGGAAGTCGCTGGGACCACCGTAGATTCTGTCGACACAGAGCTTGTGTACAACGATCGAAAGTTCGTACTGATCGATACTGCGGGACTTCGCCGCCACTCGAAGCGGGAAGAGGACGTCGAAATTATCTCGGCGTTTAAATCGCAAGATGCGATCAGACGAGCGGATCTCGTTCTTCTCGTTATCGACGGAATGATCGGACCGACCGACCAAGACGCAAAAATTCTTGAAAGCGCCTTGGATACACACAAAGCAGTGATCGTTGTCGCGAATAAATCCGATATCGCTGAACGTGAAAAGCCGCAGTATCGAAGTTGGTTCAAGACACGAATTGAAGAGGAGTTTCACTTCTTCCCGGATGTTCCTATCGTCTACACGTCGGCGAAAACAGGTCGAGGCCTCGATGACCTTTTCGAAGCCATCATGTTGATGGAAGAAAAGCTTGCGATTCGAATCCCTACGGGCGAGCTCAATGACTTTTTCACGAACGTCATTCGCCAAGCTCCGGCACCAGTGTGGGCAACAACGAACATCAAGTTCTATTATCTGACGCAAACACATCAAAAACCGCCGGCGTTCATTGCGTTTGCGAATCATCCGGACGGCGTCACGAAAAGTTACCGCCGTTTCCTAGCGAAACGCATTCAAGAACAGTGGGACCTGCACGGTGTTCCAATACGAATCTTCTGCATGGGCTCGGGGCGTAAGCACGCCGAGGACGGTTAGACGTGGCATCCGGTCGACGCGATTCCCTGTGGGGAACTCGATTCGGATTTTACCTCGCGGCCGTAGGCTCGGCCTTCGGTCTTGGCAACCTTTGGCGTTTCCCGTTCGTCACCGTTGAAAACGGGGGCGGAGCCTTTGTCCTGCTCTACATCGCGTTTGTTTTGCTGATTGGGCTTCCGCTTCTCATCGGCGAGCTGATGCTAGGCAAAATCACACGCCGCGGTTCTGTCGCGGCCTTTCGGATGCTCGAACATAACGACGATTTCGGAGAAGGATCCAAGGGGACGTTCGGCGCGGGAGTATTGGCCGCGCTCAGCTGTCTCCTTGTGGTTTCTTACTATGCGGTCGTCAGCGGTTGGGTACTCCACTTTCTGATGCAGTTCACATTCGGAAGTATTCTGACTTCCGGTGAAAACGTCGATGCGAGCCTTCGTACATTGAAAGACAACGGCATTCTTCAGCTTGCGCTTGCGAGCGTACATATTCTGCTGTCGCTGATCATCGTCGTGAAAGGTGTCCAAGAGGGCATCGAGAAGTGGGTCGGGAACATCATGCCGGTGTTCATCGTTCTGCTCGGTATTCTGGTCGTCAAATCGTTGGCGACAGGTCAGGCCGCAGAAGCTTTGAGGTTTCAGTTTTATCCAGACTTTTCAAAACTGACTTTTTATTCACCGCTGCACGCGTTGGGACATGTGTTTTTCTCGCTCTCGATCGGGATGGGAACGATGGTTGCGTTCGGCTCTTACTTAAAACCTGAAACGCACATTCCAAGTGCGGGATTCAGGGTCGCGACGCTTGATACCGTGATTTCGTTATTCGCAGGACTTCTGATTTTTCCAACGATCCTTGGAATGAGCTTGGGTGGATCTGGTCCCGAGCTCTTGTTCCGTGCGCTCCCGCGATTACTTCAAGGCATCGATTCGGGTTGGCTTTTCGGAGTCGCATTTTTCATCTGTCTTTATCTCGGGGCGCTAGGCGCTTCGATTGGACTTCTTGAAGCGCTCGTTGCGAACGTGATCGAAGTGTTAAAAGTTTCACGCGAAAAAGCCGGCTGGATCGTCGGAATCGTAACAGTTATCTGCGCCTCATTTCCGTCATTGTCTTCGAGCGGATTCAGCGGTTTCACGATTCGGGGTCAATCCGTCTTTTCCCTATGGGATTCGGCGGTCGTAAACGTGTTATTGCCGATTGGCGTTCTCGCGTTTTGCCTCGCACTTTCGAAAAAATTGAAGACGGCTCCGGCGGTCAAAGAGTTCATCAATGATGACTCGCTGGTTACGCAGACTTTGTACTCGCATTGGCGATTGATCGTTCGCGTGATTGCGCCACTCGTGATCGTGACAAGTCTCTTGTTTGCGTTGGGTGCTTTTATTTACGAAGCCTGGATGTAGACTTCTGTTTAGCGAACCGGGAAGCGCATCGTGCCAGGATCTACCGCTTGCGGCGGTGTTCTGGCGGCTGGGATCCGACCTTTTGCTGCTGCAGCCGCAGCGGCGTACGCAGCCCAAATCTGAGCAATCGGACGACTCGATTCAAGTGACTGATTGGCGGCATTTAAACGGTCATCGATCCATTGATCGTTCGCACCGAGTTCGCGTGCCTTTGCAAAGTAACTTTGTGTCGCAATCAACGAACCGTAGTCTCCAGCCATCGCCTTCATAAAGGTCGCATGTCCGGCAATGCGATAGGCGAGGACTTCTCCTCGCGTATACTTAAGACATTCGAGGGCCAGCTGTTCTGCGGCATCTAAAACGCGTGGGTTCGCAGTCGGTATCCCTGGAGCCACGAAGTAGATGCTTTCGGCTTTCCGTATGAGTGCAGTCGCAAGCAACGATTCTGCCTCTGGGAAACGAGACAGAGACAGTGCTTTGCGCGACTGCTCGATCGACTGATCCCAGAGCCGTA
>JAYSYF010000225.1:0-12326 GCA_043716655.1 Bdellovibrionales bacterium | reverse complement strand
TGCGCAACGAGCGAGACATTTTCTATCTAACAATCGAAGAGATTGTCGCTTTCAACGAAGGTCGTACTGTGACTCTCGATGTCGGCGGAATCGCCGAGCTACGTAAAAAAGAATTTGCGCTCTTTCAAAAGAGTGCGGATCCGCCAGATCGCTTTTTGCTCGAAGGTTCAGTCGCGGTCAGTCTTCCATATGCACAGGTTCTTTCAGAGCTCGATCTGCTGCGCTCGGAACGTCCTAAATCGGACGATCCGAACGTGCTCATCGGCACACCATGCTGCCCAGGCATTGTCGAGGGCGTCGTTCGAGTCGTTCGCGAAATGAAAGATGCAGAAGGCATCAACGGCGAGATTCTCGTCACCGAGCGAACAGATCCGGGATGGGTCCCGATTTATCCATCATGCTCTGGGCTCTTGATCGAACGCGGAAGTTTGTTGTCACACTCGGCCGTGGTCGCGCGTGAGTTGGGTCTGCCGACGATTGTCGGAATCTCGGGTGGGTTGATGAAGAAGTTGAAGACCGGAGACCGCGTGCGCGTCGATGGCGCACGCGGAGAAGTGCGGATTTTATGAAAATCATCATCAAAGAAGTATCGCCCGAGGATTTCGCGGCATTCAAATCTGGCTCGAACGTGCCCGATAAAACTGCGAGACTTGTACTTGCGCCAGTGCCTTTTCCCCGAGCGTTCTTTTTTGCTTACGCCGCAGATTCAGAAACGCCGCTCGCGCGACTCGGCGTTTCGCAGTCTCTTGAAAAGGGTCACACCGGCGGAATGGGATTCTTAAGTGGGGAAAATTATGCGTTGATTGTTTTGATCAAGCATGGCGAGGCCTGGTTGAAAGCTAAGGGCGTGAAACGTGCCGTCGGACCGATTGCGTACTCGACTTGGTTTCCCTATCGCGTTCGATTGTTCGATGACGAAAAAAAATCTCCACAGTTTAGTTGGGAGCCTCATCAGCCACGTGGCGAAGAGGATGTGTGGCCAGCCTCAGGTTTTACGTTGCTCGAGAATTTTTCTTCTCGCGCGATGTCAGGGCTTAAGGCATTTGCCGCTGGGCACGATAAGGGCTTTCAGAAAGCACTTTCAGAAAATTTCGCCTTCTCGTGTTTTCAGGACGAACTGAAATCCGAAGAACTGCGCCGAAAACTTATCGACGATCTTTTTGATCTTACGATGGAGAGCTTCAGCGAAGCTTCTTTCTTTGAGAGCATCTCGCGCGAACAGTTCCATTCACTTTACGTGGCCGGGCTCAGCGAAGTTGGCGATTTGTCGTGCTCATTCATTATGCGTGACGCTGAAGGCAAGGCGGCCGCATTTAATTTTGCGTTCATCGACCAAGGATACCTCGTCTTCAAAACACTCGCCGTGTCCAAACGACTTCGCGGTCGGGGGCTTTCCAACGGAGTCCTGAAGCTTTCAAGCGAAGCTGCGCTCGTCAAAAATGTTGAAAACATGATCCACGCACTCATGCGTCAGGGGAACAAGAGCGAGAATTTTGGCCAGAACTCGACGGTTCTGTGGGAGCACCACTACGGACTCTTTGCCAAGTCGCTTTAATTAACTGTAGCTTCGGGCCCATGGGAAACTTATCGGCTCGCTTGCTTGTGCTTTCGTTTCTACTTCTCTTACCGCTGTGTCCAATTGTGAATGCGGCAGAACATGCGGGGCGCACGACACTTCAGAAATTCACCAAGAAACCAAAGCTTGTCGTCCTCGTCGTGATCGATCAATTTCGCTCGGATTATCTGACACGTTTCGCAGGGCGAATGAAAGCGAACACTTCGGGCGGACTTTCTTACCTGATGAAGAACGGCGCTTACTTTCCATTTGCGAAATACGACATTCTTCAAAGTATGACTTGCCCTGGGCATGCAACGATTCTAACCGGCGCATATCCCTATCAAACGGGAATTCCGGTTAATGAATGGTACGACTCAGAGAAGAAAACAGACGTCTATTGTGCTGAGGATGTAACGAGTCCAATCGTCGGTCGTGCGGCGAAGCCCGAAGAGGGGGTCAGCCCAAGACGTTTACTTGCTTCGACGGTTGGAGATGAACTTAAGACTGCGGGCTACAAGTCTCAAGTCGTCGCGATCTCATTGAAAGATCGATCGGCTGTAATGATGGGTGGACACCGCGCAGATCTCGCGCTGTGGGTAGAAGATGGCAAGTGGGTCTCGTCGAAATATTACCTGCCGGAAGAAAAACTTCCTTCATGGGTTGATAGCCTGAATCAAGATCTCGAGAAATTAAAGGGTTCGAAATTTAGTTGGAAGATTGCAGGGAAGGCGTCGGGCCAAACAGATCCTGCTCCAGCAGATGCCATTCGTGAAACTGTGGCGGGCACAGCAGAATCCTTCGATACTCCCTACGGTGTGCAACTCACCACCGATGCTGCGATTCGCGCTTTGAAAGAACTCAAGCTTGGGAAGGGTGCGGGCCCAGATATTTTAGCGGTGAGTTATTCTTCTCACGATCTGCTCGGACATAAAAACGGGCTCCAGTCGTATCTGATGGAAGAACTGACGATGTTCGAAGATAAAAGCATCGGACAGCTCGTGACCGCGATCGATAAACAAGTCGGACTCGCGAACGTTGTTTTTGCCTTCACAGCCGATCATGGCGTAGGTCCTGCGGTCGATATCGTGAAACCGCAAGGTATGCCGGCGGGAAATCTCAATACGCCTCAGCTGAAAAAAGATGCCGAAGCATTTTTTGAAACGAAGTGGGGCAAGAGTTCTAAGGGGCCCTGGATACTACGGGCAAAAAACTTAGCTTTCTATCTCGATGCGAATGTTTTGCTCGATAAAAAGAAAAGTCGCACGGAAGTGGAAGCCGAACTGAAACGTTTCATTCTCGGTGCTACTGCGAGCGGCGAGACCGGACGCGAGGGCGTCGCGCAAGTGTTTACGCGAACCGAATGGGAAGAAGGACTTCTTCCGCCCGGACGTTTCGAACGCCAAATCAAGAAAACGTTTATATCCGGAAAGTCGGGCGACGTGATTCTAATTCCGAAACCTTACTGGGTCGACCGAAACGCATTTGCGACACACGTGACTGGATACAACTACGACCGCTCTGTGCCGTTGATCATTGTCGGTGGCGGCGTGAAAGCCGGTGTGTATGCGAAAGAAGTTGAAGTCATCGACCTAGCACCTACGCTCTCGTTCATATTAGGACTTGTTGCGCCGTCGGGATCCGACGGACGCGTCCTTCACGAAATTTTTTAGGCACGGCTGGGATTTAGTACTTCTCGGCGATGTCGAATTCGTACACGCCGGTGGTATCCAGGTTGTGCGCCCACTTTTCTTCTTCATCGAGTTTCAGCCAGCCGGTCATATCGGGCATTTGCGGACGCCTTAAGAAGCTTCGGATAACTGCACGCGTACCTGAATTTGTTCCAGCCGGTAAAGACTGAAGCAGAGAATGGGCGTCGGCTTCGCTCAAATATGAAATAGTGTCAGAGAGCGAAAGAAAATCGTAGGGCGTTTCTTTGATGATGCTGACAAGGTCGCCCCGTTTGAAGGTGACCTTCGTTCGCGACTTCTTGATCGCAAGCAAAATATCTTCACGCGCTTCGAGCGGAAGTCCTTCTTCATAGGCGATTCCACCTAGGAAGAGAATCTGCAAGAAATAATTTTTGCGAATGAGCGTCTTCGTGAAAAGTCGTGTGAACTCTTCTTCAATGAATGTCGACGGTGTTCTGGTTTCGGTACGGGTTTCAGCGCGACCCGAAAAGTGTCCCTTATAGAGAAATCGATTGAATACGAATTCGCTCGCGGCGATCCGAACGAACGCGCGAAAAACCAGGGGTTTGAAGTGACGCTTAAAAAGTCGTGCCTGCTCTTCAAGCGAATGTGCTTCGAAAATTGGGCGTGTATCGATTCGCAGAACGTCGCGAAAGATCTTTCCCATTTTTTGAAAGTGACCTTCCCAGCGGCCAAGCAAAATAAATCCTCGCGGTCGCCAAGCCTTTTCGCGTTCGAGCCAGAACCGTTTCGTATCGTCAGTAAGTTCAAGTTTATAAAAAAGCCCGAGCCGATCGTCACCAGTGTTGGTGTCTCCAGGCAGACCGCCGCGGTAACCTAAGAAGAAAAGAAATTCGTCGCGGGTAAGGGCACGGGCGGCTTGCAGTCGCAGTTCGACAAGTGCCAGTTGTTCCTGAGATAGATCGCAGACGTCGAGGCGTCGCGGATTGCGTGCGACAAGAGGTAAGACTCGGGCGCCGCTGCCTCCAATGCAAAATACGGATTCAAGGTTTTCGCCGCAGAGTGTGTGCTCGATGCGCGTGTCTTCGTTCGATAATGTGTAGTTTAGCGTCTCAAAATACTCGCTCATTTTGCCCACCCACCTGTGTATTCCAGCCGCATTCCATAGATCGTTCCGCCGGTGAGCCGTTCGCCCTGACCGAGCAGACCTAAAGCATCCCCGCGATAATCCTGAACGGCAAAAGAAAGAATAAGTGCTTCTGCAACTTCACGACCTATTCGAAGCGAGGAAAAACGATTGCGGGCGGCATCGGGTGCGCCGAACGACTGCAGCCAATCAAATTCAAAGGTCCAGCGGTTTTCGCTGTAGAGAACTGGCAAATAGGCGAGTGCAATTCCGTCACGATTTGAAAGGAGAGGATCCGTAAAAACGGTCACCTGCGGTCCGATCATGAGGCTATCCAAGAACCAATCGAAACCAAGCATTGCGAAGCGCGCATTTCTTGTGGCTTCGCCTGCTTCAAATTTGGCGACGACTTTTTCAAAAGCGTAACTACCGAAGAGGCCGGCCGTGGATCCTTTGGCTGCGCCTTTGTCCGTACTGCTGAAGACGAAGCCGATGTCGAGCGAACCAAAACGTGTGGATGCTTTCGCCCCAAACACGTCGTTGTCGATTCGATCTTGGTTTCCGATTGGTTCAGCATAACGATTCGGTGCAGATTGAATAATTCTAACCGCTTCAACTTCGATAGTGCGTTCGGCCAGTTGAATGGACTTCGTGAGTCGAACCGCATCGGGGTGTGTGAGCTGATCGATCAATGGATCCAAAAACAGGCGGTTGCTTCTTCGCCCAGTAAAAATATCGAGTGATGGAAGCGTCCACGATTGGCTCCAGCGAATCGGCTGGCGTCCGACGCGAATTCCTATCGATTCAAATGTAGCATCGAACCACAGCTCGTTCAGATCGCTCTCGTTGCGACTTTTGCGAAGGTCTGGGTTTCCAATCGGTCTTCGATCTTCTTCGGCGATATCGTAAGAAACGAAACCTTCGGTGCGTGCTCGAAGCAAAGTACTGCCAAGTTGCTTCGAGGCATCAAAAGCGAGTCGAGTATAAACTTCGCGCATGACCGCACGTTCACCCTGCCAAACCTCAAAACGCGGAACGGATTCAAATTCGTAAGCGAGGGGCGAATCAGCTGCCAAAACCGGTGACACTCCAAAGAGCCCTAACACGACGGCAGTGACGAAGCAACGGGGCGATGAAATACACTGGCGTTGGTTCCCGACTCGGGAATTGTCGATGCAAGGAGAAATTTTTTGTCGCATTCGCGTTCGCGCGAATCCGACCAAATTTCGTAGAGCGTCGGCAATTCCCGAGTCGGCGACGATCATCGAACTTTCTCAAGCGACTGCGCCGTAAACAACGAGTCGTTTAGTTCGGCCTTTTCTTGGCTCAGAATTGCAATAATCGATGTTTGACCTGTGACATCTTCGATTTTCAGCAGAGTCGGGCGCATCGCACCTTCGACCATTTTGTAGCCTTCGTATTTGGCGCGCTTCAAAACGGTTTTGCCATCGAGGCCCAAAAATTCGGCCCGTTGTGGGCGTCCCGATTTTGTTTCAATCCAGAGACGCAACTTTTGATATGTGAGCATCGGTTTCAATCCGTCTAAGAAAAGGACTGTGTTAGTTCCATCAGTCTTTTCGATCACCGGCTTGTAGTCGCCAAACCAACGCGTGCGCGCAATGTCGCCGTTCGCAACTTCCCCTGACATTTTCTGTGCGAGAGAAAGACGGACCGACTTTTTTAGATTCGGAATGTAAGCCTGAAAGTCTCGGTCAAGCATCAGCATGTTTCGACCGCGGTCCTTCACGGGACTTTTAATAATGACGAGGGTCTTGTCCCGACCTTTGAGAAAAACTTCGAATTCCTGTTCGGTATTGGATGTCGAAACTTTAATGCGCATCTTATATGTTTCGCCTGGGTTGCGAACTTCGTCCGCGCTTTTTAATAGCGCTTCGGCATTGACTGCCGACCATGCGGACGGAGTTGCGAAAACGGTCAGCAATAGAAAGATAATTCTCATCGGTTTCCTAGTGGCCACAATTCATCGGGTCCGAAAACGAGCGTGCCTGCATGAGTCTTCAGGCTCGCTTGTACAGCGGCACGTGCGACAGTTTCAACGGGAATCGGTTTGAATCTCAGTGGAAACAGCTTTGGGGGAAGAAGCTTCGCGGCTCCGTCTAAGATTCGATTCGCCACGATTTCGCCCATTCGCTTCTCTGAACGGATCTCAAAGCGATTTCCCTTCAGTAAACCGGGTCGCAAAATGCGCATATTTGGAAATCCCAGGATCGCAATGTCGTCCTCGAGTTCACCTTTGGTTCGCGGATAAAAGAAGGGTGAGTCTGCGTTAGCTCCGGCAGCCGAAATTAGAACGTACGTGCTGCAACCATTCTGGCGAGCCGCGTGAGCAACGTCCCACTGAAATTGATAGTCCACTTTGTATTGTGCATCTTCCGAACCTGCGGCTTTCAGCGTCGTACCTAAAGCCGAAAAAAGTGCGTCGCCTGTCAGTAAGGGCGCCCAGTTTGTCACCCGCTCGAAATCGATGAGGTGCTCCTGCATTTTCCCAGCGCTATCGAACTGTTTGAGATTCGAGGGGCGTCGCACAAAGGTTGTAACTTTGCCGACAGCGGGATTTTGCAAAAGCAATTTTACGATTTCACGTCCAACCATACCGGTTGCGCCGATGACCATCGCGGACCGAATCGTCTGATTGGCAGTGGGACTAGTCATGTGCGAGGCCCCGTGCTTTCAGTGCAAGTGCGCGGCAGAGCGCAATTTCTCGATCCGAAATAATACCAGACGGCCCGCGAATGGAAGCGAGACGGACACCGTGAGCTTGTCCGAGTCTATAGATTTTTTTGACCTTTTGCCAATCAAGATCTCGACCCAAAGTGTACGGCTCGTAGAGTCCTTCCATCGCGAGAACTGCTGTTTCACCTAGGCAAGCGTACACAACATCGCGCGGCAAGCCGATGTCGCAATCAAGCTGATTTTGTGCGCCTGGTAAAACCACTTCTCCGGATTCGATGAACAAAACGTCGGGGCGAGACAAGACGTCTTCCATGCTGAAGTCGAGAGGCCGCGAACAATCGCAGACGATGCATCCGGGCTTTAGCAGTTGAACATCGACAATTTTTTGATCGAAGGCCGATGTCGCGGTCACCAAAACGTCTGTCGTCATCGCGACAGTATTTGCATCTGTTGAAATTCGAACTTCACATTTCGGATTCAGTTCAGAAAGTTCGATCGCGAGATCCTCGAGTCGATCCATTCGCGGAGCTACGATACAAACTCGTTCAAAAACGAGCGACAAAAGTTTCGCCGAAACTTTGCCAATGGACCCTGTGGCTCCGATGATCGTAGCAGTTCCTTTAACGAGTCCCGTGTCTTTATTGCGTTTGAGCAACTTCATTTTCAAGATTGCTTCATGTACAGCCCAAAGAGTCGCCGAGGCGGAAAGTGAATTTCCGGTCGTGACGGGGATAGGGCTCATGCGATTAATAGTTGCGCCGGCGTCGCCCACAATTTTTGTGTAGGCTCCGAGTCCAATAATTTTTGCGCCTTGTTCGGCGGCGTGATGGCAGAGTCGATTAATTTTGTCGTACGTGACTTCCGCCGGTTCGTCACGCATCACTCGTGGAGTCGCGAAGAGTCCATAGAGAAGCCCTGTAACCTCACGGCCATTTTTCTGACTGACGATTCCGCGCATGTGGCCATACACAATCCCCGGCAGTTTCGCAGTGGCGCGTTCAATAATCGGCTGAAAGCCGGCGGGTAATTTGCGCGCGATACTTAAACCAGGAGCTCGAGTCAAATCGCGGAAACTCAAAGAATGCAGTACAAACGCAAAATCAGGATGCGTTTTTGCCTCACGTTTCAAGAACGCAGAGACTCGAGATTTTGCGAATTTCGTCTGCACGGAAGGACGCGAACCGATGACGTATCTTCTCGTCTCTTGCGCAATTTCTGTTTCGCTTTCGAGAATCTCTTGCCAGTCTTCAAGCGACAATGGCGCTGTTTTTCCGCGCATCAATCGCAACGCTGCATCGGCGACCGAATAACCAATGCGAGGTTCCCACGAGCGAAACTTTTCGGGTAACACCTGATGGATCGCACGACATCCGAGTTTCTCGAATTCACGTAGGATGCGTGGATCTGACGTCGTCGTACAAATCTCGCGGCCTTTTAAAATTCCGGTTTCGCGCGCAAAGAGATGAATCAAATACGGATCGCCCCAAATATACCGATAAGCGCCGAGTTCTTTTGTGAATCGATTGAGCGAAGCTTTCGATGACACTTTCGAAGCACGCGGAGCAAGGTCACCCATGTCTTTGAATTGCGTCAGACCAAGCCCAAGTTTTGTGACCTCAAGAAGCCATGGCCACGGTTGCGCGACGATTGGCATACCTAAGCCCGCATAGAGATCGCCAAAACCGATGCGAGCTCCGGCGCGCTGGTGCAGTGTCGACAGCGCTTCCATATGCAAAATGCCGATCGGAAAAAACACGCCATCCCGCGGTTCAATTGCGCCACTGCGTACGAGTTGAACGGCGCCATTCACTTCGGCGAGTTCGCGCAAACGTTCACCGCTGCAAAGCGGAATTGAAACAGGCGTCGACATAACGTCCATCGCTTGTCGGTGTGTATAGATGCGGTCGCGAAAACGAATTTCTGTTGGAAAACCAGATATGGCAATTGCGTCGACCTGAGAACGAAGGCGCTCGATCATCGCCTTCAACGCTTCGATCGAATACTCGACGCCGAATCGTTGAATCTCGAATGTGTTGCCGTCGACTTCGAAGCTCGAAGCGTAGTCCCACCTTGCCGAACCGAAGCTTAACTCAGCGATTCTGTACGAACGCATGATAGCCACTCCACAGCTGCTTCTCGTAAGATTCGAAGGCAGGGAAAAAGTTTGGACCAAGTAAGTCGGTGGTTCGCGATGTGTCGAGACGAGGCAAGTTTAAAACGTATTCTAATTCCTCGCGCGGAAGTCTGGCGATAAGTTCCGCCAGCGGTTTTATCAGTGCGGCAGGTGCGTTTTCGAGGAGTTCGACTTTGTGTTCAAGACCGAGCGATCTCAGCGCTGACGTGTAGAGGGCGTCAATCCGAGGACCTTCGCTGTCGGCAACATAAAAACTTTCGACAACTTCGCCGTCCGTTTGTTCGGTGAAAATTTGCGTCAATGCGACGATCGCGCGGGCTGCGACATCGACAGGCACGAGTGGAACTCGAGAACTCGGATGTCCTGGAAGGGCCAAGGGACCGCGCCACTTCTCGATATACGGACGAAGCCGACGGAACGAATCGATCGCATGGTAAGGTCCGTCAATTCGATGAATCGCACGACCGTCCGTAGCTCCCACGAGAATTCCAGGTCGAAGAATCATTTTTCGGGTTGGGAAGTCCGATGTCCACTCGCGGACCATTTTTTCTCCGGCCGACTTCGTTTGCGAATAGAAATCTGGAAATGGCCCAGCTAACAAAGTATCTGGTGAAACTCCCAGTGCGGGTTCGGCAAAGCCAGTCGTGCGGCAGGGAATCGTGACTGCGACGGTCGAGATATGAACGAAGAACGGGATTTCACACTTTTGCGCGATGGTCAGCGCCGTGTGAGTGCCGCCGATATTGTGTACTGTCGCATCTTCGCGTGCGACGCGCAGATCGTAAAGTCCAGCCATGTGTAGACAGACGTCGAACTTACCTTTGAGGTCCGCTAGCTTTAATCCTGCATCCCACGATGTGAGATCGCCAAGCACCCGTTTGCGATCTGCATCCGTTGATGGCTTAC
Organism: Bdellovibrionales bacterium; assembly: GCA_043716655.1. Classification (GTDB taxonomy): domain Bacteria; phylum Bdellovibrionota; class Bdellovibrionia; order Bdellovibrionales; family JAMPXM01. Next base: position 2,259 of record JAYSYF010000225.1, on the reverse strand, counting down.
GAGACAAGAAAGTAGATTTGAACATGTTGGAATCAACGAGTGCCGCTTCGACATGGGTTCCCAAAAAGCCAGTTCCGCCTGTCACAAGGACTCGCAATTTCGCCGGTTTTTTCGCCATTATTGAATTTCCCCAACGAACACGGGCAAAGCGCGCTTGATACAAGTGAGTTCGACTTCTCTTACATTCTTCTGGAGAATTTCTCCATCGCCAAAAAAGGTGAGTGCTTTTGAATGCGCACCAACTCGAAAAATCGCGTGGCGTGTTTCAAGACGCGGACAAACATCTTCGTCCGGAATATTGCCGTTGCGAATTTTTAAAAGTGCACGGGTCTGCGTGATCACGTTCGGAGAATCGATTAAAAGAATATTGAAAGTGCCGTCGGTGTTTGAAGTGAGCGGTGCAGGGACATACTTACCGCCAAGACCCGGTTGGTTGTTCACCATGATGAACGGCGCAGTCGTTTCGCGAATAATTCCGTTATCGATTTGGATCGAAACGTTCCAACGATCGGCCCCTTCGGTCGATTTTCCCTGGAGCATCTGACCGGCGAGTAGCATTTCGTAAATTCGTGAGCCGACCAGTTTCAATACTGTCTGACCAATCCGATATCCTCGGTGGCCTTCGGCCCGATCTTTCACTCGGTGTCGGATCTCGTTTGCTAAGTCTGCGGTTTCAGCTGTGATGCCAAAACCGCCGTTCGTCAGCATATAAACCGTTTTGAGTTCTGACTTTACTTCGATCACGTCGATACTTTTTGGTTCTGTTTCAAATATAAGACGTGCTGCATTTTCAAGACGACGAGAGACACCGAGCCCACTCGCAAAGTCGTTCGCTGTTCCAACGGGAAGTGGCAAGATGGGTGGAATCGCCGTTGTGTGCCTGTCGCGCAGCAAGGGTTGCACAGCCGCATTCAAAGTTCCGTCGCCGCCGCAGATGATCATCGCATCCGAAGTTTTCGCCTGAGCCATCGATACGGCTTGCAGTTCTTCTGACGTCGTCGGTTCAAAGTACTCGATGTCGGCGCGAAAAAGTGCGCGATCAACGGCGGTGCGGATTGCCAGCGAGTTGGCTTGGCCAGCTGTGCCGTTGATCAACACCGCGATTTTCATTTCGCGGCCCCGGTGGCTTTGTCGGCCGATTTCTCGACAACTTTTTCGACCGTCTTCGTCGCTAAGTTCGAACCGAAGCGAGTGGCTTGCAGTCCCGTGTAAGCATATTTTGCGACGGCACGAGTTGCGACGCCGCCACCAAGTGAAAGCGGTGCGAGTGCGACAGCGATTTTCAATTCGTGATTGGCCTCGTCGACTTTGCGATAAGAGGCTTGAGTCGCATTCTCGAGGCTCGAAACAAATCGTCGAGCGACCGTATCGCGGTTCATCTTTAGATTGATCGTGTAGCCAACAGTCCCGGCAACACCAACAACGGTTCCCGCGATCACTTGACCGGCGATAGGCAAAGCAACAGCAACGACCACCAGCGGAACGCCAATCGCGAGCCGTTCGCCTGTCGATCGGTTCTCCTTGGTATAATAAAGCGCAGCTGCGAGTCCGCAATCTTCAGGTGAAGTTTGTAATTCGCTTTCGACAAATGAGCCGTATTCGAAAAGGCCTAATGACTCGGCTTGTGGAATCGCTTTGATCGCTTTTTCTGCAAAAATGCGATCTGACGCGAGGTTCTTCCGCATCTGTTTAACGGCTTGAAGGACTTCATCATCCGACGTCTTCGGACTTTTCAAATATTGCAGAATAGGATTGAGGGCTAGTGCTTCGGTGTAGTCGAGGCCATTCTTATAACGAGCCGCGAGCAGGGCATCGTTTTCGAATTTGCGCACATCCGTTTTTGCAAGTTCGCCTGCACTTACTTTGCGAGCACCTTCAATTTTGATTTCGCCGATGTATTCTTTCAATATCGACTGCGCTGTCGTCGCTTCTTCAAAAGTCAGGCGCTCCCAATCGATTTCTTTGACCGTGCCAAGAGCACTCGCGCTTTTATTTACATCGGTATTGGCTTGATACATCAGGGTCGAAACCTGGCCATCCGTTTGCGCCAGAGCCAAATTCATTCTTGAGCTTTTCACGAGAGGGCGGAGGACGAACTTCATCCAATCGCGAACACTTTTGCATTCTGGTGCCGGAGGCTTCGAGAGGCACTCGTCCAGCGCTTTGAGTTTTGCTTCTTCCGTGATCATGCTTGCATGAACTCGAACGCCGACCCGTTTCAACAGATTAGCGGTCGAGCGGCCTTTCGCATCTTGGAGA
>JAYSYF010000224.1:0-4117 GCA_043716655.1 Bdellovibrionales bacterium | reverse complement strand
TTGGTAGGATTCAACGAGAAGCAGCAGCGGTGAAAAAAGAGAAGCGGTGCGTCCCGCGGCGCCGCGGGTGAATCGCAACAGCTACCTTTTGGCGATCGCTTTTTTACTGGCGGTTTTCTTTTTCGCGGCTTTCTTCGGTGCGCGTCGCACAGCTCGCTTCGGTATCTTTCCTATTCGCGGATCGCCGCCTCGAACAAGCTGACACGCACGCAGAACTGACTCCTCGAAATCCTCGCTATCGAGCGGCAAAACTTGCCAGCCAGTCGGACCGGGGCCAAAGACTTCGATGGATCGCATGGCGGGGAAGTCCACAAGCAGCGATGCGTGATGCTCGCCGGTTGTCGCGAGCCAGACGCCGTTGTCATTCACGGAAGTCGGGCGGTTGCGCATGATAAAAACGATTTTGCCATCGACGTAAACACCGCGAGCACCGAACATCGGCTTCGTCTCGACGTTTAAATCTTCAAGTTCTTCTAGTAAGAATGGAAATTCGATCAGCGCTGCCAATTAGGACTCATCTTGTCGTGTGTTGCATGATTTCGCCGGCTTCGGCCGACAGAGATTCTGATCCAACGAAAACGTTGAACACGTCAAGAACTAGTAGGGGATCGATGGGGCGGTCCGCAATCCCGCGGGGTTGTTGCAGCGGTTCTTTGCCCTCGGGCGCATTTCGGATTTCAAGATGAAGGTGCGGAGGAATCGCGTTTCCCGCGGCCGAAGATCCACTCTTGCCAGTAGCGGCGATCAAAGCCCCGCGCTCGATGACGTCACCTTTAACGAGATTTTTTCTGAATTTCGACAGGTGGGCGTAAAGCGAAATGAATTTTGAACCGTCCGGGAGTTCGTGTTCAATCACGACCGCTTTTCCCCAGCCTGAAAACTGTTTCGCGTGCAATACGACGCCGCGACCAATGGCATAAACCGGAGTCCCTTCGGGAGCAGTCAAATCAAGACCGAAGTGGCGGCCAGCATTGCCTGACTTGAAGCCGCGTGAAATGTAGGTGTTTTCGATCGGCCATGCGAGGTTCTCGGCTTTGATCATCGCGACATTCGGACTCAGTTCGCGTGCTCCAGTGAGCGCCGTTACAAACGTTGCGGGATCTGTATCGTTGGAATCGAACAAGCTCGCGTTCACGCAGAACCGATTCGCGATCGTAATTTCACAGCCAACACTCCAGGCCTGCGCAGTTCCGACGACTTGCATGTGCCGACTTTTACGCGAGTCTCCACTTTGTAAACGTTGAACGATTTCGGTCCCGAAAGCGCTAAAGTCTTTCTCGGCACGATCGACGAGCGGAACGATCGCATTACTTTTATAAAGTTCGCGAAGCTCGGCGGGATTCGTACTTTGAAAGCTCGTCGTTAATAAGATACCGCGCTGAGTTCGCCCCAAGCGCATGGCAAAAACCGCAACTCGAAATCCATTTGGATTGAATGCGACGGGAGTTTCTTTCGCCGAGTTGCTCAGTAGGTTTTCGACGGGGAAAATTCTGTAGCCTTGTGTTTGAATCCATTTCTTTTCAGCGGCCGCAACGTAGACGGATTTAATAAGTCGTGCGAGGACGGCTTCGTTTGCTAAAACTTCGAGGTTGTCCAGATCTTGAGAGCCGACAACGCGGCTATCGCGGGCGTAAATTTCGGCGAGGGTTCTCAACTTAGCCATGGGTTCTTCGAGTCGCTCCCAGGCAATGATAGGCGAAGCTGTGGCTTTCACCGCGGCTTGCGATTTGTCTCCGGTCTTCGCGAACGCGCTTGTACCAGCGAGAATAACCGCTGAGAACGCAAGAATTCTGGCAACAAATCGTCGCGAATGAGCCTGGAAAAAACGATTGTCCTCTGTCCTGAGCATCGGCATGAGTCCTAGGGCATGGGTTGTCGAAGTGGTTCTTTTGTAAAAGGAGCAACAAGTGGGCGAGAATCGGCATCCCGCAGGATCCCAAAGGCTTCGTTAAGAGCCTATTTCGCCGGGCCAGCGGTGACGGATTCTAGCCATGAGCTCTGATAAAGTGCCCATAATCGGCGTCGCCAAATGCATTAAGTTTCTGGTATTCTCAAATCTATGGGACCCATCGAAAATCAGTTGCGAACAAAAATCCTTTCCGCGTTGTCTCCGCAGCATTTCGAGATCGAAAACGAGTCGCATACGCATTCTGTTCCTAAGAATTCCGAGACGCATTTTCGTGCGGTCATTGTCAGTGAAAAGTTCGCGGGCATGAGCCGAGTTGCACGGCAACGGGCTGTGCTCGAAGCTATCGGCGCAGAAATGAAGGGCGGAGTTCACGCCTTTACCATGCGGTGTTTGACGCCCGACGAATGGTCCGTGCAATCGTCGAACGAGTTTGTTTCGCCACCTTGCCACGGTGGATCGAAAGCCGATCAGAAATAAGCAGCGATTAATTCGTAGGTTTTTCTTCTGCTGATAGCTCGTCAATCTGCTCTTTCAGCTGATTGAGGAGTTCGCGGGTGCGGCGCTTCATCTCTTCTGGCATTCCAGAATGCGCTCTCGAACGGGAAACGCCTGGAACTATGACGTCATCTGCAACAGGCGGAATAATTTGATCCCAGTCCGAAAGCGCCGACTCAAGCTCACCGAGCGTATCTTTCAACTTCCGAGATCTAGAATTTTTAGGGCCTAAAGCGCTAGTTGCCACGTGGTAAAGTCTTGCGGCTTCGGGCTCTTTTGACAAGCCACATTCTTCGGGCGCCCGAACTTTGATCACTTGTGTGTATACCAATTGTAAAGCAAACTGCGATTTCCCATTTGCCCTAGGAGTTTTAATGGCAACACCAACGACAACCGGCGGACGCGATATCATCTACACGATGAAAGGTGTCGGCAAGGTTTACCCGCCAACACGCTGGGTTTTAAAGAACATCTATCTCTCGTATTTCTATGGCGCAAAAATCGGAGTTCTTGGACTCAACGGTTCAGGAAAATCGTCGCTTTTAAAAATCATGGCGGGAGTCGATCAGGATTTCGTTGGCGAAGCTTTTCCAGCGCGAGATTTCAAAGTCGGTTACCTCAAGCAAGAACCCGAACTCGACGAGACAAAAACCGTTAAAGAAAATGTCATGGAAGCGATGGGCGAAATCGCGAAACTTTTAAGAGAGTTTAACGAAATTAACGACAAATTCGCTGAGGAAATGACACCGGAAGCTATGGAGAAATTGATCGAGCGCCAAGGCGTCGTTCAAGAAAAGATCGAGAGTCTCGACGGATGGGCGATCGATCAGAAGCTCGAAAAAGCGATGGACGCACTGAACTGCCCTCCAGGTGACGCGGGCGTAAAGACACTGTCGGGCGGAGAAAAACGCCGTGTGGCCCTCTGCCGACTCTTGCTTTCGAACCCTGATATTTTGTTGCTCGACGAGCCTACGAACCACTTAGACGCTGAATCTGTTGCGTGGCTCGAACGATTCTTAGCTGAATTCCCAGGTACGGTCATCGCGGTGACGCACGATCGTTACTTCCTAGATAACGTCGCGGGTTGGATTCTCGAACTCGATCGCGGTGAAGGAATTCCTTGGAAGGGGAACTACACGACGTGGCTCGAGCAGAAAGAGGCGCGGCAGGCTGGCGAAGAAAAGCAGCAAGAGAAACGCGCAAAGAATCTCGAGAAGGAACTTGAGTGGGTTCGCATGAGCCCGCGCGCACGTCAGGCGAAATCCAAAGCACGATTGACGAACTACGAAATGTTGCTGAAAGAGCCGACTCCAGAAAAATTGGCGGATCTTCAGATTTACATTCCGCCAGGCCCGCGTCTTGGTGATGTCGTCGTCGAAGCGACTAATGTTTCGAAAGCGTACGGAGACAAGGTTCTGATCGACAACATGTCATTCTCGCTACCAAAAGGTGGCATCGTCGGAATCATCGGTCCAAACGGTGCGGGTAAAACAACTTTGTTCCGCATGATCACGGGGCAAGAAAAACCTGATTCCGGTGAATTTAAAGTCGGTTCGACAGTTAAGCTCGCGTACGTCGATCAGTCGCGCGATAATTTGAATCCAGGCAAGACGGTCTTTGAAGAGATCACGGGTGGCAACGATTTGATGATGGTTGGAACTCGTGAAATGCCATCGCGTGCCTATGTGTCGCGATTCAATTTCGGCGGCGACA
>JAYSYF010000223.1:0-35511 GCA_043716655.1 Bdellovibrionales bacterium | reverse complement strand
TGGAATTTGTAATCGCGGACCCAGCTTATCTTGAAGCGCTAAGAGCTGCGACGGAACTTTATCGATGCCCAATGCCTTCAGCAAACGAACGACCAAACCACCAATCGGCAGCTGTTCTTTCATGAGACCACGAAAATGGAAAAATATTTCGGGATCCAGCAATCCGAGATAAAAGATCTGCGCTGTTTTCGCGAGAAGACTTTGGCGAAGATAATCGGAATTGCGAAACTCGGAACGCTCGTTCTTGTGAAAGAGATGGTACGTCACCATCTCGTTGAGATGAAAACGGGCACCGACACGAGCGAGACGGTAACCGAGTTCGACATCCTCGAATCCGTAAAAAACGAAACCACGGCGAATCCATCCTACCCGTTTGAAGAGACGCGCAGAAATCGAGAGACCATAGGTGCACGTGTATTTCCAGAAGAACGGCGCCTTGCCCCAGTCCTCGAGCGAATAGAACTTTTCCCAGTAGCCGTCCTCGGTCATGAAAGTGTCTTTGGCCGAATCGATGTTTTCGTACCGAATTGAATGGTCGCTCTTGGCGTTGACTAAATTTAAGCGTTTGCACTGTACAACATCGTACGAGCGATGTTTCTCGACGAGGTCGGAAATAAAATCCGGAGGGGTCAGGATATCGGAATCGAGGAAGCAGAGAATTTTCCCGCGAGAATTTTTAACGCCGAGGTTGCGTGAAATTCCTGCGCGATAGTTTGCGTCACCCATTTTTCGCGCTGTCGGTCGAGGTGAGTAGATGTATTTCAGATTTATTTTTCCATCTAGCGAAACAGCAAGTTCGCGAACGGCAGCTTCGGTCTGATCTGTCGATCCATCGTCAACAACGACAATCTCGAAAGCGCTTCGCGGAAAATCTTGGCGCGAAAGATGCTTGACCGTGTTCACGAGATAGTCGCGATTGTTGTAGCTAGGAATAATCACCGAAACTTCGATCGCAAGACGATTTTTGTGATCGGCTCCGTCACCGGAACGAAGCTCGAGCACCGGCGTTAACAGGGGCTCGAGATCGAGAGTGGGGTCCACACGGGGATCGAACATCTCGACACCGAGTGGAGGACGAACTCGGATATGCGGAAGTCGCTTTTTCAATTCGATGACGAGCTTGTTGATCTTTAAGCAACTGAGGTGCCCGTCTCCGTAAGCGATATGAAAAGGGAAGTGAAAAAACAGTCGCTCGCAAACGAACGGCGAAAGCGATTCCAACAACCCGGTCACGTCGTCTTTTGAACGAGCCGAGTACGTGAAATAAATTTGCTGCGGCCAACGCTCGAATTGTTTCAAGAGGGCATGAGACGGAAGCGAGTCCGCGCCGAATACGAAATTAGCAGCGTCGCCCGCTTCGAGACGTTTGATTAATTCTGATTCCATGAACCCGGATTGTTCAAACGCGAGCGTATCGGTGGTGATCTGATGAACGATTCTTAATTTTCTGTGCTGGCATCGCGAAATGACATCTTCGCGGAAAGACAGGTTTAAAAAAGAACTCGGAAAAATGACGCCGTCAGATTCAGCAGAAACGGCGCGATCAAGCGCACGAGTGCAACCTTCGAGGTTTCGCTCGTCAATATTCTTATGTCCGAGTTGAAGCGCAAGCGAGCCTTCGTTTTCAATCGAAGTGGTCAACGGAATAAAATAGAGTCGCGGTGGTGGCGCCGACCCGAGTTGTACCGAGCCGCCATAGCGGCCCCACAGCATCCATTCAGGCATCTCGCGACTTTATTCGTAACCGTTTTACTCTGGCAACCAGCTTCGTCTCGTCGTAGATTACCCAGCGTATGTCGAACGTAGGCGTGACTTCTCCTGGAAAAAAACCACTCTCAGTTTTAATTTGCATCGTCGCTTATATCGCGGATCAGCGACAAACGGCGCTGTTTGAACGTGCCGTCGACTCGGTGCTTGCGCTCGACACGACAGACGACGTGCAGGCGAGTGTTTTAATTCTCGACAATGCTTCACCACTGCCGGTTCAGAACATCATGGCGAGGCGGGGAGCTTCGCGCCTGATTCAAACTGTGCGTCGTACTTCGAACAATATTGGCGCAGCGCGCAGCCAGGCGACAGCAGCGGCGCTCGAAGGCGGGCACGAGTGGCTCGCGTTTATCGACAGCGATGTCGAGGTGCCGCCCGAGTGGCTAATGATTTTAATTCGCGAATCGCAAACAAGTCCGATGAAAGATGCCGTGGCAATCGCAACGGTGAATCGGCCCGCGCACGAAGTAAGCTTTGCACGCGCACTCGATTTCCTGCTCGGATTCAATCTCGTGCACCTCGGTTCAAGCCAAGCGATGCAGATGCCGGCCTCGGCTTTCTCTGGAATTACAAAAATCAAAGTTTCGCACGTCGCCACATGCGCAGTTCTATTGCACACAAAGGCGCTTGCTCATGCCGGAGGGTTCAGCGCCGATTTCAGCCGCGTGGGTGAAGATCTGGAAATGTGTTACCGTCTGAAGAAAAATGGAAGCCTCTGGCTTCTCTCGGCACCTATCGCAATTCATCGCCAAGATCGAAACCTCGAGATGTGGTCGAAACGAATGTTTCGTTACGGCTGGGGGCAGATCGATGTCGCTCGTAATCATCCCGAGCATCTGCAAACCAAGAAAGCGATTCCGCTTCTCGCAGCACTCGTATCGTTGCTTTCGATCATGCTACTGGCACTGGGTTTTGAAGCACCGATCAAGCTATTGATCGTTGGTTACCTTGGCTTTATCGCGGCTCCGATAATTTTACGGGGGATCAGCGAAGGTAAAATGGACGTCGCATTTCACGCGTGCTGGATTTCGTTTGTTACGCATGTGGCGTATGCGAGTGGCATGTGGGCGGGCGTCCTGAGGATTAAAAGCAATCCGGTGATTACTCAGCCAGGCGATGGAAGATAGGCACGAGCGCCAGATACATTCCAAGCAGGAGCGCCGTCGCGAGAAGGAATTTTCGAGCCATGTATTCACGGATGGGAATGGCTTGAACTTGCAGCGACTTGGAATTCATGAGTGCCCCCTTGGAACCTGATATATTCTTATCGGCCACTACAGACGCGGATGAGAGCGAATCATACACATTGCGTCAATCTGAGACTGTGGTACACTGCCGGCGGTCTTGTAGGCGATCGCATCGCTCTAAACTGAGACATTTGTGAAAAGCACTATGGCGAAAGCTGTTTGCTCCTAGCGAAAGTCGCAGTTGAACGGTGAGGAAAGTCCGGACTCCATAGGGCAGCACAGGGGTTAATGACCCCCCACCGCAAGGTGAGGAACAGTGGAACAGAGAGAATGTCCGGGGCTTCTTTGATCGGGAACGGGAGATCATCGAAGAGTCGTTAGAGGATCAGCAATGGTTGTCTGGCGGCGACTCGCGGAGTGAAAACAGCCAAACTCTGTGCGGAGCAAGAACAAATAGGGAAGCGTTTGAGTGCGGCCCGCACGAAGCTTCCGGGTAAGTTCGCTTGAGGCTCACAGCAATGTGAGTCCCAGAGGAATGACCGCCTCCATCACGAGATGTCGATCGAGTGGTGAAGACAGAATCCGGCTTATCGCAAGACCCTTGTCGGCACTTTGTGGGGGACCATTTCGAAAGAAGTGGTCCCCCCATCTTTTAGGAGGAACGCATGGCTTCAGTTCGCTACTTAGTCCAAGACGTCGATACCGCGATTAAATTTTACGTCGAATCACTTGGCTTTACGCTCGAACAACAGTTCGGTCCCGCTATGGCGATCGTTCAAAAAAACGATCTTACTCTTTGGCTTGCGGGTCCTATGTCATCGGCCGCGAAGGCGATGCCCGATGGAACTAAGCCAGTTCCAGGCGGATGGAATCGAATTGTGATTGAAGTCGAAGGGCTGAGTGAACTTGTTGGCCGACTTAAAACAGCCGGCGTCGAATTTCGAAATGAAATTCTTCAGGGACCAGGCGGTTCGCAGATTCTATGCAGTGACCCTTCCGGAAATGTGATTGAACTGTTTCAAAGAGCGTAAACGGAGCATCGAGTGTCGCGAATTCTGAATCAGTTTATCAAGGGTGCGTTCTGGGGTTTTGTTGCGTTCGTTCACTTTGCCCTCGTAACGGTGCTGACGTTTCGATTCGCTCTGAACTGCTTGCCTCGCGCACTCGTAACTCAGATGACGTGTTTGCCCGGTCCGGGACCGGCCGCGTGCCCAGAGATCTGCCAAGCCTCGGATGACTTCTTCTTCTATACTCTTGTGATGGTTACGTTGATCGCAGCGGTGTTGCTGCCACTTGCATTCGGCTTGATCTGGGTCGTCAGAAGCCGCGCTAATAGCGATGTTAAGCGCTAACACCTGTCAAATTTTTAGCCAGCCCGCCTGGCCGTGTATTTGAATTGAGACGATTTCGTAGCAATTGGGCCACTTGGCATAGGTTGCAATCAATAGAGGGTGAGGCCAGCGGGCTAAACCTTTATTGGAGATCTTATGAAAAAATCAGCACTGCTGTATTCATTAGTATTCGCAGCAACAGCTTCATTCACTTCATTTGCGAGCGCTGCGGATTATCAGAGCATACGAATGCTCCAAACTTCCGAGCAGTTCGATCGCGCCATCGAAGCAGACACGGTCATCGTTTCGCTTCCACAGAATCTGACGCTATATCGTAAGAAGGGCGCGGCTGAAGCGAAACGCACAATTCAAAAAGTGATGGCGATTCGCGGAGACAACGGCCAAGTTGAAAAAGAACTTGTCACTAGTTGCGAACTCTCGATGCACACGAAACAACGCAAAATCGCACTCCCAAACACTTTGGGCAAAGAAGGTCCATGGGGAGTGATGAGCGTTACCAAGCTGAGTAATTCGAAAGAAACATGGTCGCTTGGTCGACATAGCTCGGAACGAGTTTCTATGACTTGCGAATCGTTCGAACGTACTGGCGGAGTCAGAACCGAAATCACGCTGACTGCATCAATGGTCAACCGCACTCTTTCGCAAGTTAACGGCGGCGTTCTCACTGAGGTTCAACCGCACGAGCTTTCGAAAGAACCACACAACGACGTTGTTGCTGCTTCTGGTCCGACCTATTCGACACCCACTAGCGATGCGCCCGTAGCTCACTAACTGAGCCTCGACCTAAGTACTGCGTCGCCCCGTTTACATAACGGGGCGAATTCATTTTGCCGATAGGCAGTACTGATGAAGTCGTTCTTAACCAACGCATTTAAGGCAGGTCTTTCACCGAAGTCAGTAGCACTGGCGAACGGTTGTTTTGTTCTACTGATTGCGGTCGTTGTTTTCATCGGCTGGCAGTTCGACGTCGCTTCTTTCAAGTCGATTCTTCCTGGTTTTATTTCCATGAAAATCAACACCGCGATCGGACTTTTCCTTTTTGGAACATCCGTTGCGTTGTTGGCGTTCAAACCCGAGCGGACCTTGAAAGTTCAGATCGCGGCGGCCGTTCCTATCGTACTTGCCGCCACGCTCATGATGGCGACGCTGCTTCAATATATTTCTGAGTTAAATTTTGGAATCGACGAGTTGTTTTTCGCCGACCACGACTTGCTCAGGGAATTTGTTTCGTCGTCGGTTTGATTTCATTTCAAGCGATCATCGCATATGCCCTTGGGATTCAATCGACCTTCGGCATGGCGCTACACACTCGAATAGGGCTCCATACTGCTGTTGCGGTCATTTCACTGTGTGCTGGATTCCTCGCGCTTGATTTTGAGAATGGATTCATTCGTATTATCTTCGAGAAGGATCAAGCTGGGTTGATGTCTCGACGACTCTTGGTAGCAGGACTGCTCGTACCACCGATGGTGAACCTTCTTGAGACGCTAGGTTTGCAGACCGGCGTTTTCGATTCGGACTCCGGCGTTTTGTTTCGAATTATCGGAAGCGTCGGATTTTTCGTACTCCTCGTACTTTACAACTCGGAACTGCTTCACAAATCTGAGGGTGAGAGAAAGCGTGCAGTCGCGTCGGTCCTTTTGAAGGAAGTCGTCGGCGCACGTCTTTTGGCAGATCGAGAGGCGGCGTCACGTCGCGAAGAGAGCGATGCGATTCTGAGGTACGAGTTGATCGATGCAAAACAGAAAGCAGAGAAGGCCACCGGCGCAAAAGCGGAGTTTCTCGCAAATATGAGTCACGAGATCCGAACTCCACTCAATGGAATTATCGGAATTGCAGACTTACTTTCAGAAACCCAGCTTGATGGCGGTCAGAAAAAGCTTGTCCAGACGCTTCAGTTGTCGGGCGAAAGTTTGCTTACAATTATTACCGACATTTTGGATTTTTCTAAAATTGAAGCAGGCAAGGTTGAACTTGAATCAGTTGAATTCGACTTAAAAACTGCGATCGAACGCAAACTCGAGATTTTTCATTCGCAGGCAAAAGCGAAAGGGCTCGTCCTTACGCTCGATGTAGATCCTGAGATCCCAGTTCGGATGCTCGGCGATCCGGGCCGTATAGGTCAGGTTTTGCTCAATCTGATTAGCAACGCCATAAAATTTACTTCGACGGGCGGGGTTACCGTTCGAGCCGCCGTGCTGAACAAAACTTCTAGTTCGGTCCACTTGAAAATCTCGGTGACGGATACAGGTATCGGTTTGTCACCAGAGGCTATGGCAAAACTATTTCAACCTTTCGTGCAGGCCGACGGTTCAACTTCACGTAAGTTCGGCGGAACCGGGTTAGGCCTGTCGATCAGTCGGCAGTTAATCACGCTCATGGGCGGCGAAATTGGTATCGAAAATGGATCCGAGGGCGGTTCGAGCTTCTGGTTTACCATAGGTTTACAAACAGCGCTGAGCGCTCCGGTCAATCTCGAGAACACTTTCACTGCATCGCAAATGAGTTCGGGCCATTCGCGTTCTTATCTTCGAATACTCGTCGCCGAGGACAATTCGACAAATCAGCTCGTCGTTTCGGCTCATCTAAAAGCGCTCGGACTCGAGATGACGTTGGTGAACAATGGTTTAGAAGTTTTGGCGGCCTATGCTGAAGGTTCGTTTGATTTGATTTTGATGGACTGTCAAATGCCAGAGATGGACGGTTTCACCGCCACGGCTGAAATCCGTAAAGCCGAAAAGTCCAAGGGTGGAAGAATTCCCATCATTGCGCTGACCGCGAATGCGATGAAAGAAGATCGAGATGTTTGTCTTGCGGCCGGGATGGACGACTACATCGCGAAACCTTTAAAACGTGCGGCCTTGCTTGCGGTCATAGAGCGCTGGCTTCCGGTAAAACGCGACGTCGCTTAATTCCGGACTTTTACGGCGCTAATTGTAAAAATCTGGTCGTCGAGATCGTTCCAAATCCGTGACGATTTCTTGATAACCCTCGCGCCGGGGTCGATAATTTACGGATGAGAAATTCGAGCACATCTAATTTGGCTCTAAGCACATGGGAGCTGGTCGGTAATACACCGCTCGTTGAATTTAAATCGCTCTCAGAGAAAACGGGATGCCGGATTGTTGCAAAGTGTGAGTTTGCGAATCCCGGCGGCAGCGTCAAAGATCGCGCGGCGAAATTTATGATCTCGCGAGCCGAGCGCGACGGACTGTTAAAACCTGGCGGGGTGATTGTCGAAGGCACGGCCGGAAACACCGGCATTGGTCTCGCAACTCTTGCGGCCTCGCGCGGTTACCGCTGCATCATCACGATTCCCGACAATCAAGCGTCAGAAAAATATGCGCTGCTTGAAGTGTTGGGAGCAGAAGTTCGAAAAGTAAAACCAGTTCCATTCGCAAACCAAGATCACTTTTATCATCAAGCAAAACGCATCGCCGCTGAAACCCCTGGCGCTTTTTGGGCCGATCAATTCGAGAACACCGCGAATATGCTCGCGCACGAAGAAGGTACCGGCCCGGAAATCTGGGCGCAAACCAGTGGAAAAGTCGATGTCTTCGTTTGCGCTGTCGGTACCGGCGGCACGATGGGTGGAGTCAGTCGATCGCTTAAGGCGCTTTCGAAAAAGGCTGGTCGCGATGTGCGAACTGTTTTGGTTGATCCCGCAGGCTCGGGTCTCTACTGCTATCAGCGCGAAGGAAAGATAGAGTCTTCCGGATCGTCAGTCACTGAAGGCATCGGCATCATGCGCCTCACCTCAAATTTCAAAGCGGCCATCGTCGATGATGCGATCCGAGTCTCAGACGAAGAGATGATGGACATGATTTTTCATCTCGCGAAATACGAGGGAATGTTTGTTGGAACCTCGGCAGGGCTGAACGTCATGGCAGCATACCGTCTTGCGATGGCCGAAAAGGGTTCAGGCAAAACCTTCGCGACGATTTTGTGTGATCACGGCAGCCGATATCAGTCGAAACTTTTGTCGGCGGAGTGGCGCAAAGAAAAAGGCTTCAATCCGAAGCCTGTATTCTGAAGATTCAGATATCGGATATCGGATATCGGATATCCGAATCACTTTTTTTGCTACGCGAAAAAAAGTGAAGGGCGGATGCCCCCCTCGAGCCCGCCCTCCAACGAAGGCCGAAGCCTCCGCACCGAAGATTTGAATTTAAATTCCTATTGGGCTGCGATTACTTTCGCGCGCTCCGCTAGGACGGCCGCATCAAGTGCTTTTGCCGTTGTTACGATCCATGAAGAGTAAAATGGGATGCTTGTGTAAGCAGCCGACACGTTGCAAAGGTCTAACTCGTCGCCGACTCCGCGGCTTGTAACACCAGTCAGAACGTCTTCGAGTACCATCTTGCCGGCGCGCTCAACTTCTACTTTTACGTAAGCTGGTCCGCCCGAATCGCCGTGGCATGCCGATTTACCTTTTGCCGCTTCGAGAAGAAATTCGCTCTTCGAATAGTTCACTTTTTTCATCGTTGTTGTAACACCACGAAGTTTTCCGGATCCGGTGTGATCAGAAACGAGAGCGCCAGTTTTTGTATCGCGTACGCGAGCAGCTTTCGAAGCGCCGTAACCAGCAACCATGACATCCATATTGTTTGTCAGTTTTGTTACGTCCGAGAGAAAGTTGACTGGCGAGAAGCCTTTACCTTTTGGCAATCCACCAGAGAAACGCACAAGTGCGATATCGCCAGAGTTGAACTCCATATTCTGGCGAAATTTCCAGATTGGAGAAACTTGGTAAGCATCGACAGGTTGAACAATGATGTCTTTCGCCTGCATGTCTGTGCCGAAGCCAATGCGCAATGCGCTCGCATCAGAATCTACGCAATGAGCAGCCGTGACAGCGATTGAATCTGAAAGAAGTGAAGCCGTGCAAAGTGCCTGAAGTTTTGTGTCATATAGAATGACTGTGTGCTTCGCGTAATCTTCGGTGCCCGTAGCATCGGTCCCGCCGATAATACCGGTGTCGACACCGACAACATTTGTCTGTGGCGCTTGTCCGCAGGCAGCGAGAACCACCACCAACGACAAAGCGAATGAAAGTTTAGTCCCCGAGTTCGCAACCGTGCGATTCAACAAATCCATAAAACCCCCCAAAACCTCCCGGCGAAAAATCTTTCCAGACTTTCGTCGCGGGAGAAGCGCCGGTAATGACCCCCATGACCTGCGCTTCGGTTAATCGAGAGATCCGAATCCTTGGATCGTCTGCTCAGGAAATGTTTTGGACTTTTGCGCAGCGTGAAACAATTTGTTTTTTGTTAATTGATCTATAAGACGTGCTTATGCAGCGGCGCGTCTCAAGCGTGAAACCATTTCTAAATGGAACCGAAGCAACTCTGTGAATTCAGTAACTTAGGACTGCTGGTTCCAAATTAGTTCTTAGCAAATGTTTGGTATGTGCAGAGCGGCGGAAAAAGCGAATACCGACTCATTCCGTCAAGAAATCCGCTTTTTCAACGGTGAAATAAAGCTCCTTACCGAGCCACTTTTCCGAAGAGTTTTTTTCTCGGTTCCAAAGAAGGGGAACGAATCGTGCGCGCCGCGCCGAAGCTTTCACTGCGATCGCCGGGTCTAGCAGGCGTTTTCGAATTTCCCACTCGCTAGTTCCATAAGGCGGTCCGGTCAGTTTATCCATCACGGGAACGAGTCCGATCAGACGGCCGCGACGCGAAAGCAGACGGTACCAGGTTTTTACAAGCGTTTCGCGCTGTGACGGCGGGATCGCACAGAACAACGTATTTTCGAAAATCACGTCGAAGTTTCCCGGTGCAAATCGCAAATCTCCGTTCGGAAGATTCAATACATCCGCTTGAATCCAGCGCAGCGATTCACTTTCTCCGTACGTCTTTCTCGCTCGATCAATAGCTTCAGCCGAAAAGTCGACGCCTGTGACAATGTGCCCACGTTTCTCCCACCATGCGGCATCATGGCCAGCACCACAGCCAAGCACGAGCACTCGACACCGAGTGAGCTTCTGAGCAGGAATCAAAAAATCCAAGAGGTGATGAGCGCCGCCGTTGTCCCAACGTTCTTCGCCCTTTTGATAAATTTCGTCCCACCAATCCGGATTCGATGCCGTGTCGAGTTCTTGGAAGAACGGTTGCACGGCCAAGGTTACGGCGTCATCGCCTTCGCCGAACGTGATGGATTCGTCGTCATATTCTGAAGCCGTTTGAAAGATACGACTTTGTGCTGCTCGACTAAGCACAAGTGGAACGCCCGCTTCGGTGCGAGCATAGAAGCGATCCCACTCGTCGGCGCGCAAGCTGTCTGGCTTCACTTTCGCTTCAAAGCCATAGGGAAAACGCGCGCGGATTTCTTTGGCACTTACTGTGATATCAAGCGCGACAAGCGGTTGATCGAACGCTTCGATTAATATCCGTCCCGGTGTTTCGCCTGGCAAAAGTGGGTATTCCTGTAGATCGTCAGCGAGATACGGACGCCCGCGCTCATCCATTCGAATGCGCGCCATCCAGGAGTGGCCAGTCGCTATATCTGACACTCGCAGGTTTTCAAGAAGAAAATATCCCTCTTCATCCATCGCGATAAATCGTGGAGGCCCCGCAGGCGGAGTCTGCGACGGCGCGAGTTCCTTACTGTGCAGGATCGCCACCGCTCGCTCGAATCTCGGTGCCGTTTTGAAAACGAAGCAAGGGAGACGTAACCTTTTCGTCGACCCACTGCCATGACAGACCGTCAGCAGATTTGAGTCGAACGGAACCTTCAAAAACCTGTTCGGTCATTTCGCCACCGGGTGCTGGTTCGTTCGTCAAATAGCGGAATCGAACCAGCATTTGTTTTGTTCCTGCCGGTTGGGCACCGGAAGTTGGCAGGTCTTCGCTGAAGAGCTGTTGAAACACGACGCCAGTGACTCCTGGCCGACGAGCTTTGATGTACTGAGTAATCATGTCTTCGAGATTCATTTCGATATCGCGGCGCTGCTCGGGGGCGACATCGCGTTCACTGTGGGCGAGATCCCATGTCCACACCATCAAAATTAAACCGATGGCCGTCGCAATGTACTTACTCACACCCATCTAAAAACGCCTCCGGAAAAAAATCTTTTAATAGAGAATCTCGTCTTGTAGACAGTAGACTCTACCTACATGGTCGTCAATTCAGAGACCGTGAGTTTCGAGAGGTTAAATCGCAGTGCGTTCTTTTATTTCTCCGGCCGTTGCAGATTCAGTTCGATCCGCCCTTCAGCGCGTAGGCGCGCAGGCTGTAGACCGTGCCGTATGGCATCTTGGCCTCGGCCGTCAGGGTGTTCGTTTGACGGGTGCCTCGCTCGCACAAAACGCAGATCGTTGGGAAGCAGAAGTTCAAGGATGGAAAGCTTCGGTTGTCGCTGAGGCGGCCGAGCTCATTACTCATCGCGCGCTCAGCGGCGTCTTCGATCTTGGCGGAGGCGAGTCCGTTTTGCTTGAAAGCCTTGCGATTCGTTGGTTGCCAACGGGAATGCGCACCTCAGCAGGCATGTCTTCTGCTGCAGCTGCGAGCGGAAAAATAATTTTAGAGTGGAAGCTGTCCGAACGAGAACAGTTTCGAAGAGATGTTTTGTCGAATCTCACGGACGGCGCGGTGACTCATCTTATGGCGATCGGTTGCGATCAAAATGGACTCGGTGTCGTTCACGTCGAACTTGAAATTCGTGCGTCCGCGAGAATACAGATTTCTGGAGCTAAAGCATGATTGGTTCAAGTGGTCCCGCTCTCGAGTCGAAGTTTGCCGATCGTTCAACTTCGACCGCAGCCGATTTTCGCTTGAATGCGGAAGCCATGCGAAAGCAAGTCGAAGAAATGCGTGCGCGATTGGAGCAGACGAAACTTGGCGGTGGCCAAGAGTCGATCGATCGTCATAAGTCGCGCGGTAAAATGACGGCGCGTGAACGTATTCAAGCGTTGCTCGACAAGGGTTCTTCGTTTCTTGAACTTTCGACCTTTGCTGCGTGGGGAATGTACGAAGGGTCGGCGCCGAGTGCAGGTGTCGTCACGGGGATTGGTCTGGTGAGTGGGCAAGAGTGCATGATCGTCGCGAACGACGCTACGGTAAAGGGCGGCACTTATTTTCCGATGACGGTGAAAAAACATCTGCGAGCGCAAGAGATCGCGATGGAAAATCACCTGCCGTGTATTTATCTCGTCGATTCGGGCGGAGCGTTTTTGCCCTTGCAGGCAGAAGTGTTTCCAGACCGCGATCATTTCGGCCGAATCTTTTTTAACCAAGCGCGAATGTCAGCGGCGTCGATTCCACAAATCGCGGTTGTGATGGGCTCGTGCACGGCCGGCGGCGCCTACGTGCCGGCGATGAGTGACGAAAATGTTATCGTTCAAGAGACCGGCACGATTTTCCTCGGCGGACCGCCGCTTGTAAAAGCCGCGACCGGAGAAGAGGTCACCGCGCAAGATCTTGGCGGTGCGAGCGTGCACAGCCGAGTGAGCGGTGTAACTGATCATCTCGCGGAGGACGATGCTCACGCGCTTGAACTTACGCGCGACATCGTCGCGAATCTCAATCGCGTAAAACAAATTCCCTTCGAAATCGCAGCAAGTGAAGAACCACTTTACCCAGCCGAAGATATCTACGGGATCATTCCCGCAGACACTCGCAAACCTTTCGATGTCCGTGAGATTATCGCTCGCATTGTTGATGGCAGCCGAATGCATGAATTTAAACCTCTCTACGGAGACACGATTGTCTGCGGCTTCGCACGAATTGGCGGAATGCCTGTCGGCATCGTGGCGAACAACGGCGTTTTGTTCAGCGAGAGCGCTTTGAAGACGGCTCACTTTGTCGAACTCTGCGATCAACGCGGAACGCCGCTCGTGTTTTTACAAAACATCACCGGGTTTATGGTCGGTCGGAAATATGAAAACGAAGGCATCGCAAAACATGGCGCGAAAATGGTCATGGCTGTTTCGAATGCCTCGGTTCCAAAATTCACCGTGATCATCGGCGGTTCGTACGGCGCCGGAAATTACGGAATGTGCGGTCGCGCGTTTCAACCACGATTCTTGTGGATGTGGCCGAACGCGCGAATTTCGGTTATGGGCGGCGAGCAAGCAGCGAACGTGCTGCTGACGGTGAAGCTCGAGCAGACGAAGGGCAAAGGCACGATGAGCGAAGCCGAACAAGTCGCGTTCAAAGCTCCTACGCTGAAAAAATACGAAGAAGAGAGTTCTTGTTATTATTCTTCGGCGCGCCTCTGGGACGATGGTGTCATCGATCCGAAAGATACTCGTCGCGTTCTTTCACTCGCACTCTCAACGACTTGTAACGCCCCGAAGGAAGCACGCCGTAAGGGCGTGTTCAGGATGTAACGATGTCTGACCGTTTAAAAATAAATCTGAATGGCCAGGTTTTGGAAGTGGTGCTCTCGCGGCCCGCCGTGCGAAACGCGTTCGATGCAGCGACGGTCAGCGAGCTCACGCAGGTCTTTAATGCCGCAGGCAACGACGAGCCATATTCGAAAGCTCGGGTGCTCGTGCTGACCGGTGAGGGTCCTTCGTTTTGTTCAGGTGCGGACCTCGCGTATATGGAATCCATGTCGAAGTTTTCCGATGAAGAAAATAAAACCGACGCCGATCGTCTTTTCGGAATGTTCGATGCAGTCTCGAAATGTGCGATACCAGTCATTGTCGTTGCTCACGGACACGCGATGGGCGGCGCCTTAGGCATTACGGCTTGCGCCGACATTGCTTTCGCGGAAACCGGCACACAGATGCGATTTTCGGAAGTGCGTCTCGGAATTATTCCGGCGGTTATTTCTCCATTCGTTTTGCGAAAGATGGATCCGTCTTGGGCTCGTCGCTGGATGATGACTGGCGAGGCGTTCGACGCTGAAGAGGCTCAGGCAGCTGGGTTGTTCCAATTTGTCGGCAGCAAAGTTGAGATCTCAAACGAAAAAGCAAAAGTGATCGCCGCCATTTTAGAAGCCGGGCCTGTCGCGGTTCGAAAAACGAAAGCGTTATTGAACGATATCGCTTTAAAAAATCCGAGCGATGTTCGCGGCAAAGTCGCTGAAGCGATTGCCGAGCGGCGAACAAGTCCCGAGGGCCGCGAAGGATTCGACGCGTTCCTTACGAAACGTAATCCGCATTGGCGTGCTTCGAAGGTTTCGCCGTGAAACGAATCCGGACTGTTGCAATTGCAAATCGCGGCGAAGTTGCGGTTCGAATCATTCATGCCTGCCGTGAACTTGGAATTCACACGGTACTTTTGCACTCAGAGGCTGACGTCGCGACTCGTGCCTATCGAATGGCCGATGCGCGCGTATGTATTGGGCCGGCCGCCACGGCAGAAAGTTATCTCAACATTCAGCGCTGTGTAACCGGAGCCTTGGCCGGAAAAGCGGATGCCGTTCACCCGGGCTTCGGGTTTCTATCTGAAAATGCCGACTTTGCTCAGGCTGTCGCCGATGCCGGTCTCGTTTTCATTGGGCCGAGTCCGAAATCGATTCGAGCCGTCGGCGATAAAATCGCGGCGAAGAAAACAATCGCATCGGCGAACGCACCTTCGGTGCCTGGGTATATGGGCGCGGATCAGCGAATTGAAACCTTGGTTGAAGAGGCTGCAAAAATCGGGTTCCCTGTCATCGCTAAAGCGGCGGCGGGTGGCGGTGGTCGCGGGATGAAAGTCATTCGCTCGCGTGCAGAGGCTGCGGAACAAATTGCTTCTGCACAACGAGAAGGTCAGGCTGCGTTCGGATCATCGGTCGTGTTCTTGGAAAAATATCTGGATCACGCCAAACACATCGAGTTTCAAATATTTGGCGATTGCACCGGAGAAGTTTCCTACCTGCTCGAGCGCGAATGTTCGGTACAGCGACGTCATCAAAAAATTATTGAAGAAGCGCTGTCACCTTCGCTCACGCCCGATTTGCGGAAAGCGATGGGAGAAACTGCTGTGCGCCTCGCACAGAGCGCCGAATACAACGGCGCTGGAACTGTCGAGTTCCTGCTTCAAGATGGAAATTTTTATTTCCTCGAAATGAACACCCGACTGCAGGTCGAGCACACCGTTACCGAAATGGTTTTAGGTGTCGATCTTGTGAAAGCGCAGATCTTAAATGCCGCTCGTGAGTTCTCGGTCTGGCCGCAAGAAACCTTGATTCCGCGTGGACACGCCATCGAAGCGCGAATTTATGCCGAGAACCCTTACGCGGGAGGAATTCCATCGACCGGAAAACTTCTCGCTGTCGAATGGCCAGACGGGCCA
The DNA here is from genome assembly GCA_043716655.1 of Bdellovibrionales bacterium. GTDB lineage: Bacteria > Bdellovibrionota > Bdellovibrionia > Bdellovibrionales > JAMPXM01. Next base: position 19,976 of record JAYSYF010000223.1, on the reverse strand, counting down.
GGACGAAGATTCGAAACAGGCTTTGAAGCGGGCGACGAGGTCACGTCATTCTACGATTCGATGATTGCGAAAGTTATTGTGTGGGATGAAACGCGACTGCGTGCGATTAAGAAATTAAAGCAAACTTTGTCCGAGTCGATCGTTCTGGGCGTCTACACGAATATCCCATTTGTGAAAGAGATGATTTCTCATCCGGAATTTTTGAATGGATCGATGACGACGCAATTTGTGAACAACCATTTTCCTGATGGCTTAAAGCCGCGCGAGCGTTCAGCCACCGAACTCGAGTTCGAAAAACTTGCAGCACAGGTTGCAGAGGCTGCCGGAGATACGGCTTCGAGCCGAAGCTCAGCGTCTGCCGCTGAACTTTGGCTACAGGATGGAAAGTGGAGCAACGTATGAAGAAATTCGACGTTGAAATTAAGGGGCAGCGTTTTCAAGGCGCTGTTGCCAAGAGTGGAACGACGACGTGGTTTACCTTGAATGGTGAAGTATGGACTGTCGAGGCGGCGACACGTGCGGGACGTTCCGGCGCACGAGCCGCGATCGACCCGAATATCGTGCTTGCTCCAATGCCAGGAAAGATTATCAAGGTTTTAGTTTGCGAAAAATCAAACGTAGCTGAAGGCGAAACATTGATTGTGATGGAAGCCATGAAGATGGAGTACACGTTGAAGGCTGCCGCAGCTGGAGTCGTTGAAAATATCTCATGCGTCGTCGGACAGCAGGTCACACTCGGCGCGACTCTCGTGCATCTGAAAACGACCTAGATCGAGGAGAACTGAATGAGCGATTCAAATGTTCGAATCATTGAAGTTGGACTTCGTGACGGTTTGCAAAACGAAAAGACGACGTTGTCGATTGCAGATCGACACGAACTCGCGCGTCGTTTGGCGCAGGCGGGAAGTCGAGAGATCGAACTTGGAGCTTTCGTTTCACATCAATGGGTTCCGCAGATGGCCGGTTCTGGCGAGCTGATTTCAGGCATCGTCAAAGAACGTAAAGAAGCTAAATCAGTTTTTAAAAAGGCGCGCCTCTCGGCGCTCGTTCCGAATTCTCGAGGGCTCGAAGGAGCCATCGCAAGCGGCGTCGAACGAATTGCGATTTTTGCTTCTGCTTCAGAATCGTTTTCTCAGAAAAATATCAATTGTTCGATCAAAGAAAGTTTCAATCGGTACAAGGCCGTCATCGAAGAAGCAAAACGTCACGGCCTCTCGGTGCGTGGATATTTGAGTATGTGTTTCGGCTGTCCCTTCGAAGGCAAGGTCAGCGAAGCAAAGGTTGTGAAATACGCCGCGAAACTTGCCGAACTTGGGTGCGACGAAATTTCGATTGGTGACACGATCGGTGTCGCAGATCCCGTGCAGGTCACACGAATCGGAAAAGCACTTAAAGCTGAAATCGGGAAAAAATACCTGGCGATGCATTTCCATGACACAAGAGGAACCGCACTTGCCAATATTCTAGCGTCCTTGCAAATCGGTCTTCGTTCCTTCGATTCTTCGATTGGCGGTCTCGGCGGCTGCCCGTACGCACCTGCTGCCACCGGAAATGTGGCCACTGAAGACGTCGTCTACATGCTCCATCGAATGGGATTCAAAACCGGTTTGGATCTTGCTTCTCTGGTCGAAACCGCTCGCTGGCTCGAACCAAAAATGAATCACGAATTGCCATCCAAAGTGAGCCGCGCCGGCATCTAACCCCGACGAACGTCGGTGCGTATTTTCGCTATGGCCGTGGCACGAAAATGGAATTGTCTTATTGCTAGCAGGGGTGGCGTCGATGACCTTCGAGCCCGAGCCCCTTGATCATGTCGAAGCTATCTACATGATTGAAAGGATTAGCATTGGACGGCTCTTTTCAAGGCCCATGGCAGGATCGATGGAGTGGACTAGCGAATCGTCTCGAGACGACGCTTGAAAACAATGCCTATCGTTTTGTCCTATGCTGCGCGACCGTTATTCTGGTCATCGCCTACGCTGCGGTCGCTTCCAAAATTGCCGAGCCACCTCGATTCATCGACAACAGATTCGTTCACATCGACGAAGTTCAAAGGTCGCCTCCGCTGCAGTCATTGACCGCTCACGACGTTAACCTTCTCAATCGTTCGCTCGTAAGAATGCAAAAGCTGGCGAGCGTGTTGAGCGTATCGCCACAGCGACTTAGCCTTCGACCTACGGTTGAAATGATACGAACGCCATTCGCGGTTGAATATCATCTTCTTCGTTTGTGGATTGATGAAGCACGCGGATTTTATTCCGGCGGAATGTACGAGATGACATCCGAATCCATCGCACGTGCGATCATCGCGATTACTTTTCAAAGTGATCAACGCCACATGCGTTTACCGCTCGAAAATAGCGCTTGGTACGCGCAGATAAGGACGTTGCTCGAGACTTGCGCCTTTAGAAAGTCGACAGCTCAGAACTTGTATATGAGTTCGTGGATGAGTTTGTGCAACAACGCCGGAAGTTACGGCGGCGATTCTGCGAGCCCACTAAGCCTTTCCCCTTGGTTGACGAGCCAATTGATCGCAGAAAGTCAGCAGATGTCTGCTGCCGGACGAATCGGCTATTTGCGAAAACTTCTTCACGCGTCTGCGAACCCAAAGCTCCTCGAGTTCGAGCGTGCGAATCGATGGCCAGCCGATGCGAAAAAATTTGGACCGCTTCTGCATGACATCATGTTTGAATTGGCTCCGCTGCAAGCGAGCAAGACCGATTTCAGAGCGACATTGCCTTGGCTTCTAGTAAAATTGGAACCACAAAGTAAGTCGGTAGCCTCGGCTACGGATGGTCTGCATGTGAACCTTCTCGTTGTAACCTCGTGCCGAGTCCCTCGCCTTGCTGATTTCAAGGGTTTCGATGCTCGCGAAATAGTTTGGGCACGAGTTTGTCCGAAAAATCTTTCCGCGATTGTTAGTCTGGTTCCCGCGCCAAGTGCAGAACAGTTCGCCGAAAAAAACCCTGATATTTCCTTTGTGCAACTTGGATTGCCGGAAATCTCTTACGCCCTTTCGCAAGGTTGGATCGATTCAAAAACTGACATTACAGACTTCGTCGTTGGTTCTAAGAGTTTGAATTCTAGAATCGTCGCTTATCAAGTTCGCCCGCAAAGCGAAGAGTGGAATCCAAAAGCGCAGGCCTTCCGCGTGAAAGCGCCGATCGAAGTCCTGAAACTAATGCGACTTCGATCCATATAGAGCGTTTCAATAAAACGATCGTCCAGTCCAGTTGAGCGAAGTGTCTCAAATGACGACAACTCTATATGAAAATAATCCTATGGATCGGGATCATTGCATCGATGAGCTGCGCCGCCTGCAGCCAAAGTTTCGAAGTTCAAAAACTCGTGGTCAATGAAGGTACAAGCGAGGGGCCCGGCGGAACAACGCCTCCGCCAGTCATCACACCTCCTGAAACTCCGGACACTGGCCTCGGCATTTGCAGCAAGCTCGATTTTTCGGGAGTCGCCTGGCCGGGTGAATTCGAATCTGCCGAGAAAAAAGCTATGGCTCTGGCATTAAACGTAACCGGAAGCTTTGAAGGAGCTGGCGGTTGGGAAAATCTCGCCAACAATTTCGACGGTCAGGGAATCAGTCTCGGCCTCAATCAACAGAATCTCGGCCAGGGAACACTTCAGCCGATTCTCAAAACGATGATCGAAGATAACGGACCGCTGGCGAGAATGCTTTTTTCTGCGGCGAATTTAAAGTCGATGACCACCATGGTAAACAAGTGGTCGCAGAGCTCGGTAATCGAGAGCTTTTCCGCAGTAGATCAATCTGCTGCATCGGAACTTTTTCCCGAGCGAAACGCGCTCTCGAAGCTCGACGAGGGTTTTGAGAATACGGTTTCAATATTAGCCACGAGAAATTCCACGAGTGTTGCGTGGGCTGTCGCAAATCTCTTTCAGCGAGACGGTTCCACGTTTAAACCAGAGTGGAAACAGTCGTTGCGATCATTCGCGGCGACGGCTCCGTATCGAAGTCTTCAAATCAACGAAGCGACCGCAATGTTTGAACGCGCGATAGGCTACTTCGTCGCACTAAATCTTAGTGAATTGCGCTCGTTGTTGCTGATGTATGACTTCGTCGTCCAAAATGGCGGATTCAATTCGGATCACCTGGCGCAGCTAAGGACGTTCGATCGTGCGAATCCAAGAGCGACGGAACAAGCTCGTATGTTGAAGCTTCTCGCCATTCGCCTGGTTTCAGTCCGTCCCGAGTTTCGCGGCGATGTGAACTCGCGAAAAACGACGATCATCAATAGTATCGGTCGCGTACATGGCAAAGCGCGCGACCTGCAAAAAGAATACTGCTTTAAATCGGCTGAAGCGATTCGCGTTCAGCCTTCATTTGATCAACCATGATTTTTTAGTTCTTTGACCCGATTCTTTTCATCGACGAATACGACCTTCGGTTCATGCCGCTTGGCCTCTTCCTCGGTGTAGTGCGCATAGTTGGCAATGATCACAAGATCGCCTCGATGAACGAGTCGAGCCGCAGCGCCGTTAAGACAAATATCGCCTTCGGCTCCCTTGATCACATAGGTCGTAAACCGAGCGCCGGTGTTGATGTTGTAGATGTCGACGGTTTCAAAGAGTCGAAGGCCTGCCGCCTCGATCAATCGCGGGCAGATCGAAATCGAACCCTCATAGTTGAGATCGGCATCGGTAACGGTTGCGCGATGAATTTTAGCTTTCAACATTTGTAGCATCATAAGTTTTTCGCTTCGTTAGTTTCGTTTTTGTTCATCTCGGTGGCCAAGTACAATCCTCGTAAAACGAGATCGGGAATCACATGATCAAAAAGTCCTTCACCTTCAAAGAGTCCAGCAAATCCCCCGGTCGCAATTGTGACCGGTTTTTCGCTGGGGACGGTGGAAGGAAAACATTCGGCCGTGATTCGGCTTCGGATCTCTTTCACTGTTCCCATCTGACCAAAATAAAGACCCGACTGAATACTTTCGACTGTTGAACGTCCCAACGCGGCCTTCACAGGCAGAATTTCCACCGATGGCAGTTTTGCGGTTTTCGTTTCCAGCGCTTCCATAGAAATCCTGATCCCGGCGATAATGACACCACCGAGATAGTCTTTGTCCCGACCGATCGCACAGAATGTCGTTGCGGTTCCGAAGTCGACGATAATTAAATCTCGATTTGGAAACATCTCAACCGCAGCGATCGAGTTCGCAATCCGATCGGCTCCGACCTCGAGAGGGTTGCGGTATCGAATCTTCAGTCCGGTTTTGACTCCTGCTTGAAGAATGAACGGCGCCTGTTTAAAATACTTTTGGCACGCACCGCGAATAGAATAAACGGCATCTGGAACAACCGAGCAAATCGCGATGCGAGTGATTCGCTCTGGCGCCACGCCATTCTCGCGAAGCGCGGAAAGTAAGAAGAGTCCAATTTCATCGCTCGACGCGCGAAATTCAGACGTACGACGGAACTGCGCCAGCAGTTTCGGTGCGACCGAGCCGGGAAGCGGCATCTCGTAGACACCGGCATGAATTGTCGTGTTGCCCACATCAAGACAGAGAATCATAGGACTCCTTCCAGCACGAACGCGAGCTCTTCTCGTTCGGTTCCTTCTGCAATCGGTTTGCGTACATCACCGTCAGATTTAAAGAGTCGCCACGCGGGTAGTTCGCTCACATCGTTCGCAACAACAAAATCTGGTTTAGAATTCCGCACGAGATTTTGTAGTCGGGTCTCTCGTTCTTTCTGATCGCTTGTTGCTGTCAGCTTAAAGGCCACTGTCTTAAGCTCGGAATTTTTCGACCAATCACGCAGCTTATCGATCAGTTTTGGATTCTTCTTCAGTCTTAGAACCATGTCGTCTGCAGTCGAATCTGTTTTCGTCAACGCTGCTCCACTCGCAAGTGAATAGTCGGAAACAGCGGCGGCATGAATGACGGCGTCGAAGTGAGTTGTGCGAAGCCGTTGTTCGAGCTTAGCAGCAAGATCTTTGAATGTTTGAAAGTGATCACTTTCGTATCTGGCAGACGCGCCGAGTTCTTCGACTCGAGGTTGGTATGACTTTTCCGCCGACAAAAAGTGGACGTTATGTCCTAGTCCCAAAAGAACTTCGGCGATGACCGATCCAGTTTTTCCGGTCGAAGTATTTGTTATCGCGCGAACGGGATCGATCGGCTCGAGCGTTCCACCGGATGTGATGAGAATCCGGAGCCCAGCACCGATTCTCGTCTGAGGCGCATCGGTATTAGTAGTTCGTGTCTCGGCCGAGGCACGAGCTGAACCGCTGGCCGGCAGTCGTCGCAAAATTTCGGCAAGCAGCAGTTCTGAGTCGAGAAGTTTTCCGTCTCCGATTTCGCCACACGCCAAAACGCCGGACGCAGTCTCGAGAATCTCGCAGCCCATCGCATGCAGCTTAGTGACTGAGGCCTGAGTAACCGGGTGGTGGTACATCTTTGAATTCATCGCGGGCGCAATCAACCATGGCTTCGCGAAGTCGTGAGCAAGAAAAAGCGTCGTCATAAGATCGTCGCCAATTCCGTTGCTCAATTTGTTGATCGTGTTTGCCGTCGCAGGACAGACGATTGCTAGATCCGCCCAACGAATAAGATTGATGTGTGCCATGTGCGCACCAGAGCCAAACATACTTTGTCGTACAGGCCGTCCGGTAAGTCCCTCGAGTGTCGCTTCGCCAACAAATCTGAGGGCCCAAGGACTTGCGACGACTTCAATCTCGTGCCCAGCCTGTTTCAGTCTCGAAAGAACATGACACACTTTGTAGGCCGAAATTGAACCGCTCATCATAACGAGAATGCGTGCACTCATCGTGTACCTCCTAAGTCAGAAGCCGTGACATTATCGATCAATCGGACGGGCCCAAGAAAGACTGCTCCGAATCGACGGCGTTCTCGAGCCGTTCCGAGATTATGATCTTCGACATAGTCCACTCGGAAACCCAATTGCTCGAGTTTCAATCGGGCCGCTCCGGGCGATTCGCCATCGGCCAACGATTCACGCAAGATCTTAGGGAACAACGGTGCACGTTCGCGATCGCTTGGAGAAAGTCGTACGTTCCGAGAACTCATGGCCAATCCATCAGCCTCACGCAGCGTTGGGCAGCCAACGACTTTGAGATCGAGAAATAATGCGCGGGTCATTTCGCGAACCAGTTCGAGTTGCTGAAAATCTTTTTCGCCAAAATAGGCACGAGTCGCTTTTGCAATGTTGAAAAGCTTGAGGACAACCGTCAGAACACCATCGAAGTGCCCCGGACGATGGGCGCCACAGAGCATTTTCGAAAACTCGGTTTCGCTCACGCGATACCGATATCCATCCGGGTATATCACTTCTCTGTTCGGAGTTATGATATGATCGCAGCCGTTGGCACCCGCGAGTTCGATATCTTGCGAAAGCGTCGACGGATATTTTTTCAGATCCTCGGGATTATCAAACTGCGTGGGATTCACAAAGATGCTGAGCAAGACGACGTCGTTCTCGGCGCGCGCGCGACGAATCAACGAAAGATGCCCTTCGTGGAGCGCGCCCATCGTCGGCACAAAACCAATCATTTTACCGTCGAGCAACAGCAGGTCGCGTGCGACAGTCCAAGAGTCGATCGAACGATGTGTGACGGTCATTTGGTCCCTCCGAAACTTTCTGTTTCGTTCGGGAAAGTGCGTTCTTTGACTGCGGTATTGAAGCCGTTAATCGCTTGTTTGAAAAGTTCAGCACCCGAAACAAACGGACGCACGAACTTAGGTCTGAAGTCGGTATTGAGTCCTAGCACGTCTTGAAAAACCAAGACCTGACCATCGCAATCGATTCCTGCGCCAATTCCGATCGTGGGAACGAGTGACGCCTTCGTGATTTCCGCGGCCAGCGGCGATGGAACGCATTCTAAGACGATGGCGAATACGCCACACTCTTCGAGCATCTTCGCTTGTTGGCGAATATGTTGAGCGGCCGAAGTGGTTTTGCCTTGAACCTTGAAGCCGCCGAAAGCGTTCACGGATTGCGGTGTCAGTCCAAGATGTCCCATGACCGGGACTCCACTTTCAACAATGTGACGAATGACGTCTTGCGATCCGTCTACACCTTCTATCTTCACGGCGTTTGCGCCAGCGCGCATGATTCTCGCCACGACAGCGAGAGTCGCATCAAGACTTCCGCGATGCGCGAGAAATGGAAGGTCGGCGACGATCAGCATGTTGGGTGCCCCACGCCGCACGCTCGCGACATGCATTTCTAACATCTCAGGAGTCGCCGCAAGCGTATCGCTAAATCCATGCATCGTCATAGCAACGCTGTCGCCCACGAGGAGGCAGTCAACGTCTGAGCTCGCCGAAATCTTTGCGCTCGTCGAATCATAGCAAGTAATCATCGAAATCCGGCGACCTTCGGATTTAAAGGCTGCGAAATCAAGAATCGTTTTCATGCTTGCTCCTTCTGCTGATTGCATAGAGTGCGATAGAGATCGAGAAAACCATCGTAAATTTTTAGTAGCGGCATCTCGTATTTTTCGAGAAGCGAACTGCGATGCCTTTGTATCGTTGTGTGATCTCCGCGAGCGATCGGCCCAGTGAGTACCGACTGACCTTTTGCGGCGCTAGCCAAATTCTCAAAAATCCGGCTGCGATAATTTTCGAGCGCGGTCTGCGGTAGACCCAACTCTTGTTCAAACTTAAGGGCGACAGTTTCCCATAACAGCACCGTGAAGTTTCCACTGATTGCACAAAGTGCGTGATAATACGCACGCTGCTCGGGATCCAATCGATAAGAAATATTCGTAAATCCCGGAAGGAGTTCCGAAAGTTCGGGCGCTTCTCGATCTAGAATGAAAGGCACTTTCGAAAAATCGCTTAACGTCATCGGCGATACCGAACTCGCGAATGACGTCAAGGGGTGAGCAGCATGGACGAACTCGAAGCTTGGAAGACTCCCCGCAAAATGCACAACTGTTCGAGATGCCAAAAGAGTCCGATGTTCGTGCGCGAATCCCATGATCGCGTCGTCTGCAATCGAGAGCCAGATGTGAGTCGCATCAAAGGTCGCAAGTTTTTCGTTTAGTGAAATTGTCGAGCTGCGCGTCCATTGCGTAAACGCAGCGCCCGTAGCAGAAGATCGCTCTTGAAGGACTTCGAAAAGTGTAGATGCAAGGCGGCCGTCGCCAATGACGAGAATGCGGGTTATGCCCGACGAAACACCCGGGGAAGCGCCCAAAGAAACACCCGAAGCCACGCCTTTTCGATCTTTCACTGCCGGTACCTGTCCCATGGATCAAGTCCTCTATTAGCCCTTTAGATACGCCTGTCTCGCTGTGGGAACAATATATTTCGATGCGCCTAGCCGCCGTTGACCTATGTCGGCGGGCGCGTTAGCTGCGAGCAATGAAATACACGAAGTACGGTATCGCGTTCGGTCTTTTAATGGTTGTGACGGGTGTCATCCTCACCCTATTGGTCGGTTATCGCCCGGCGCCGCAGAAGATCATGAAGCCATCATTTTTTGATAAACCGGAAGAAATCGGCGCTGTTACCCTTAAGCATTTTTATGCGCCGCTCGCGGACGAAAATGTTGTCGTACTCGGTATCCCTTCAAATCGCGACTGGTCCACACAACTCGTCGTCGGCTTTATCTTGGCGGCCAAACAAAATTCTCGAGAGTTCACTCAAGTTGTCGTTGAACAACACCTTCAAAACGATCTTCGCGCCGAAGTCCGAAAACTGGTTCCGACTTCGCTCGAGATCAATACCAACAATCAAGATTTGACTGAGTTCACTGACATCATCGCAAGTGCGCAGAAGTCGAAGAGCCGACTACTCGTCATCGTGCCGAATCTTTATTCGACACATCTTTTGTTGGGCAATGTAATGGGTCGGCTTGAAGCGAGCCTCGCGCCCGAGCAGAGCGATACTCGACCTAACTCAATGGGTTTGTTCTCAATAACGGTTTCACCGCTGGCTCTTGAAGCTTCGGAAGAGAAGGCACTCGATCCAATCTGCATCGGATCCGAGCGTGACGGTTCTGGAACTGCCGATCTCGGTTGCGCGATTCTGCAAGCGGGTCGTTATTTTTATCGAAAACGAATTCTCGACAAGACTCCGAACGCGCGTTCACGCTTCGTGGCGATCATGCAATCGACGAAGCCGCGCGATTATATGTTGATGGTTCGCGAGCCGCAGAATTACGGAAAGAAGCTTTAGGTCACTCCATGATTGAAGAGAGCAAGCCGTTTCCGATGCACGGAGTGGTGTAGCTCTCGCTATATTTATAGCCGTCATCCGTCGAAGCGTCGACGCCGACATGTGCAACTGGAAAGGTGAGTGAAGTGGATCCACAGATCGCCGTTCGTGCCGAGACATTGAGAGCGACTTTACCAATAAGCGGAAGAGACGCCGGGCTCGAAATCGTGAACGTCGTTCCCGAACAATCCATATCGGGATCGTGAGTGACCTTCGCGGTCTGCCACGTACCATTGAAGTTAGCTCCGCCGAATGACAGATCCACCGTTCCAGCTTCAACCGCCGTCGCTTGCCCGTCGCTGACCAAAAATGTGAATGAATCTGGTCCCGAGAACCCCGCCTTGTAGGTAAACGCGCCGGTGTCCGCGTCGAACGAAGTCAAAGTTCCATGCGTCGGAGACGCGACGATGATGAACGAGAGATCGTCGCTTTGCGCGTCTCGCGCTAGAAGAAATCCACTGACTGTTTTTCCCAGCGCGACAGGAAAGAAAGTATCAAGCGCTTCAGGAGCTGTGTTCGGTTCAACGATTGAACCAGGGCCGGGACCCGTGCCTGGCCCGGTGCCGGGACCGTTGTAACAACAGGATCGTGGTTTGAATGTTCCGTTTCATGATGAACTTATCGACACAAAGCTCGACCCGATAAAACTAATTTATTCGAGTGCGCGTCTCAAAACAGCGCACCGGAACTGTTAAACAAGACCCAGAGCAAGTTCGTGCGCAAGTGGACGCCGAGCCGCACGGAAGTAAGTTCGCGGTGAGTACTCGAGAAGATCGCTTAGCTTCGGCATATAGACGCAAGCATAGCGATCGACCTGAGTTGCGAAGTAACTTTCTTCGTTACCCGCTCGCATGATTTCACCCCAGTGAGGGTTGAAAACGCCTTGCTGCTTTTTAATATTCTGCGAGATCACCTTGTCGATATCAGAAATTTGATTCTGCAGTTCTTGAACGCGCGACTCGTTGGTTTCGTCGGACGCTTCGATACGTGACGTGATGAGATCGACGAGTTGACGCTCGAGCGGCTCTTTGCGGTCCATCAACGTTCCGATTTCGGCAGAGAACGGCTGAGCCTTTTTGTAGTTCTCGATTTCGGAATCGAGTTCTTCTACGACAAGCGCCGTGCGCCAGTTGCAGTCTTTCTTCAGTCGCAGAATGTCGCCATAAATGTGATCGCCGATGTAAACGATGTCGTCGCCTTCGACGCCAAGGTCTTTAGCGAATTTCGCGGCGCCGCCACCCTGATAAATTCCGGGTCTCAATGGCTCGTCGTAGTTCGTCATGACGCCAGTCTTAGCATCGACTTTCAAGAAGTTGAGTTTATCCCAGAAGAAGCGCGGCTTCTGCGCGAGTGTTACGACAAACTCGAAGACTTCGGTCCAATCTTTGTGATCTTTCAAAAATGGATTGATCGCATAATCGAGAAGCAGCTTCGAGTATCCAAAGTCAGAATTGGTGACGATGAAAAACTTTTTGTCGTGCTTCTTGAAGCGTTCGATTCCACGAACGACGTCTGGATCTTTGATAATGTACTTATCAAGGTTCAACGCGACTTCGTTTTTCAACGAGCCATCGCGATGAGACAGATCGAGCATTTCAATGACGTCGAGCGAGATCGTTTCGTAATCGGGCATATCGGCGCCGGCCGGAGAGTCTTTGATTTCCACAAGCTGCGCAAAGAGCGTTGCAACAGAAAGCGAAAACGCAGTGTCGATTGCGGTGTACGCGTGTGCATCGGACAAATCGATATACGTCGACTTATATAGTTTTTGTTGCTGAGGGAAATCGATGGGTTTCGTTCCGTGATAGCTGGCGCGGATAGCTCCGTGCCGGCTGACCTTCAGGAGATTGCCTTTTTTCTTGTCGATAACGAGACCACGAACCGCAAGGTTCATGTCGAACTTCAGAGTGCCGACGACTTGCGGATAATGTTTTTGTTCGAGAAGTTTTTTGCACATCGTTTGATGCGAAAGTTTTTCGAAAGCGTGCGAGTGATAGCGCACGAGCGTGTGATCCATGTCGAGACCAATGAATTTGATCTTGCGCATGTTGAGGGTACGATTAACGAAGACTTTAACAGAAGGCTGAGATTTTCGGTCGTTGGGCATAGCGAGATAGAAGACACCTTTTACGACGCCCGCTCAATCGTGCGCAGTGTCGAGCGACTTTTTTACCAAAGCGGTTAACTCGGCCACCGTCGACGTTCCTACGTGAAATGATATGATCTGGCCCGAAGCGTTGATTATGAACGTCGCCGGAAGCGTCATTGACCATTGGCGGGCGGGATCTTTCGCGGAGAGACTTTGCCATTTTTCGATAAATTCTTGCTGATCGCCTTTGATTAAGACGCTCTCGAAATCGACGCCTGTTTGAACCAAGAACGATCGCACTTCTTTTTCATCGACTTCGTTATCGGCGCTGATCAGAAAAAGCGGTGCCTGTTTAGTCTTCTGGTATTTTGCAAGTTCAGGCATTTCATCGCGACATGGCTCGCACCACGTAGCCCATACGTTGACGACGCCAATCTTTGCCTGTTCGGCCTGCATTTTAGAAGCGATCCATTTCTGGATTTCGTCAGACTTATATTTTGGCAAAGGCAGCTTCACGGCTGCAGCGCTCAGTTCTGCATTTGGAGTCGCGGTGCCGGGGCGGGTGGCGCCCATGCGATCGTTTGTTCTTAGGTAGACCAGCAGAGCGACAATAACGGCGCCGACGATCAGGCTAACGATGACGATGGCGTTAGGCGAATCGAGCGAACCTTTTTGTCCGGGCTTCGTTTTTTGACTCATCGCACTTCCTTCAATCCTGACGATAGCGGTCCGACGTGGTAATTGTCATCACAATGAATGACCTGACCGTTTCCAATACGACGATGACTTCAGTGACGATGACTCCCTGTCAGGCGACGGCGATGACGTCTCTACAATCTCCACTGAGTCCAAACGTTTTTGTGACCGGCGGCGCTGGCGTCGGCAAATCTTTTCTTATTCGAAACTACAAGCGAGATCCAAAAGAGTATCCGATGCTTGCTTCGACAGGAGCCGCAGCCGTTCTCGTTGGTGGACGAACCTTTCATTCTTTTTTCGGTTTAGGCATTCTCGACGGGGGACCTGAAGCGACGATCGAAAGAGCGTGTCGCAATCGCCAAGTGGTGAAGCGCCTCAGGCAAATCAAGGGTCTCGTCATCGATGAAATATCGATGCTGGCAGGCCCCGTTCTTCGAGTCGCAGAAGTCATCTGCCGTCGGGTTCGCGATAGCGATTTACCCTGGGGCGGCATTAGAATAATCGCCGTGGGTGATTTTGCACAGTTGCCCCCGGTAGAACGCGATCCTTCGCGCGGCGGTGGCTGGGCATTTCTTGATCCGGTTTGGGAATGGTCAAAGTTCGAACGCCAAATGTTGCAAACGCAAGTGCGTTGCCAAGATCCCGACTACATGCGCGTGCTTTCGAAAATTCGCGGTGGCGTCGTCGACGATGAAGTGACCGATTATCTGAATGAACGTACGGGTCCCGTCGAAGCTGAATTCGAAGGGACAAGATTGTTTCCTCGGCGCGATCAAACAGAAAAGTTCAACGAAGTTCGGCTCAATGAACTTCCAGGCGCTGAAGTGCAAATTGAAACCATCACCTCGGGACAAGCGCGCGCGGTCGAATCATTGTTGAAGCAGGCGCCTGTTCCGCAGACGTTGCGACTCAAAGAAGGTGCACTCGTCATGATCCGACAGAACGATCCCATGGGACGTTGGGTGAACGGATCCACAGGACACGTTCGACGGATTCAGCCAACGCGATTGTCGATCGAACTTTTGAACGGACGAAAAGTCGAACTCGACAAGGCCACGTTTTCGATGCTCGACGGTGAAGGCGAAACGATTGCCGCGCTTATCAATTTTCCGGTGAACCTCGCTTGGGCTTCGACCATTCACAAAGCGCAGGGCTCGACACTCGATCGAATGGCCGTCGACCTCTCGCGTTTGTGGGAGCCCGGTCAGGCCTACGTCGCCCTCTCAAGGCTGACTTCAGGATCAGATCTTCGTATTGCGAAGTGGGATCCATCGTCGATTCGCGTTGACCCTCAAGTTATTGAATTCTTGAAGTAAATACCGAACTGTACAGACGCTGGAACCCTTCGTTTCAGCTTTGAAACACTCTGTTCCAATTCCCCTCGACGATGTTCCATTCTTGGGTCAAAGATAAGGGCAGCAAGGGGAACGCGCATGAGCGAAAACGTTTTCGAATCGATTTTCGATGCTGCCTCAGTCAACGACTTCTTACGACGTGAGCTTGATCGTCGCCTCGGTGGAAATCCGCGGTACTCGATGCGTGCGTTTGCGCGACACTTGGGAATGAGTCCCGGTGAACTCAGCGAAGTTTTGCGCGAGAAGCGCCCGATCAGTGCGCGTGCCTGTCAGAAAGTTGCTCGCGCGCTTGATTTGAGTCCCGCCGAATTCAAACACTTACTTGTCCTCGCAACGACGACAGGGCACTCGGGCCAAAGAGCGAACGAAGCAGCTCCTTTGAAATCGGCACTTGCGACCGCACAGATTCACCGACTGAACGAAGACCGATTTCGATTGGTTTCAGATTGGTGGTGCCTTGCCATTCTCAACTTGCTCGATCTCGATGACATCAAGTGGACTAGCGCTGACATCGCCGATCGTTTTGGAATTTCGACTCTACAGGCACAGAGTGCGATGGATCGACTCGAGCGTCTCTCGCTGGTGAAAAAGCAATTTGGAGATCGCGCCGTTCCGACAAACGACTTCGTCGAGCATTTAAGCGAAGTTTCGAGCGAAGCGATTCGACGATATCACCGCTCGCTGCTGGAAAAAGCGATCGAAGCTCTGGATGCTCACGACCGTGAACAGCGCGACGTTACAGGTATCGGTTTCGCAATCGACCGCCGCGAGTTAAAAGCAATTGCACATGAGATCTCGGAGTTTCAAGATCAGCTGATTGCAAAGTACGGGAGAAGACGCCGCGGACGAAAGTTCGATAGCGTCTATCAATTCGAAGCCGCGCTTTTCCGACTCAGTCCCGCGGAGAAAAAATGAAAAAGATAATCGTCTTTATGATTTTTGCAGCGCTAGTTACGCTTATTGCCGTCTTGGAAACGGCGCAGGCGGGACCAACCCGAGTCGGCAACGGTGATGACGGCGGAGATCTTGAGTCGCCGGTCACAATTAAGTCGGGCGTTCTCATTGAGACTCGAACTGAAGCCGTGGCACTTTTGAAGCAGCTGAATGTTTCGGGAATTTCTGGGCTCGGACAACTTATTCCCGAGACTGAGAAGACCGAACTGTTGCTCGTCGATCGCAACGTTAATCTCAGTCAGACAAATGCGACTCCTGAAGAACGCAGCGACGCATTAGAAGAAGCGAAAGCCATCGGTGCACTTAACGAAAAAAATCAGCTGGTTTATGCACGGACTTTTCCAGAGCCTCACGCTGCGACCCGCTTTTTCCCAGCGGCGTTGTTGCTCGATCGAAAACAACTCATCGCACTCCATATCCACGAGGCGTTACATCGATCTCTGCCGGTTGCGATGCGCGAGAACGAACAGGTGGTCAGTCGTATCAGCCTTGCGATCACGTCGAGCGGAGCAACATTCGATCGCGTGAAAGACGTCGTTGGTCGCGAAATACAGCGCGCGTCCACCGTCGTTGCACCCGCGACTGGAAAAGCTATCGTTGAAATGGAACCCGCCAGTGTCAGCCGCGCGAGTATCGTCGAGTACGGCTACCGCTCGTTCTTTCTGCCTGAATCGCAGCGTGCGCAGGCGCCGGTCTCTTCATTTCATTCTCTAAAAAGTTTTCTGTATCCGTTCGAATCGGACGCGTTCGGTTTCGGAGTCGAATTTACTTTCATCGTTTTACCGGAACGATCTTATCTAGGCCCAGTGGGATTATCGAGTGAATTGAAACTCGGCATGTGGGGACGTTCAGACATCAATCTGTTCGGCGAACTTCACTTGAACACTCTTTCAGACGGAGAAATCAAAAACACACCCGTGGGACGAGATACGGCGACGATGGGTGTTTCGATTCACCGTGAGGCGAAAAACTTCCGACTGGAAAATCGGCTTTATTTTACGGCGGCTTCGGATGCGACTCAAAAAATCGGCGGTGTGGAGTATACGCATAAATTCGGCGCGATTTTCGGTGCTCGAGTTTCTGCTTTGGGACGAACGGTTCTTTCTCCAACAACGCTTCTCGAATGGGGTGGAATGGCTGAAGTGCTGCTGGCAAATCCACTTGAAACTCAAGGCGCAGGCACTTCTGTTAAGACTGGAAGATTGCGTGTAGTTTCGATCGGACCCGAACTCGGCTACACGTCTGGCGATTTCCGTTATTCGCTGAATGGTCGGTTCGTCGTTGATTCAACTCAAGGCATCTCACTCGATCAAGTTGGCGATCTGATGGGCCATGGAGTTGGGCAAGGCTCGTGGGGCGCCGCAGTTTCCTGGCGATTTTAAAAGCGGGTGTGGTACATCATTGTCTTGAACCCAGGGGGTCACGGCTATGTTTCACTACACTCAAGGCAAACCGACACGCCAAGGCCATAAGGGAATTCCCGAGGGCCAATTCGAAGAAGAGCAGGGCCTGGACGGTTTTTACGGCCCCGTTTCTCATCTCATCAAAGAACGACCTTCGACACGTTGGAATTCCATCGAAGGCGGATTGAAGCCGCGAATGCTCGATCTAGTGAAATATGCGAGCAACGACCCGAGCATCAACAAAAGCATTTCCTCAGTTCCGGGACTTACGGGTCAGCGGTTGTTTTACAATAACGATCTGACTGTCTCGACGCTTTGGATTTTGCCAGGAACAAGTCCTGACAAACTTGAATCGCGCCGAAATGCCGATGGTGACTGGATGTATTTCTGTCACGAGGGAAGCGGACAAGTTCTGTCTGAGTACGGACTTCTCGATTTCACACCTGGAACTTACCTAGTGATGCCGAAATGTATCGGCCATACTTTTTTCGTGAAAGAGCCATCGCGCTTTTTGCTAATCGAAAATCGCACGAGTCACTTTCGAGAGCCGGATCGCGGCATCGTGGGACGACATGCGCCTTGGGACCCGAACTCACTCGTGAAGCCCGACCTGGATAAGCTCTATGAAGTTATGCGCCGAGAAAATATCGATGTGCGAACTGTTAAGATTAAACATACCGACGAGCTGACCACGATCGGATATGACGATTGTGTATACGACGTTAAAGGGTGGAAGGGTGATCTGTACCCATACACACTGCACATGGATCACATCATGCCAATCATGAGTCATCGTGTGCATTTGCCGCCATCAGTTCACACAACGTTTGTCGCGCGTGGATTTGTCGTTTGTTCGTTTCTTCCGCGACCGATGGAAGAAGATAAAGATGCGCTTCGAGTTCCGTTCTATCATCAGAATATCGACTATGACGAAATTCTGTTTTACCACGACGGCGACTTCTTTAGCCGCGACAACCTTCATGCCGGAATGATGTCGTTCCACCCTGCAGGATTTCCGCATGGTCCACATCCGAAAGCGATGGAGCGAGTGAAAACTAAAACGCACACTGATGAAAAAGCGGTGATGATCGATTCACGCTGGCCTTTGAAACGTGACGAATCGCTCGCACGATTTGAAGTGGGCGACTATTGGAAATCGTGGATGAAGAAGTAGCCGAACTTCTTGCCCCGACAAAGGGCCGGTAGAGCGACTCGACACCCATCGCCTTTTTACGCCGACCGTCGGTTCGGGGTAGAGTGGCTTGATGCGAAAATTGATTACGACAATTTGTGTTTGCGGCTTCACTGGCCTCGGATCGGCTCATGCTAGTAACGCTGCTTCCTTGAAGACTCTCGCTCAGCAAGCCGCGCAGTTCGAAAATCGCCTTTGCGGAGTGAATCCAAACCGAACGTTATTCCGAAATCCGAAATACGAAGAGACCGTTCTCTTCTATCAAAATCATATCCCGAAGGGTCAGTTGCCACTTGCCGAAGTCCTTACGAAGTTTAAAACCAAGTCGGCTCGCGCAGCTCACATCAAAGAATTTGTCGGCGCCAACTATTCCATTGTTCGCAAAATGGACGAAGTCGTGTTCACCATTGGTGACCGGCTCATTGCAAAAAAACTGACTTGGTTGGGTCTCGAAAAAGCTCCGGATGAAATGGATGCTGCGCAAGAGGAAGAACTCTACAAAACTGCAGTCGCTCTCGAGACGCAGTTTAAAAAAGATAAAGTGAAGCCCAAGGACCTAAATACTTATCTGACGTTGCAGATGGGTCCGATACTTTACGCACGTTGGAAGAACCAACAGCTTCGAAAGGTCACAAAACTCGTCGCATTGGATGACATAACGATTCGGATGAAATCGGGGGCGTACAGCGATTCGACCGAGCAAAAAGCGACGGTGTTACTGGAATCCGTTGCGCATTCAGGGATTCGCACAAGCGACATGGAACAGATTATCGATCTTAGCCAGGTCGCGCTCTTTTCTGGTGTGAAGGACCGAACGCCCGAGTATTTGGCGATCGTGGCGAAGATCAAAAAACCTGCGGTTAAAAAACAGGTCGAAGATTATAGAACGTGGATTGAGCAAGGCATCGATTCTTTGGCCGAACGAGATGAAGCTGCGGCAAAGATGATTCTCGCACAAACCGGGATGGGCTTGATTTTGTTGTCGGCAAACTTTGGTCCAGGCGTTTCCGATCGACTGATGGAAGTCTGCCCCGGCGCCAAGAAGAAAACTTCGCCTTGAACCTAGTGCGTGAGACGAGCAGAATGGAATCACTGTGTTAGAACCTCGACCCGTCATGCGAACGCCTAACTTAGGTGAAACGATTGCTCCAGCAGATGCCATGAAGTGGGCGCTGATACTTGCTCGTCGTGGAGCAGGTTTCGTTTCTCCGAATCCAATGGTCGGTTGTGTGATTGTCGATAGCGAACATAAGTTTGTGGTCGGTGGTTTTCATGGTGCCGTCGGGGGTTCTCATGCCGAAGCAGACGCGGTTGAAAGGTTCGAACTTGTACGCGGTAAGCGCGAAAACGTTAAAGGCTGCCACATCTATGTAACTCTCGAGCCATGTGCACACGAAGGTCGTACCGGCTCGTGTGCGGCGATGCTTGCTCTGCTTAAACCTGCGAGCGTGACATATGCGATCACGGATCCAAATCCGATGGTCGCTGGGCAAGGCGCAAAAATGTTGAATGCAGCCGGCGTCACTGCCGTTTGCCTTCGCGATGCTCGTGCTTGGCCGGCCTCTCCGGACAAGCCAATTGAATCCGGAAGTCAGATCGAACTCGTAGACGATGCTGAAGATCTGAACGAGATCTTTCTGTGGACCATGCGAAATCCAGGAACTGACGCACTTCCTTTTGTAACCGTAAAGGTTGCGACGTCTCTCGACGGACGGGTTTCAATGCGCGGTGGAGAAAGCCAGTGGATCACGGGTGAACAAGCCCGTGAAAAAGGCCATCGTCTGCGACTCGAACACGACGCGATCATTGTCGGACGACGAACGGTCGAGACCGACAATCCGTCTCTGAACGTGCGACTCGAGGAAGTTACTGAGTTTGTGAACTCGGTCGTCATCGTCGACCCAAAAGGAAAACTGCTCGATCGTCTGCCGGAATTCAATATCGCAAAAGTGCGTCCCGCAAATCGCGTTTTCGTTTGCGTGCAGATCGGCGTGGTCGATCAAGCTGCCGTCTTGCGCGCGCAAGAAAAAGGATTCAAAATTTTTGCGGTCCCTGGAAGCAAAGAGGGAA
>JAYSYF010000222.1:0-12639 GCA_043716655.1 Bdellovibrionales bacterium | reverse complement strand
GACACCGCTAGGGAAGTTTCGCCGATTCACACTCAAGCAGGCCCGTGAGCTCCGCTAGAGCCTGATTATCGCCCATGCGTGAGAGCGCGTTCCATGCTCCCAAAGCCTCACGGTAGATCATCAAGCGACGAACGTGGCCATGACGTTTCTGTATCGATGTATATCGATGTTCGATTTCAGCCATTTGCTGTTCTTGGATTTTCACGTTTGCCGCAGCGTCGACGAAAGGTTTGTTGCCTGATTTGGTCGCCCAGTCTGCAGCGTAAGGAAAACGATTCGCTTTGTACTCGCTGATCGCCAAAGCAAGCGCAGGGTCCGTGACAGTTTTCATCGACAGAATGTAGAGCGACACTTGGCCGAGGGCGCCTGGGCCATAATTCGATTCAATCTTATCGAAGAGACCAAGTTCAAGCTTCGCCTCCGCTGGTGTCAGTGACGACTTTCCAGCTGCGACTTGTTTTTTCCATCCCGACAAGATTCCCGCCATATTTCTGCCGAGCGCTTCGCCGACCGGACCAAATGACTCCTCGATCAAACCAAGTTCTTTCGACAATTTCTGCTCGAGCGCTCGATGATCATCGAATGTTCCCGTCATTGCTCCAGAATATTCTGGGTATAGTCGTAAAAACTCGTTCTGCATCTTTTCGAAAAACGATTCTTTTGCGACGTACTGCAAGTCGTGCAGGTTCATTTTTCCAATTCGGGTTTCTGAAAGAGTCTTGCGTGCATCGTTAGCGTTGAGAACCGCCGTTCGCGGAACGAATGAACGTTTGCCGATAGCAAGTGCCCACTTCCAAAGATAAAAATCCGAAGTCGCCAAAGGAATATCTTTTGCGAGATCTTCGATCGTCGCAGCTTGGTGAGCTTCAGCAAACGAAGCTCTTGCTGGACGAAGTCGTTGACCGCTGACCACATCGACGCCCGTCAGCTGTTCGGTGAACGAACGTTCGTAACCTTGGTAACCGGGCCCGTCGACGTCAGGTGTAC
The DNA here is from genome assembly GCA_043716655.1 of Bdellovibrionales bacterium. Classification (GTDB taxonomy): domain Bacteria; phylum Bdellovibrionota; class Bdellovibrionia; order Bdellovibrionales; family JAMPXM01. The sequence goes on along the minus strand of JAYSYF010000222.1, from coordinate 11,652 downwards.
AACCCGATGCCGTCGTGTCCTCGGTGACTGCCGTGAATCCGCAGATTCGCGAATCTGCCGTCGGATATGTTTTGGTGATGTCGACCGACATTTTATGAAAGCCGCCCGAGAAACATTGGCTCATCGCATAGACCGCACGTTTTGCGGGAACGTTCTGAGTTAAATGCTGCTTCAAATTGTCTTTCGAATAACAGCGCTGAGCCGCACCGCCTGGTTTCATGTGATTCGTTAAAAGATCGCTCTCGAACGACCAAAGGTCGATGCAGTTATTGCTGAACGTGGTATCTGAGGAGCCATCCGGAAACGTGAATGGCATTCCGTGGTCGCTCACCAACAGGAAAAACGTTTCGTCTTTTCCCATCAATGAAACTTTTGGACTGTTGAAGTAGAGATCGACGTTTTCCCGTGTCGCCGCTTGGTTCTGTACGATGAAGCCAGATTCCATCACTTCGCGTGACTTGCCTCCAGATTTAACCACACGGTGAACGTCTGCCAGCACTGCAGGACTTCCGATCACGTTACCTGCGCCGAACAATACGTTCACATCAGTGCGAGGCAACATGGTGCGAAGATTGTCGGTGAGTGTTTTCGTTTGGAGGTACTGCGAGTAGTGATTGCTTGGAGGTCCGCCGCCACCGCTGAGTACGAGTACTTGGTCCGCTTGTGCGAACGGCATCGTTCCTAAGAACGCAAAGCCAACCAAACCTAGAAAAGCACTTTTCACGAATTCTCCCGCCGTTAAAACCGTCAGCCCTTCTACTTAAAAACGGGGGGAAGCGCAAATTTCAGGCGTCGCTGAGGTCCTCGGCGCGCTTTATTACACTGACTTTTGAAATTACCGAACCAGATGGCTAAACCGGGAGCGAGAAAACGAACGTACTGCCTTTGCCGATTGCTGACATCACTTCGAGTCTGCCCTTGTGAGCCTCGATCAGTGTTTTCGAGATGTACAAGCCGAGACCGAGACCGCGACGGTCTGAGTGGGCGAGCTGTGCGTAGCGTTCGAAAATCCGCTTCTTCTGCTCTTCGGGAATACCAGGTCCCGTGTCGCAAACCGAAACTTCGAGACTACTGCCTTTTACGGCTGCAACTGCATTCGTCGAAACCGTCACTGTTCCACCAGAAGGTGTGAACTTGATCGCGTTTGAAACGAGATTCGACAACACCTGAACGATACGATCTCGATCGCACCGTGCAAATGCAGTCTCTGTGGTATTCGCAAGTCCGATTTTGATCGACTTCGCTTTGGCGAGATGCGCAAACGTAGCCTTCACTTCGAGAATTATCAGCTGAACGTCGTGCGATGCCAAATCGAGTTCGAGTTTTCCACCGACGACGCGCTCGAGATCGAGGATATCTCCGATCAAGCGAAGTGCACTTTCCGCATTTCGTTTGATAAGCTCCATCATAATCTTTTGCTGGCTGGTCAGATTTTCAGTTTCACTTTCGAGTACGTTTGCTGAAGCAGAAACGATGGCGCCGATAGGATTTCTGAGATCGTGACTTACGATTGCAAGAAACTCGTCGCGAGTGGTAAGTGCCGCTTTCGTTACTGTGTGCAATGCCTGCTCGTCTGTCAGTTGACCGGAAGCGCGCATTACTTCTGTATCGGTTTGGCTTCGCTCCTGTTGCAGATTTTGATCTGTTTCTTTTCTTTCGCGTCCGAGCAATTTCCCCGCGAGTTCGCGATTGGCTTTACGTTCGCGCAAGATCGCCGCATCCATGAACTCTCGTTCAGCTTCGACCGACTCGTCCACATCGTGACGTTGTTCTTCGAGCTGTACGGATGTTTGTGTTCCTTCTTCGTGCGCTAATTCACGATCCGCGGCCGAGCGAATTTGTGCACGTTCGGAATCCGCGCCCTCGCGGACTCTTTTTACACTCTGGTCCGTCTCGAGTTCGTTCTTCTTTCGAAGCGTTGAAAGTGAATCGTCGGTTCGTCCACGTTCCGTGTTGAGGCTATCGTCCGTCTGTCCACGTTCGTCTTTTAAAAATGGATGCGATTGAGATGAAGACACGTGACCTCGATTTTTTGGAAGGAGCAATACGCTACCATGTTACACAGAATTAAGCGGAAATAGCTGCACGTCTAAGTCGTTTACTTTTGAAACGCCGCCATTCCGAATTCACCTGCGACGTAGTCCTTTTGGTGGGCAATGCCCCACCGAATCATTGCGTAGATGACGGGTTTTTCGATTCGCCCCGTGGGGCAAGAGAGTACTCGACGCGCAAAATACGGTCTTTGCCAATAGCAAATCGCGTGATCAAACCGTTCTTCTCAAGATCCCGAAGTTCCTTTGTCAGCGTCGCCTGTGAAATTCCGGGCGAGAGCCGTTTCAGTTCGCCGAATCTTTTGGAGCCATTTCGAATGTTGTAAAGCAAGATCGCCTTTCATTTTCCGCCGATCAGGCGAATGGTCATTTCTGCGGGGCAATTGAATTTGCTTTTCGCCATCGAGCGCTCCATGAGTTCACAGGCATGCGGATGCATACTAGTATGGAATTGCTCCTACTTTTGCAAGTGACCGAGCCGTGATAGACAACTCTTTCACAAGGACTTCCATCGTGGACAAGAATCACAAATGCGTCATCGTTTTGAAAACAGGACTCGCGCCCGGGTTTGCAGCGAACGCTGCTGCCGTTGTTGCAAGCGAGCCGCGAGGATTTGAAACGCATTCGTGATGCCGCGGGCCTCGACAAAGAAATCGCGGTCGTCGATTTTTCCGAGCCCGCGCAAACGGCGAGAACGTTCGAAGCCTATCGCGCACTCTTGCAAACGATCAAAACCGAAGAATTAAATTATGTTGGAGTCGCCCTACTGGGTCCGAAGTCCGCCGTGACTTCGCTCACAGCGGGACTTGCGCTACTCAGATAACGAATCCGTTCGTGCGAATCACTTCGCCGCGGCGGGGTCGGCCGGTGGAATTTCCGGTGACTTCGGCGGTGGTGGCGCGCCTTTGCCGTGTCCATGATCGTGACCGTGCTCGTGACCTGGCGGTTTTTCGAAACCTTTACCTACAAGACATTTCTCGATCACGGCTTTCTGTTCATCGGTCGGATGTTTTCCGGCTTTGTGATCAAACGTGATTCCATTTTCCTTTTCGCACGCCTTCATCGCGGCCATAAATTTTGGCGGATGCTTGTGATCTCCCTTCTTTCCGTGATCATGATGACCGGCGAAAGAGAGGCTCGTAACGGAAAGCGATAGTCCGATAAATGTCGCAAGAATTATTTTTCCCATCCTTAAATGATTCAATAAATCGGCAGTTTCCGGTAGAAAAATCGAATGAAAGCATTTTGGTGGTTCAAAGAAAACGCAATTGCAGGAATGGCCCGCCCAGGTTTCAACGGCATTCACTGGTGGGACTTGCCGTTCGAAGAAACCGTCGTCTACGGCTGGCTAGGCCAACGCTCTTCGGATTCGCAAAGCATCGAATCGCTACAGAACCACATCAGAGACTACGGCGGAAAAATCATCCACTTTTATAAAGTGGACGAGAACGCCTTCAAAGAAATCTGCAAAAGCTTCGAAGACAAAACAAAAATCAGCGAAGTCTTCGGCCGCGTAGCTGAAAAAACAAAAAGCCTCGGCGACTACGAAATCACCGACGACAAAATCACATTCAATCTGTGCAGCTCACGCTTGAACTGGGAAATAGATTTCCTTAAAAAAAAGAAAATCAACACGATCGTAACGCTCACAGAAAACCACAATCAAAAAGCGGAACTAGAAAGTCACTTCGATCTCCATCACTTCGCAATCGACGACCTGAACGCCCCAACGTTCCAGCAAGTAGAACAACTGGCCGAACTAATAAGCGCCGCAAAAAACAAAAACGAAAGACTAGTAGCCCACTGCATGGCCGGCATAGGCCGAACCTCAACAATGCTAATGGCCGCCCACTTAGTTTTAGGTGAAGACCTAGAAAGCCTATTGGCGATCGTTCAAAAACAAAATCCAATGTTCAAAATGATAGGCCCCCAAGCCGACTTCTTGAAAGCGACCGCGAAGCGGAGCCAATCCTAAGAGGTCGCGAAGCAGACTCAAAATTCGCGCGGGTCCGCGGGAGCGGGAGCCCGAATTCGCGATCGCGAAGCGGAGCCTGTCCCAGCGGCCGCGAAGCGGAGCGAGTTTCGGGCGGCTGCGAAGCGCAGCCAGAGCCAATGTTACGACCGGAGAATCAGATGGAGGTTATGCCCGCATCAAAAGAGTCCGGGGGACTCTTTTGATGCGTAGCAAGCGCGCGCCTCTCGAACGAGCGAAGCGAGAGAGTACGGCAAGCGCCTAGAAGAGAACGGCTAAATGCCGTGCTCTTCGCTGTCCCTCCAGCAGAAGAACCGCAAAGAACGAGCGCAAGTGGGGCACACCGAGAACAAGTTGAAAAAAAATGGCTCAGATGGAGGGACTCGAACCCCCGACCCAGCGGTTAACAGCCGCTTGCTCTACCAACTGAGCTACATCTGAACATTGCCTGGATCGGCCCGTGAAGGCCGACCGTTCGGCGGACGGCTTACGCCGCGTTGGAAGAGCCAAAATAGGGTTTAGCGGTCCTTGCTGTCAACCGGGAAGCCGGCAATTGAGCGGAGTTCCTCGATCGCTTGTTCGAGATCGTCGCTTGTGAACCGGTCTTTGGGGTCCGACGCGCTCAATAGCGCATCGCCTTCTTTGAAAAGTTCCCACGTCGTACCGTCGATGAACTCAAACAAAACGTATTTCACCGGCTCATTCGAGGGCTCGGGATTTTCCAACGGTGCTGCAGGCGTCGCCTTGAATTTACAGTGTTTCGAAAACCACTTTTCCACTTCAAGATAATTCAGCCCGCGCGGAGTGCCTTCGTTTTCAGCAGACTCGGCCGTCCATTCCAGCTTCAGCCCGTTTTTTTTTTCGATGACCGTGTCTCCACTTGGAAAACGGATCGCGTGGACTCGGGTCTGACAGAGGGTTCGCTCTACTTCTTCGGCAGGCGGCATGGTTGCCGGTCCTTCTTCTAACCCGAGCGCAGTGAACGCGCCTTGGACTTTTTCGGTCGACATGCTGCGGATGACGAAGAAAACAACGACGAGCCCGATAACGAGGACCGAAATTTTGATGTAAAGACCGTATCTTCCCATGCACCCTCCGAAACCGTCATAGTAAGACGAGTTATGCCAGCAAAACAAGTGACCGAATCCAAGCCCGAAAACGCGAACGCATTCAAACTGTGGATCAATCGCGACGTCCTCGTAAAAATCGCAAAAGAAATTGCCGCCGTTTTCCCTGACTTCGATCAGCAACGGTTTATCGCGCTCGCGCCGAAACTCGATCCACTTGAACTTAAACAACGTGCTCAACTGGCGCGAGATCAACTGCACGAGCAATTGCCGTCGGACTTTTTGAAAGCACTCTCGATTTTGCTCGCATCGACGAAAGCGGGAAAGCTTCAGGGTTTCGGGCTTTGGCCTTACACCGAGTTCGTTCAGACCTATGGACTCGAATATCCGAAGCAGTCTCTCGCAGCACTCGCGCAATTCACCGAACTCTTCACCGGCGAATTCGCCGTACGTCCATTTTTAAAACGAGATTCAAAAACGACACTCGCGTTTTTAATGAAATGCGCAAGTGACCGAAGTGTGCACGTACGGAGATGGGCGACCGAAGGTTCGCGTCCGCGATTGCCTTGGGGAGAACGCCTCGACGGCTTTATCAAAGATCCGACGCTGACTCTACCGATTCTCGAAAAACTGAAATACGATGACGCGCTCTATGTTCGCAAAAGTGTCGCAAATCATTTGAATGACATTACAAAAGATCACCCGCAGCTCGTAGTGCGATTGCTTAAGCGATGGAGCAAAGAAGCTCCGCCCGAACATCTCGCGAAGATTAAATGGATTGCGCATCGATCGTTGCGTTCGTTGATCAAGCAAGGCGATGCACAGGCGCTATCCGTGATTGGTGTGTCCTCGAAAGCTCAAGTGAAAGTGACCGAGTTCAATGTGGGCGGAAAGAAGTTTAAAATCGGAGATCGCATCGAAATCGCCTTTGCCCTGCACTCGCTCGCAGGCAAAAGTCAGCGCGTCGTCATCGATTACATCGTTCACTATATGAAATCGAATGGAGCTATGGCGCCAAAGGTCTTTAAACTCAAAACCGTTGATCTGGCTCCGCGCGACGTCTTGAAGGTTGCGAAGCGGCATCATCTGAAACTTGTATCGACGAGACGCTTCTATCCCGGCGCGCACGCGATCGAGATTCAGCTTAACGGCGTGATCCATGCGCGAGCGGAGTGGAAGCTTCTCTAGAGCGATTAAGCCGCAGCGGTCACGGTCCAAAGATCGTCGGTCTTAGCGAGTGAGAGAACTCCGCGACCCGATTTTTTGGATGCATACATAAGGCGATCTGCTTCACGAATAAGTTTCTGACTTGAAGCCAATTCTTTTGGAGTTCGCGCACCAACGAGCAAACATCCAAGGCTTGCCGAGATGTCGACAGGTTTTCCGTTCACGACTTTGATCGCTTCGATCTTCATCAAAATTTGGCGGCCGCGACTGATGAGATCTTTTTCATTTTCAATCCTGTTTAAGATCACAACGAACTCATCCCCACCAACGCGCGCAACGATATCGTCTCCGCGCACTGATTTTTTCACGGTCGTCGCGATCATCTTCAAAAGCGCGTCGCCTGTGTCGTGGCCAAGAGCATCGTTAACCGGTTTGAAACCATCGAGATCGAAGTAGATAAGACCCATCGACAAATTACTCGCCTGATGTTCGGCCACCATGTGCGGAAGTTGATCTTCGACGATACGTCGATTCACAAGACCTGTCAGCGGGTCGCGAGTTGCGAGGTTTCTTAGAACTTCTTTAATCGCAGCCAAATCACGAAGCAGATAACCCGTGTAACTCGCCACCAAAACGAAGATTAAGCCAATATCAAGACCGGACGGAGCCAGCTGACTCCAATAGTAACCCGTCTTGAACAAAATCAACATTCCGAAGGAAGTGAAGAGCGAAGCGATAAAGAGATAACGTTCGCCGAATCGAAAGCCATGTCCGATTGAGATCCAAGGATAGATAAAAAGGAACGAAGCGTATTTCTCACGGCTGAATAGCAAGAACGTTGTGGTCACGAGGACGTCGTGAATGAGCCCCACGATAATTCGCTCGTGAGCCTGGCGAGGATGAAAATATTGATGAAGGCTTAAGCCCAACGTGAAGAGGAATGAGATTACAAAGAGCGTCTGGCAGACGATGTCGTTAAAGGTCAGCTTCCCGAAACGAATAATGAAAATGTTCGCGACAGAGACGAACGCCAGAAGAATAGAGACGACGATAAGCCGCGTGCTCGCCTGATCCAACTCTGCATCGATAAGTTGTTGCTCGTTATTACCAAAAATCCGACCCATCGACGCATACCTCTTAAAAGGTTTCGGAGCGCGATCTCGGGAGCGAAAGATATAAACGCGTTGGATACGATTAAAACTCAATTAAACGGCCAGGAGCCGCCAGTCGCGTTTCGCGACGGTTGTTACATTCTATTTCGAACGAAAAGTAGAAATGTTCGACATTCAAAATGAGACGGTTTTTTTCGCGCGTGCCAAATTAGAAAGCGAGCAAAAGTGTCGACAGAAACGCCAACAACGCCGGAAGCCCTTGAATAAAGAGAATCTTCTTCCCGACTGAGTAAGCACCATAGAGGGAGGCCACAATCACGCAGCCTAAGAAGAACAGTGCGAGTTCGCGTCCAAAGTAAGCCGAGGGATAGGCAAGCGACCAAATCAAGCCTGCCGCTAAAAATCCGTTATAGAGGCCCTGATTTGCGGCTAGGACCGCTGTGGACTCTGCCTGTGCCTCGCTCATTCGAAAGGCTTTTCGACCGAACGGCTTTTTCCAAAGGAACATTTCGAGAATCAGAATGTAGATGTGAATGAACGCAACCAAACCGGTGAGAACTCTCGACGCTATCTGCATGTCATAAGGGTTATTCTCAAAGACTGAAGTCGCAACTGAAAATTAACCTAAGTCGTGGAAGAAAAGCCCCGTCGCCTTTTTAAGAAAATCCCATAATCGCCTCATGCGCGCGAAGTCTGTCCGAAATTTAGTTTGCATGGCTGCGGAAATGACGTGCCCAGCGCACGATATGCTGGTCAATTCGATGTATGAAAAGAAAAGCTACTGTCGTCGAAGAAACCAGTGAAGGTATCGTCACTTTACTTCTTAAAGATCATCGAGCGATGAAAGAGTTAATGTCGGACTTGAAAACTCCGCGCTACAACAACCGACAACGTTTCTCGGTGTTTTCGCAGCTCGAGAAGCTTGTGCATTCTCACATGATTGCAGAAGAAAAAGCGCTTCTAGAAAAAATCAAAGATCATCCGAAGTTCAAAGGCGACGCCGTCGAAGGTCTCGAAGAACACGAAATTCATCGTGTGGTCATCGCGAGCATACACAAAGTAAAAGACGCCGATCGCCGTTTTGTGCGCATGAAGAGTTTCTGTGAAATCTTAGAACACCACCTGCGTGAAGAAGAGGAAGACCTCTTTCCAAAGTTCAAGAAGTACACAGCAAAATCCACACGTAAAAAGATCGGTAAGTCGTTCATGAAGACTCGTCGCAAATCGAGCTTGAAAGGCGAAGATCTTGGCGCGCTCGAGCCCGTCGAAGCGATCGAAGCCACGGCGACGTGAGCCTTTTCCTAAGACATTTAGATGTGTCTTAGGAAAATACGGCCGCTCTACTGTCCTGCGTTTTCCGCCTGCTTGGCCAATACGGCCTGGGCCCATTCTGCAATCGTCGGATTGGGATTCTTCGAAGCGCGCATTAGGAAATCACTGCTGATGACGACGCGGTACTGCGGAATGTTCGCGGGCGTAACGAGCTCTTCAGGAATCCAATCTTTTAAAGGCGCCGTTGAAGTATCTAAAATATTCCAAGGCGCAAATGTCGTCGCCTCGAAGAATTTCGAATTGTCGACCCAGCCGCCGAGTCCATTGAACAACGTCACCCGTGTCTGACCTTTGTGGGCGTCGTCCGTCTCGCCGAGATAAATCTGGTCCCCTGTTTGCAGAACCAGTTCTTCGGGGCCGCGTGCACCCGGCACACTCGCTTCGACTTTCATTTTGATATCGTCGTACAAGACGAAACCCCAACGAGCTGCGCGATCAACTGGAGAAGCGAAGCTCGCATCGTCCGACATTGCGGCTTGTGCGGGATCGACAGAATCGCCACCTGTTGGAATGGCTGGTTCTTGGCCCGTCGGTCGTGCGAAGAAAATTACAGCGACCGCGACAATGGCTGCGACAACAACGGCGATGACGATGTGCTTACGGTTCATGGCCGCTCACGTTTCATGGCAGACGGCCTCTACGTTGTGACCATCGAAGTCCAACACAAACGCTCCGTAATAATTTTCATGATATTGCGGACGCAAGCCAGGCGCGCCGTTGTCTTTCGCTCCAGCGGCGATCGCGGCTTTGTAAAAGCCGTCGACTTCAGCGCGAGTCTTCACACGAAACGCAACATGCACTGGCGGATTCTGCGAAGGACCTGTCGACAGCCAGAAGTCCGGTTTTTTCGGTTCACCGAATCCAGCGACGTCGTTGACGCCCGTACTCGACGACGGAAATTCCATCAGACAGTTGTAGCCAATAGGTGCCAACGCAAGTTTGTAAAACTCTTTGCTTCGTTCAAAGTTGCGAACTGTAACGCCGATGTGATCGATCATTGCGCGGTTTCTCCATGTGGCTGCTTCCAGCGTGAAATAACATCGACACCTTTTGCGCGACGACTCTCGAGATGTTTGAACCAGCGATCAGACAGCTGTGTGAATTCGATGTAATTACCATCTGGATCTGACAGCGCTGTCATTTTCGCGAAGCCGGTATCTTTCGGTTGATACGCAAGCTTCACGCCGGCTTTTTCGACGCGAGCGACGAATGCTTCCATGTCGAATACTGTGAAAGCTAATTTGATCGAGCCGGTGCCGTAACCGCCACCTTCGAAATTTTCGACCGGATGAATTGCAAAGTGAAGATCGCCAAGTTCGCAGCCATAGTGAGCTGCTGTATCGCCATGTTTTTCGTCTTCGAGCGGAAGACCGACGATATCGCGATAGAACGCAGCGAGGCGCTCGGGATGTCTTGAGACCAGTAAGATCGCGCTTAAGAATTCAATTTTCTCATTTTTCACGATGCACCTATCTGTTTAGTTTGAAGCCCATACACCCAGTTCATTACCGCTTGGATCTTTGAAATGAAACCTGCGCCCACCCGGAAAATCAAAGGGCGCCGCGCTTCTTTTCGTAATCCCCCGACTTCTCCACTGCCGCCAAGCCGTTTAATCCCGGCGTAGTCAGGGCCATACGCATTAAACGAACACCCAAAAGCAGATGCATAAAATGCCTTCGCCGCAGCAACATCGGTCACAGGAATTTCGATGTAATCAATAGAATGATGAGTGTGCTCTGAGGTATCCGCCATGCCGGCAACAATACGCCGAAAATGGTGCACCGGGAAGGATTTGAACCGTGCTGAGCGGCAAAGGGCCGTGGGCGCAGAAAAGGATTTGAACCGTGCGGAGCGGCGGAAGGCGCGGGGCGCCTTCTGACGATCTGCGGACGCGACGAAGTCGCGTCACGAATCGAAGATTCGTAGGTTCGAACAGATCACGCAGAATGTTCAGCAAGTTATTAGAAGAGAATTGGTGCACCGGGAAGGATTTGAACCTCCGACCACTTGATTCGTAGTCAAGTACTCTATCCAGCTGAGCTACCGGTGCACTGGAAAAAAGGAGCGTTACCGATAAAGCGAAAATGCCTGTAAATCAACTGCACAGGTCGAAATTTACGGTTTAAAACGTTGGTAAGGAGCTCTCAATGCCCACAACTCGCTCAAATGAAGTTCTTACGACATGGCAAACGGCGCTGACCGAAGCACAGGCCACTCTCGATACTTTTTTGAAAGATCCCGCTCAGCTTGAAAAGTGCGTTCGGTTTTCCCGACTGCTGACCGACACCTTTCGCGGTGGAGGGCGGTTGTTTACCTGTGGCAACGGCGGAAGCCACTGCGATGCCATGCACTTCGCCGAGGAGTTCACTGGCCGCTACCGCAAAGACCGCAAACCGTTGGGCGCCCTTGCGCTTGGCGACGCCTCACACATCACGTGTGTCGCGAACGACTTTGGCTTCGACCACATTTTTTCTCGTCAACTTGAGGGCCTAGGTGGCAAAGGCGATATGCTTGTTGGAATCTCCACTTCTGGAAATTCAGCGAACGTCATAAAAGCGTTTGAATCGGCAAAAGTTATCGGGATTCGCACTGTCGCTCTTCTTGGCCGCGACGGTGGAAAACTCGCTGCGATGGCGGATCTTTCGATTATCGTTAAGGCGACAACGTCGGACCGCATCCAAGAAATGCACATTAAATTGATTCACACGGTGATCGAGACTGTCGAGCGCGAGATTTTCCCAGAAAACTACGCTTAATCGCGATTTGCAGGCGTTCGCCACGGCTTGCCCGCCTTGATTTGAAGTCAGCGGCGTGGCAGTGTCTTTTCAAGAGCCCAGTTTTTTTGTCCAGCACAACGGAGTGATGGGTGAGTGGCTTAAACCAATAGTTTGCTAAACTGTCGTACGGGGTAAACCCGTACCGAGGGTTCAAATCCCTCTCACTCCGCCAAT
>JAYSYF010000221.1:0-4206 GCA_043716655.1 Bdellovibrionales bacterium | reverse complement strand
AACCGCGGCCTTTGCCTGCGTTCGAAAACTCCGGCACTCGCTTGCTGCGAGTCGGCTCGCTAATGCGACCCGATCACGCGAAGGGTCCTGACCTTTTTCTCGCTCTTTCAGGCTCGGCGGATCTCGCATGGTCGTGCGTCGGTGTGACACGCTCTGAACTTGAACCTTACGGTGAAGTTCCAGCGACGTTAGAAGCCGTGGGAAAAGTCACAGAACCTGCCGATTGGCTTTTGACGCTCGATATTTATGTATCGACGTCACGCTCGGAAGGACTTCCGCTAGGAGTTCTTGAAGCAATGACCGCGGGATGCATTTGCCTGTTGTCCGATATTCCAGCGCATCGATCGTTCGCGGCAGCCGGTGCGGCTTTGCTTTTTGATGCCTCAAAACCTGAATCGTTTACTGCGCAGATCACGCGACTCAAATCTGATTCACAATTGCGTGCGGGCCTGCTCGAGAAATCAAAAGCATTGGTGAGTTCAAATCATTCACTCCCAGCTTTTCGTTCGAAGTTGGATTCTGTTTATCGAGCAACAGCGCTCGCTGCACAGCCCAGTTGCCCAATGTGCGGAAATGCGCTGACCAGAAGACGAAATATGTTTTTCCGCTTTCAAGGCGAGACGTCGGTTGTCTTTCAGTGCGCAAATTGCGAGACCGCCTTTCTTTCGCCACAACCCAGCCCCGCCTGGCTAACTCACGAATATTCTGGCTATTACAATCGCCGTAGTTCCGGAGTTCAAAAACTCGAACATTTCCGAAGATTTTTTAGAAATCACAATCCCACAAGATTTCAAAGAGTGCTTGAAGTTGGTGGAGGCGAAGGTGCCTGCGCGCGGGCACTCCTAGCCGCCTCACCACAAGCCAACCTCACCGTGGTTGAGGCGCACGCCGATGCCGCGAAATTCTATAACGACATCCCGTGTAAGCTTGTCGTGGCAACCTTGGAAAATTGGTTAGAAACAAATCGCGAGAAGTTCGAACTCATTGTGATGTTCGATGTCCTCGAACATGTCCGTGACCCGCGCGAGATTCTCGACCGACTGGCTCAGTGCCTCGAAACCGGCGGAGAAATCTGGTTATCGGTTCCGAACTACGACTCAGTCTCGAGAAAACTGCTGGGAAGAATCTGGCCACAATACAAACCAGAACATCTCTTTTATTTCAGCCAAAAGGGCCTTCGATCGGTTTGTAAACAGAGTGGACTGGGTTCCGTGCAAATCAATCGACACTTAAAGCATCTGCCAGTTTCCTATTTATTCAGTGTCGGCGCCGGTTTTGGACCCAAAGTAATTCAGCAAGTATTTAGCGTGCTCAAATCCGTCGTTCCCGCCTTCCTTCAACGGAAAGCCATTACGTTTTGCCTCGGTGAACGATTGATTACTGCGCGACGAGAATCGCTTCAGGCTGCGCCAAGATGAAGATCGATCTTCCGCTCAAGCGTAGAATCGACGATCTCTTGGGCACGCCGGTTCTGTGGTTGATCGGATTCTCGGCCCGCCTGCTCGGCTCGTTGTTGAATCGCAATCACGCCCGCCTCCCTGTCCAACGAATCTTGGTCATGAAGTTTCAGGGAATCGGCTCGCTCGCGATCGCACTTCCAGCACTGAAAGCGTTGCGGTTGCGGTTTCCTGAAGCCAAAATTGTTTTCTGGGGAACGCCTTCAACAGTCGGCTTAGCGAAACGAAGTGGAATCTTCGACCAACACTGCACGCTCGACGATTCGGATTTAAAAACGAGCATCGTGTCGCTTTTCAAAAGCCTGGGTACGTTGATGCTTCTTCGTTTCGACTGGGCATTCGATTTGGAAGTGTATTCGAAACTTTCTTCCATCTTACTGACGCTGACGTGTGCACGAAATCGTGCGGGCTTTGCGATCGAATCGGTTTCGCATCGAGAACACACACACACGCATCTCATTTTGTTCAATCGCTATCTGTATGTAGGCGAAGCGATTGCCCGGCTTTTTTCACTCTGTTGCGAATCTCCGCTCGACGTTAAGTATTCTGAAGCCTTCAAATTTACTCGGGCCGAAGTCGCGAGACCCGACTCGGGACTGCATCCCGAGGTCTTTAATTCCCCGATCATCGTGTTGAATCCAAACGTAGGTGAACTTGCGAAAGTCCGGGCATGGCCTGAGGAGAACTTTTTCGGCCTGCTGATGCTTCTCGCCAAGCGCTTGCCGGATTACCGCTTCGTTCTGGTTGGTAAAGGCGACGAAGAAATCGCAACGTCAGCCAGAATTTGCGAAGCGTTCAATACGAGCGCCGGTGCCCAAGGACAAGATCGAGTTTTGAATCTCGCGGACCGACTTAGTCTCGACGGTTTGATTCAGCTCTTGGCAAAATCGAATCTGGTGATCACAGCCGACACGAGCATTTTGCATCTTGCGGCGCTGACGCACGCGCCAACCGTCGCACTCTTTGGACCTACGCTCGAAAAGACCTATATGAATGTCGCCGAAGGATGGCGAACGAAGGCGCTTTCAACGACCTTGTACTGTCGTCCATGTGTTCACCATTGGCCGACACCTCCGTGCGGCGGCGACAACATCTGCATGAAAAGCATCGAGATCGAGGACGTCTATGCGGCGACTCTCGAGTTGTTGAATCTTCCGCCAGAGCCGAACGAAGCTCCGGTCGCTAAAATTGCCATCGATTCTCACTTCGTCCCAGGTCTCGTTTTCCGGCGCCAAGAATGAAGCGAGTCTACTACGCGGCGGTATTTGTATTTTTGCTAGTCGCCATCATGGGCGCAACCCAAGTGGAAAACTGGAGCACCGACAATTATTCGGACCGCTCGATCCATGCCGAAATGTTGTCTCTGCTAGAAGGCGGTTCGAAATACGGAATCGTTGGAAATACTCACTACCCAAGCGGCCCAGGCTATCTGCTTTTGCCGATCATGAAAATGGGTGTGACGAAATACGAAACGCTTCGTTGGGTCCCCTACACATTTTCGATTCTAGCCGTCGCCCTGCTGTTGTTGACGCTCGTTCGATTGCCTATCACCGATCGATTAAAATTCTCTGCGCTAGGTTTGTTGCTTTTTCCGCTGATGCTTCCAGGTTTTGTTTATTGGCAAGGCGCACTTCACGAGCACTCGTACGCGATGTCGTTGTCTCTCCTGACAATCGCACTAGCACTGAGACCGATGGCGACATTTGTTCGGCAGATCGCAGTCCTAGCTTTCGTGGGTTTCGTCTCGGGTTGGATCGGTTTTGATTTCCTTCCAGTGCAAGGACTCGTGTTTTCGTCAGTGTATCTCGGTCACGCTCTCTATTTAAAGCGAGAGACTCTTCGAAGATCATTTCGCACGATGGTTGCTCCAAGCTTTGCACTGGCTTTTGGAATGGTAGCGGCCATCGGTACTCACTTTCTGCAAAACACACTTTATTTCGGCTCGGCTGCGATGGCGTGGAAAGATCTTGTTGGCAGTGCCGCGGCCCGTGCGGGAGCTGACTCGGTTGCAAACGAAATGAGTCCGGAATACTTCGGCGGGATCGCCGCGAAAATTGAATCCCTTGGCTACAAGGCCGATCCCCTAAGTGCAGTGGCGTTGTTTTTTGAAAGTTTCACCACTGACTGGAGTTCGTACTATTGGCTCGCCGCTTTCGCGGTCGCCTTGACCGCGGTAGCGTACGTGCCGGTTTATCTGTCAGCTGAGAAACCCGGTGAAGGAGGTTCCCACGCTAGCCGTACACAGTGCCTGACACTTTGTTCTCTCCTTGCGGCGGCGATTTTTTCAGGCGTTTTCTGGACGGTACTCATGCCGAAGCACGCCGTGATTCACATGCATTTTGTTCCGCGACATCTTCTTGTCAGCATCATCGCAGCGATTTTCATATTAGTGATCGCGCTGAATTCTTTCGTTAAGCCGTCGGACCGTTCGACATCCAAGTAAGCATTTTGCCAGCGATCTGTTTCCGATCATAACGATGAACGATGTCGCTTGGCGATCCGACGTCTCGAGACGGACTTGCTCCATCACGAATTTGCTTCTGTAGTTCCAAAGTCATTTTTGCGACATCGAGTCCGAAAGCGTTGCCGCAACGGTTCTCCTCGATGAGTCGTCCCACTGTGGATATGCCGTCGATGCCGATCGCCCAGATTGGGCGGCCGGTGGCGAGATACTCAAATAATTTTCCGGTCAAAACTCCGTCACGACTTTGCGCGTGTTGTTTTTCGAAAAACAGCAGCACCGATGACG
>JAYSYF010000023.1:0-2419 GCA_043716655.1 Bdellovibrionales bacterium | reverse complement strand
GGCAGGCGTCGGCGTCGATCCGAAGGAATGGGCAGTGTTGGAAAAGCGTATTCGTCCGGACCTAGAGAAATCGAGTTTCGCTTGGGGAAAGGATCAGTGGAAGCGAGATCAACTCGAATTCACTGGGGATTTCAAGCTTAACTACGATGGCATCTACACTTTGATTCGCGCTCTCGGCGGTAAAGATCTGGAAGACACCGATGACCTCACGCTTGAAAAAGACGACCATGAATTTGATCCTGATGATTCCGGAATCTATCGATTTTCCCTAGGGCGGAGCAAGATGGTCAGCGGAATCCATTCGCCGAGTTCGAGTGGTCATGCGTGGCGTGTGCAAGCCCATCTTCCGTTAGATAAAAAGGACGGACTTTCTTTTCACCTCAAAGCAAAGTGCGATTCGGCATTCTCAGGAGTTTACTAATGAAACTAACGTGGAAATCCATCACCGCGCACGTTTGCGTTCTCTCGTTCATATTGCCGATGGTACCGGTCACCGCGTTTGCCGAGACTGAGGCGCCGTTTTTTCCGGTCGTCACTTTTGAGAAGACGGTGAGTCTTCCGGCACCTGAGTTCGTGATTGCAGTTGACCTCAAAGCTCCATCTGCCACACGTGCAAAAGAATATCGCGCGACGTGGAACGGTGAAATGACGAAGTGGCTTCCGCTTGTGAACGAACTTCGATATCCGATTCCGCTCGATAAGAAATCTGTGCGTCGGAACCATTTCGAAGTGCAGTTTCGGGATGCCTCGAACAAACAGTCGGCTGCGTATCGCAATTCGATGGAAGTGCTGCCCTTCGCGTATCTTCAAACTCCGATTCCAGTTGCAGTGTCGGGCCAGGGT
This sequence comes from Bdellovibrionales bacterium, assembly GCA_043716655.1. GTDB lineage: Bacteria > Bdellovibrionota > Bdellovibrionia > Bdellovibrionales > JAMPXM01. Next base: position 1,576 of record JAYSYF010000023.1, on the reverse strand, counting down.
TGTGTGGATGACAGATACGATCGGAGTTTTCTTCAGAACTCGTACCAGTTCACGCTGCCACTTGATCTGAAATTTCAGATTCGACACGTCTTGTGCACCGATTCGTACGACCGAAAAGATTCGTGCACAGATCCGGCGACGATCACCGGGCTCGAGGCTTTGCCTTGGAAAGTTTTCGACCCGTTGAAGCCCCTCGAGATCCACCAAGAAATTCAGCCGTACTTTTACTGCAGGCTCACTCGAGTCCTCGTTCAGACTCGGGACCAGATGGGATTTGAAACAAAGCCCTTCTACCTCCCGAAATAGCCGAAGAAACGCGTTGCGTTGCGCTATGGGAGCCCTTTTCTTGGGCATCCCAAGATCACTCGTTGACCAGGTGTTGGGGCACAACCAAGACTTTGGTAGGGCTAAAGATAGTATCCGAAAACCGCACCTGCTCTTCAGCAGGTTCGTCGGCTATTGGAACTCTTGAAGCAATCAGGGGGCACTCGGTGCGTATAAAAAAACTCGAAATCGTCGGCTTTAAGTCTTTTAAAGACCGCACGGTTATTCATTTCGATTCTGGCATCACGGGCGTTGTGGGTCCGAACGGTTGCGGAAAATCTAACATCGTCGACGCTTTGATGTGGGCGATGGGCGAAATGTCGGCAAAACATTTGCGCGGATCTTCGATGGAAGACGTCATCTTCGCGGGCGCCGAAAACTACGCTCCAATGGGTATGTGCGAAGTTTCGCTGACCTTGGAAAACGACGGCGGACCATTTCCTGTTCAATACTTAAAATTCTCGGAAGTCATGGTTACTCGTCGCCTTCACCGTGGTGGCGAATCAGAATATTTCATCAATAAAGAACCGTGCCGCCTTCGCGATATCCAAGAAATTTTCATGGATACTGGAGCAGGCGCCAAAGGTTTCTCGATCATTCAGCAGAACGCGATCGGTCAGTTAGTCACTTCGAAGCCCGAAGATCGTCGTCACTTAATCGAAGAAGCTGCAGGTATCACAAAGTTCAAAGCGCGTAAGCGTGAATCGCAGCGCAAACTTCTGTCGACGGAACAAAACTTAATTCGCCTTCACGACATCGTGAACGAATTGAAGCGCCAAATCGATTCGTTGGAGCGCCAAGCACAACGTGCCGAACGTTACCGAAATCTGAAGCGCGAAGCTGACGACCTCGATTTGTGGTTGTCGTCACGCCAGTACTTGGAACTTCGCGATAAGTCGGCGGCTGCAAGCGCAGAACTCGCTGAGGCGGAGCTTCTCGAAGCTGCGGCAATGACAGAAGCGGGCACTCAAGAGCTCGAAGTGGAAACTTTGAAAGCCACCGTTACCGAAAAACAAATGTCGGTTGAAGATCTCACGCGTGAATCGCAAGAACTTCAGATGCAAGTGACGACGGCAGAATCACAGATCCAAGAGCTGCGTTTTGAAATCGAAGCAGCTCGTCGCAACAAAGAGATGACGGGTGGATTGCTCGAAGAGCACCGCGCTCGCCAGATCGCACTTTCGAGCGAACTCGAAAAATTGCAGTCGCAATTGTTGATTGCAGTCGCGGACGCCGCAAGTCTGACCAGCGA
>JAYSYF010000220.1:0-4215 GCA_043716655.1 Bdellovibrionales bacterium | reverse complement strand
CGACCGGCTCTGTTTTTTTAGGAACCTCTTTGACGATCGGGGGAAGTTCTTTGGTCGCAGCGGGTTCGGCTTTTTCGGCCGGAGCATCCGCTTTCGGTTCTTCGATCGGATCCGGAAGTTTGGCTGATTTTTCGGGAAGGCCTACAATGTCGACGCGAATTGCGCTCTCGAGCATCAGCGGTTCGCTAGGAAACATGAAAGCGCGAACAGTGAGAAAGAGCGCGAATACGACGTGAGCAATCGCCGACTTTATCAGCGCCGACTTCATGTCGGTAGGTTCATCCAGCTCCTTCACGTCGCGAAGTCCAATCATCAAGGACCCTTTGGCAGTGTCACGAGTCCGATGTTTGTAATACCGGCGGCTCGAATTTCTGCCATGGTTTCAGCGACGAAGCCATAGTCGACGCTCTTGTCGGCTTGCAGATAGATTTGTTTGTTCGCACGCTTCTCAAAAATCGCTTCGAGGCGAGTGCGTAAGTCGGTCGATGAAATTGCGGCTCCGCCGACGGTTATTTTTTTCGCCTTGTTAATCACAAGTACAAACGGTTCTTCCGAAGTTGAGACGCCAGACGCTGCGGTCTCGGGCAGTTCGATCTCGAGCCCTTGTTGCATCATTGGTGCTGTGATCATGAAGATGATGAGAAGAACGAGCATGACGTCGACCAGCGGTGTGACGTTGATTTCGCTCATGACTGTGCGGCCGCCTCTTCCTCCGCCTCCATTCGACATTCCCATGGCTTACGACTCTTTGAAGAAGTTGCGTTTTGCAACGTTCAGAAAGTCTGAACCGAAGCTCGCGACCTCCATTTCGATTTTTCGAACACGACCGATGAAGTAGTTGTAGCCAGCGACCGCAGGCAAAGCTGCGAAGAGTCCTACGGCCGTCGCAAACAGCGCTTCGGAAATACCAGGGGCAACGACGGCGAGACTTGCTGAACCGCTCGAAGCAATGTGTTGAAACGAAGTCATGATGCCGACAACGGTTCCGAGCAGTCCGATGAATGGCGCCGTACTGCCGACAGTCGCGAGGAAACTTAGATTGGCTTCGGCTTTTGCAATTTCGGCATCTGTGGCTTTTCGTATCGTTCGCTCGAGGTTGTCGAGACCCGTGAGTCGAGTTCCCGCGTCGGAACCGACATCTCCGCTTCGATTTCCCAAAGTTTTTTCAGCGATACGCTGAAGCTCCTGATAAGCAGCAGAGAAAACGCGAGCGACGTTTGAGTGGTGATACTCTTTCGCTTTTGCGCCCATTTCTTCAAGCGATGGCGATTTCCAAAAAGCTTCGACGAACATTTCATTCGCGATTTGCATAAGCGAAAGTTGTCGTCGCTTCTTCACGATAATGGCCCAAGAGAAAACGCTGAGAGTCAGCATCAGCAGCAACAGCAGCTGAACGACGGGGCCAGCGCCGAGAATTCCATCTAATATTCCAGTCTTAACGGCAATTTTCGGTGTAGCGGCCATGTGATCTCCTTTGGAGTTCACAGGCTATTCTTGGTTCGCTATCGGAATCAAACATCAAAATGATTCAAGTGCTTCGCGCCCTTCGATAAGCACGCCGTCGTAACCGAGCGTGAACAGCTCTTGTGCAGATTCTTTTGTCTTTGTCGGTCCTGCGTAACGCTTGAGACCGCGTCGATGCGCTTCTTTGAGAGTTGCCTCTCTGATTCGCGCAATAAATCCTCCGCCGTGTTCCAATTCGACTGTCGACGATACAAGCATGTCTGCTTTAAGTTCCATCAATCCAGCGAGCCCGATGTTCGAGAGCAATTCCATTTGAATGAGAGTTGCCTGACTCGAACCATAAAAGCCCCGCGGCTGCGCCTCACGTAGTTCCTTCAGCGTTCCATCGCTTTCAGATTGAATCGCGACGCTTTCAAGTGAAAACGGTTTCGCGATTCCCCAAATTTCTAGAATTTTGTTCGAGAGACCGGGTCGACGAGAAATGAGATTGAAAATCGCCGGGCGATTTTTCAGACGTTCCGCGAATTCACCAAGTTCAGGAAGGCCGGCGTCTTTACACTCTTCGAGCGTGGCGATTTCGATCGGTTTTCCTTTTGCTTTTCCGGACATCAAAATTTCGCTCGGACTGACCACGAGCTGGTTTTCCCCACCTAGCCGAACGTCGAGCCATGTGGCGATGGTGTACGCCGTTTCGCGTGGCTTCTGCTGAGCTTTCGCGACAAGTGCTGCCTCATCGGGTGTCGAGATTCGAAACAGAATCATCCGGGCATCGGCGGGGTGAGCGAGCTTCAAGAACGCGTGGTCAAATGGAGGTTTAAGTGGCTTCGATTCGGCTTTGCCATGCAGGTACAACCAGGACACAAAAGAGGCGACAAAGAGGCTCCCGACCACGACTGCAAACGAACTCAGACTTCGATTCATAGGCTCTAAGGCTCCAGATCCACTCGTAAAACTCTAAACGGGTTCATTTTCGGCGACCGGTCGAAATAAGACTAAAAAAGACCGAGATTGGTTGCTCTCTGAGCCGTTTTCGTTTAGCTTTCATTTCGCCAAAAAGGACCAGAGGTGGGAAGATGAACCGAATCCATCGAAAAGTCGAGTACGCGTTGATCGCGTTAAAACATATGCGTGCAAAACCGCCGGGTGAACGCACGACCGTAAAAGAAATGGCCGCGCAGTACGGATGTCCGCACGATGTGCTCGCGCGCGTACTTCAAAAACTGACTCATCATTCTGTGCTTAGTTCTGAGCAGGGAGTTCGCGGCGGATACACCATCGCGAAAGATCTCAATCGCGTTTCGTTTTATGACCTGCTCGAAATGATTTTAGGGCCGATCGCCGTCGCACGTTGCCTGCACGAACCCGTGGGGACCGAAACCGAAGAACCATGCGGAATGCGTGGAACCTGCAACATCGTATCGCCGATCCAACTCTTGAATCGAAAGCTGAATGAATTTTACCGCGGTCTGACGGTTGGTGAACTGATCGACGCGGGACGGGCCGGTAAATCGAAACAAGTGAGCGATGTAACGTTTAAGATTTCTGATTCGTTTGCTTCGCCTGAGGCGGATACATGAGCCAACATATTCCTGGACAGCTTGAATACAAACACGGCTTTGTAACTGACATAGCGACCGATGCGATCGCAAAGGGTTTGAGCGAAGACACCATCAAGTTGATATCGGGTAAGAAAAACGAGCCCGAGTGGATGCTTGATTATCGTTTGAAGGCTTACAAGCTGTGGCTGACGATGGAAGAGCCGAAGTGGGCCGATCTTCGTTATCCGAAAATCGATTACCAAAACATCATTTACTACTCGGCTCCCAAGCAGGCGCCTGAGAAAAAACAATCGCTCGACGAGCTTGATCCCGAGTTGCTGAAAACGTTCGAGCGCCTGGGCATTCCGCTTTCCGAGCAGAAACGAATTTCGGGCGTTGCCGTCGATGCAGTTTTCGATTCCGTTTCGGTTGGAACAACACATCAGGCCGAACTCGCTCGACACGGAGTCGTCTTCTGTTCGATTTCGGAAGCCGTTCACACGCATCCCGAGCTCGTCAAAAAGTATCTCGGTTCTGTTGTCCCAACGAGCGATAACTATTTCGGCGCTCTGAATGCGGCCGTCTTTACCGATGGCTCGTTTGTCTACATTCCGAAGGGAGTTCGATGTCCGTTGGATCTATCGACTTACTTCCGAATCAACGCATCCGAGACCGGACAATTTGAGCGCACGCTGATTATCGCCGAGGCCGGATCATTCGTGAACTATCTCGAAGGTTGCACGGCTCCTCAGCGCGACGAGAATCAATTGCACGCGGCTGTCGTCGAACTTATCGCGATGGATGATGCCGAAATTAAATATTCGACAGTTCAAAACTGGTACACAGGTGACAAGAACGGCCGCGGCGGAATCTACAACTTCGTCACGAAGCGTGGAAAATGTCAGGGCAAGAACTCGAAAATCTCTTGGACTCAAATCGAATCGGGTTCGGCGATTACTTGGAAGTATCCAAGCTGCATTCTTCTTGGTGAAGGTTCGCAGGGCGCGTTTTATTCGGTCGCTCTGACCCACGATCATATGCAAGCCGACACCGGAACCAAGATGATTCACATCGGTAAAAACACGAAAAGCACGATCTTGTCGAAAGGAATTTCGACGGGGCATTCGCGCAATAGCTATCGCGGGCAGGTTAAGATCATGCCGTCGGCAGAAAACGCACGAAACTATTCCCAGTGCGATTCGATGCTCGTTGG
>JAYSYF010000219.1:0-12752 GCA_043716655.1 Bdellovibrionales bacterium | reverse complement strand
GATTTTTGACGCATTCAGCAAGCGTCTTGAAGAACTCGGAAGCCGCGAACTCGAACTGGGAGCCTCTCTCGTCGGTCCGCACAAGCATGATTTGCGGTTTTTGTTTTCCGGAAATGACTCGCGATTTTACTGCTCTCAAGGTCAACAAAGAGCCTTGATTCTCGCCTTTAAAATAGCTCAAATAAGCGTCCATCATTCGACTGTCGGGAGCTATCCGATCTTGCTATTGGACGACGTCATGTCCGAGCTCGATTCTGCGAAACGCGGACGATTGATGGAGTACTTGGAAGAGACGACCGCACAAGTACTGATCACAGCGACGGACCTCATTTGGTCCCGAGAGTTTCCGCTAGAGCGGAACGCTGTGTTCACGGTTGAAGATGGAAATGTGACTGTAGCTACTCAAGGCGCTATCCGAGCTGTCGGTGTGGATGTTTCTCCCTAGAGAGAATTGTCCGCTGACCCGCTAGAAGATGCCGAGACCGTAGTCAAACAGGCGAGCCCAATTTGGCTCGAGAGGTGAATGTGGCCGACGAAGTGAATGCGACGAACCAGCCCCTTGGTGCAACTGCCGATAACACTGTGAATACCGCCTACGGCGCCGATCAGATTCAGGTCCTTGAAGGACTCGAAGCTGTTCGAAAACGTCCGGGTATGTACATCGGCGATACTGGCGTTCGTGGATTTCACCACTTGGTTTATGAAATCACAGATAACTCGGTCGATGAGCATTTGGCAGGTCACTGCAAACGCATCACAGTTACAATTCACGCGGATGAATCGATTTCGGTTGAAGACGACGGCCGCGGTATCCCGGTCGCTCAGCACAAAAATGGAAAATCAGCACTCGAAGTCGTCATGACGGTTTTGCACGCAGGTGGAAAATTCGATGGCAGCTCGTACAAAGTTTCCGGCGGTCTGCACGGCGTTGGCGCTTCGGTTGTTAACGCTCTCTCGCAACGTTGCTCGGTCGAAGTAAAACGCGACGGAGTTGTGTGGAGTCAAAAGTACGAACGTGGAAAACCCCAGGGAGAACTTCAGAAACTTGGCGCGGCCGATCACACCGGCACAAAAACTTCGTTCAAAGCGGACGAAACTATTTTCAAGCCAAACGAAGGCGAAGCGCTTTCATACAATTTCAATACTTTGGCGAATCGGTTCCGAGAACTCGCGTTTTTGAACGCGGGACTCTACATCGCGTTGGTCGACGAGCGCACCGGCAAGAAACAAGAATTTCAATTCGCGACGGGCCTCGAGGAATTTATTCGTTACCTCAACGAATCGAAAAAAGCGCTGCACCCAGAAGTCATGCATTTCCGCGCCACGAAAGATAACGTCGAAGTAGAAATCGCAATGCAGTGGAACGATTCTTATTCGGAATCGATTTATTCATATTGCAACAACATCAACACCATCGAAGGTGGAACGCATTTGATCGGTTTCCGCGGAGCTCTGACGCGAACGACGAATGCTTATGCGACAGCGAAAAATCTTTTGAAGGATTTGAAAGAATCTCTCGAAGGCGATGACATCCGCGAAGGCCTAGCGGCCGTTGTGTCGGTGAAAGTTCGCGAACCGCAATTCGAAGGTCAGACGAAATCTAAACTCGGCAACACTGAGGTCAAAGGTATCGTCGAATCTTTAGCGAACGATAAAATTGCGGATTGGTTCGATCGCAATCCGAACGTTGCGAAAATGATTATCGGAAAATGCGTCGAGAGTGCGCGCGCTCGTATCGCGGCTCGTAAAGCTCGTGAACTCACTCGTCGTAAAACGGCGCTTGAGGGCAACTCGCTTCCAGGAAAAATGGCGGACTGCCAAGAACGCGATCCGGCTCTTTGCGAATTGTACCTGGTCGAGGGTGACTCGGCAGGTGGTTCTGCAAAGCAGGCGCGCGATCGGCGTACGCAGGCTGTTTTGCCGTTGAAGGGTAAAATCTTAAACGTCGAAAAAGCTCGCTTTGATAAAATGATTTCGAACGAAGAGATTCGAATGTTGATCGCCGCACTTGGTGCAGGGATCGGCAAAGACAACATGCAGCCGGACAAGATTCGATATCACAAAATCGTTATCATGACCGACGCCGATGTCGACGGATCGCACATTCGAACTTTGATTCTGACTTTCTTCTATCGCCAGATGCCGGAAATCTTAGAGCGCGGTTACATCTACATCGCACAACCGCCGCTCTACCGAGTGAAGCAAGGTAAGTCCGAGCGTTACTTGAAAGACGAACGCGCTTTGACCGAGTTCTTGGTCGATTCGTCCATTACGAATCTCGAGATCCATGGTTTGAAGGACGGAACGAAAGAAGCCGAACTGAAAGACTTTGTTTTGAGCATTCAGAAATACGACGGGCTGATTAAAGCACTTTCAAGCCGCTATGATCGCGACTTCATGCGCTTCTTGGTCGAACGAAACGAAGATCTCGATAAACTCATGTCTTCGAAATCGGCGATTGAAAAGCTGGTCGGCGAATTCAAACAGTGGATCCATGACCATCCGACATCGGGTCTTCTTGGCGCTGATGTTACGACCGAAGATGCAGCGGACGGAAAGTTCGCCATGACTCTTGCGACAACTCGTTACGGCAACAAGATGGTGACGAAGCTGAAACCAGAATCTTCGCGAAGTCCCGATTGGATCGAAGCGAATTCTCTGTGGCAGAAATTAAAGAACTTCTTGCCGCTTCCGATCACGATGGCGCCTGAAAAGGGAATCGGCGAAAAGAAGCCGCTGGTGTTCGCGACCTACACGGCGTGGCTTGAGCATGCGCTCGAGATTTCGAAAAAGGGAATGTACATCCAGCGGTACAAGGGTCTTGGCGAGATGAACCCAGAGCAGCTTTGGGACACGACGCTCAATCCAGAAAACCGAACACTTTTGAAAATTGAAATTGAAGATGCGATTGCTGCTGATGAAACATTCTCAATTCTGATGGGCGAACAAGTTGAGCCTCGCAGAAAATTCATCGAAGACAACGCACTCTCTGTTCGCGAATTGGACGTTTAGTTATGGCAGATCAAACTCCGAAACCGGTTGAAAAAGGTATCGTTCGTCTCGACATCAACAAAGAGATGCAGGAAGCGTATCTTCAATACTCGATGAGCGTTATCGTCGGCCGTGCGTTACCTGACGTGCGCGATGGATTGAAGCCAGTGCATCGCCGCATTCTTTTTGCGATGCACGAGCTCTCGAACACTCACGACAAGCCTTACAAAAAATCGGCTCGCGTCGTTGGTGACGTCATCGGTAAATACCACCCACACGGCGACACCGCGGCTTACGACACCATGGTTCGTATGGCGCAGGACTTCTCGCTTCGATATCCACTGGTCGACGGTCAAGGTAACTTCGGTTCGATCGACGGTGATAGCCCAGCTGCCGCTCGATACACCGAAGTGCGAATGACTTTGCTTGCAGAGGCTTTGCTCGAAGACATCGAAAAAGAAACGGTTCCGTTCGGACCGAACTACGATGACTCGCTTCAGATTCCTCTGATTCTTCCTGCGAAATTTCCAAACCTTCTTGTGAACGGTTCGACCGGTATCGCGGTCGGTATGGCGACAAACATTCCGCCGCACAACTTGGGCGAAGTGATCGACGGTTGTATCCAGGTAATCAAACAGCCGGATTGCACAATCGACGACCTCATGTTGAAAATTCCGGGACCAGATTTTCCGTCGGCGGGTGTTATCACCGGGCGCGAAGGAATCTTGTCTGCCTATAAAAAAGGTGCCGGGATTATTCCGATCCAGGCCGTTGCGGAAATTACTTCGGTAAAAGATCGCGAAGAAATTATCGTCACCGAACTTCCGTACCAGGTGAACAAAGCGAAATTGATCGAATCGATCGCCGACCTCGTTCGCGATAAAAAACTCGAAGGCATTTCGGACATTCGCGACGAATCCTCGCGCGAGGGTATGCGTATTGTGATCATCGTGAAGCGTGGAGAAAACGCGAGCGTTGTTCTTAACCGTCTCTACAAATACACGCAGATGCAAACCAGCTTCGGTATTCGCTTGCTTGCACTCGACAACCGAAACCAGCCGCGAACGTTCGATTTAAAATCGATGCTCGAAGCGTTCATCGAGCATCGTCAGACCGTAGTTACAAAACGCTTTATCTTCGATCTCAAAAAAGCGGAAGCTCGCGCACATATCTTGGAAGGCTTGAAGAAAGCTTTGGATTTGATCGACGCGGTTGTCTCGACGATTCGTGAATCGAAAGAAGTCGCTGTTGCGAAATCGAACCTCATGGAGCGTTTCGATTTCAGCGCCATTCAGGCTCAAGCAATTCTTGAAATGCGTTTACAGCGCCTCACGGGCCTTGAGCGCGACAAGATCATCGATGAGCTCGAAGAGATTCGGAAACTCGTTTTGTGGCTCAAAGATGTCCTGTCGGATGTTAAGAAAATCGACGAGATCATCGTTGCAGAGCTCGAAGAGATCAAAGCGAAGTTCTCGAACCCACGTCGTACAGTTATTTCTGGCAGCGTAGGCGATATCGAAGACGAAGACCTGATTGCTCACGAGCAGATGGTCGTCGTCATGACGGACACAGGTTACATCAAACGTATTCCGCTTGATGAATACCGCGTGCAGAAGCGCGGTGGAAAAGGTCTGAAGGGTGCGGAAACGCGCGAAGAAGATTTCGTCACAGAAATTTTCGTGGCCGACACTCACACGATGCTCTTGTTCTTTACGAACAAGGGAAAATTGTTCTGGGTGAAAGTTCACCGCTTGCCTCAGGGCAACCGAACTTCAAAAGGTAAAGCGATCGCGAACGTCTTGAGCCTGTCTGCGACTGAAAAAGTTCGGGCGATTCTTCAAGTCGATCAGTTTGATGAAAATCGTTTTGTCGTGATGTTGACGGAAAAAGGGATCATCAAGAAAACGGGCTTAGATGCATTCTCGAATCCACGTCCGTCGGGCATCATCGCTTTGACGACAGATCTCGATGACAACGTGATCGACGCAAAACTTTCGAACGGCAAGTGCGACGTCTTTGTTGCGACGAAAGACGGAATGTCGATTCGTTTTGATGAAGGTGATGTTCGCGCAATGGGCCGTTCGGCTCGCGGCGTGAAAGGTGTCACGCTCGGAAAAGACGATATCGTTGTCGGTATGGAAATTATCGACAAGTCGACGAAAGCTACCATCTTGATGGTCACTGAAAACGGCTACGGTAAACGAACATCGATTGAAGAATATCGAACTCAGTCGCGTGGCGGAGTCGGAATCATTACTCAGAAGACTACGGACAAAGTAGGCGCCGTCGTCGGGACACGAATGGTTCTCGACACAGATGAACTGATGATCACGACGGACAAAGGTCAGACGATTCGAATGGTCGCATCTGGAATTTCGATCTTAGGTCGAAACACTCAAGGTGTTCGTTTGATCAATCTGAACGATGACGAAAAGGTGACGGGGATTGCTCGCATCGGTGACGCAGGTGATGACGTTGAGGACGGTCCTGCCGCTCCGGTGAAGAACTAGAGATGCGCGCAAGCGGACGAAGCGCTTGCGCCGCCTTTAACGCCACTCGCTCGGCACAGCGACTCGGCTTGGCTCTCGCATTAGCTTTATCGCTCGGTGCAATCACCGGGTGTCTTTCATCTACGGAAATCGGAATGAAGCGAGCGCGAAAGCTGCTCGTAGAAAAAAAACCGGTTGAAGCTGCTGCAATGTTCGAAACAATCGCGACCAAAGAAAAAGGCAAACCTGATTCAGCTGTTGCTGCGTTGGAAGCCGCAAAAATTTATCAGTACGATTTAAAAAAGTTTGATGCTGCAATTCGCAGTTATCGAACGGTGATTGCCGTTTCTCCTGACGCGACAATCCGACGAGATGCCCAGCAAAAAGTGGCAGCGTTGCTGTTCTACGACGTTCAAGATTTTACGGTCGCGGTGGCCGAATACTCTCGCCTTCTTGAGCTTCAACACACGCTTCCGGAAGAAATTGAGTGGCGAGGGCGGATCGCCAAAGCTTACTACTATTTGGGAAACTACTTTCAGGCCGGAATAGAAATAGATCGATTGCTCAAGCAGGCTCCGGGAGTCGATGAAGAGGCGGTTTATCAAGGCTATCTCTTGAAAGCGAATATCCATGTCGGAGCACGCGAACACGAACAGGCCGCGAAGGTCCTTGATGCCATGATGGCGCAATTTGCAGAGCGTGCTCGGAGGGATTCAATTCCCCTGATGTTGGCCGTTGCCTACGAGGAGCAGCGCAATTTCGTGAAAGCGATTGAAGTTCTATTGAAAGTTCGCGAATACGATCCTCGAAAATCGTTTTTTGACGAGAAAATTAGATCGCTGAAAGAGCGACAGGCGCAGCAACCAGGCGCCCGGGGGTTCCGAAAGTGACCGAAGATCCAACAAATCCGGAAAAGCCGAAGAAAAAGGGACCCGACAAGAACATGATCTTCATGGCGATGGGCATTGAAGCCTTTGTCGCCGTGCTTGGCGGTTTTTGGCTCGGACTGCAGGCCGATGTGTACCTTGGCAAGCGCGGGCTAGGACCGGCACTTGGGTCGACTCTCTTTTTAGTTTTTTGGTTTGTTCATATCCTTCACGTGATGAAGCAAATGGATAAGGAACCGTAACCGGTGCTGTCGGCAAATCGACCCGTCCGCTTATTTCTGGTTGCTCAATTGATTTGCATCTTTTTAATCGCCGGCGCCACGTCGATTTTCTGGGGAAAGCTCGGTCTCGCTTCGGTGTTTCTTGGAGGCGGAGTCGCGATGATGAACGCAGTCGGAACCGCATGGGCATGGCCGCGGATCCTCGAGAAAAAAGACGTTGCGTTGGCCTTCGGTATCATTGTATCCAAGTTCGCATTGTCGATAGCTATTTTCTACTGGCTGACGTTACCTTCGGGCAGCGTTTGGTTTGGAGATCAAACTATCGCTCTCGGCTCGGCCCCCGGAACTCTTGTCGCATTCGCCTTAGGGCTGGCCTCAGTCGTTCCGGCAGTTCTGGTCGTAGCATTTAGTGATTTAAGGAAGCCTGGAACGGGCGCGGAAGAGGATTTGAAGTCGTGAGTAGTACTAGTCACTTCACATGGTTCGATGCTGCTGGTGTTGATCACCATTACACTTACGTTGCAGCGAACGTCGTAGTGACGACTGGCCTCGTTCTTTTTGCTCTCGCTTCTCGAGCGGCTCTCGGTTCTGGCGAAAAAGCATTGGTCCCAGCCGGCGGCCTCAGCATCAAAGGATTTTCTGAAACTCTCGTTGAGTACATCGACGATCTCGTTTCAAGCGTTCTCGGTGAAGGCACTCGAAGATACGTTCCACTTTTCGGATCGATCTTCTTCTTCGTTATCATGAACAACTTGTTCGGATTAATTCCGGGCATGACCGCAGCGACCAGCAACATCAATGCGGCCCTTGCGATCGGTATCTTCTCGTTCCTCGTTTACAACTACATGGGCCTGAAACATGGCGGTTGGCATTACGTCGCCCACTTCGCTGGTCCCGTTTGGTGGCTCGCCTGGTTGATGATTCCAATCGAAATTATCTCGCACATCATTCGTCCATTCAGTCTTGGAATTCGTCTGTCGGTTAACATGACTGCGGACCACTCGATTCTTTCAACCTTCATCGACCTCACCAAGGTCGTTGTTCCGGTTATCTTCTATGGTTTAGGTACGTTCGTTTCGTTCATTCAGGCTTTGGTCTTCACGATGCTGTCGATGGTTTACGTCGCACTGGCAACGGCAGACGATCACTAAGCTCGCAACGACGTTTCGAAATTGATTTAGAAAATAAATTGCGAAAATCGGCTTCCCCACATCGGCGGATGATTAGGTGATTGCAATCATAACTGCGGAAAACTCCGCGCTAGGGACCACAATGAAGAATCTCGTCATGTTCGTAACGACTCTCCTCGCTGCTTCATCTGCATTCGCACAAGACGCGGCTACTGCTGCTACTCAGGCTGGAACTGTTGTTGCGGCAACTGGTATCGGCGGCAGTGTTGGTTTTGCAGCACTCGGAATCGGTCTTATGATGGGTCTCGCAGTTATGGGCGGCGCTCTCGGACAGTCGAATGCAGCAAACGCAGCACTCGAAGGTATCGCACGTAACCCATCGGCAGCTAAAGAGATCCGCGGTTCGCTGATCCTCGCACTCGCTCTGATGGAATCTCTCGTTCTCTTCGCATTCCTGATCGCGATCCTTCTTCAGGGTCCAATCGGAACTGCAATCGGAACAGTGAAGTAGTACTCGCGGCGAAGTTCGCTTCGCTGCGTTTCAAAAATCAAGTTCCGGTGTGAATCGGTTTTTGGAAAAAGAAAAGCCACCTGTGAAGGTGGCTTTTCTTTTTGTGACGAGTGCGCGACGCGCCGGTGGCGCAGTGCTTCTCCGTCGACGACCGTGAATCGGCGAATTACGCAGTCGGGCCGGCGAGTGCTTGTGACAAGAACCTAGCCGTTTCGCTTCGCTTAGATTTCGCAACGACTTCTGGAGTTCCCTGCGCCACGATTTCTCCGCCCTTGCGGCCACCATCGGGTCCGAGATCGATCACATGATCCGAAGCTTTGACGACATCCATATTGTGTTCGATGACGAGCACGGTGTTGCCCTGATTGACGAGATCTTGCAGGAGCTCAATCAATTTCGCGACGTCGTCGAAGTGCAAACCTGTCGTTGGCTCGTCCAAAATATAAAGTGTTTTGCCTGTTCCGCGTTTCGAAAGTTCCTTCGAGAGTTTCACGCGCTGTGCTTCGCCGCCACTGAGGGTCGTCGAACTTTGTCCAAGCGACAAGTACTCGAGACCAACTCGATTCAAAGTTTGAATCTTCCGATAGATGTTTTGGTGGTTCTCGAAGAATGGAAGTGCTTCGGCAACTGTCATCTCGAGAACGTCGGCAATGCTTTTGCCTTTGTAATGAATCGCAAGCGTCTCTTTGTTGTAACGGCGCGAGCGACACGCATCGCACTTAACGAAAACGTCCGATAAGAAATGCATTTCTACTTTGATCTGACCGCCGCCTTGGCAAACTTCGCAACGTCCACCTTTGACGTTGAAACTAAATCTTCCTGGCGCGTAGCCACGAACTTTTGAATCAGGCAAAGACGCGAATAAATCACGAACGAGCGGGAAGAGTCCGACGTAAGTGGCTGGTGTTGAACGCGGTGTTCGGCCGATCGGGTTCTGGTTGATGTCGATGACTTTATCTAGGTGCTGAAGGCCTTCGACCTTATCGCAATCAGAAATTGTCCAGTTCGTGCGGAAGAAATGATTCGAAAGTTTTCGATAGAGCGTATCCATCACGATGGTACTTTTTCCTGAACCTGAAACGCCGGTGACGGCCGTTAAAGTTCCTAGGGGAACCGTGAAGGTCACATCTTTCAAATTGTTGCCGCGCGCGCCGCTGAGAACGAGCTTGTGCCCGTTGCCTTTGCGCCGAACGCTCGGCACCGGCACTGTTTTGCGTCCGCTTAGGTAAGCGCCCGTAACACTGGTCGGATGTTTTGCAATGTCTGCGGGCGTTCCTTCAGCGATGATTTCTCCACCGAGACGACCAGCACTTGGACCGATGTCGATCACATGATCGGCCGTGCGAATGGTGTCTTCGTCGTGTTCAACAAGGATGATGGTATTTCCCATGTCGCGCAGATCGCGCAAGATCGAAAGCAGTCGTTCGTGATCGCGTGGATGTAGGCCAATCGACGGCTCGTCGAGAACATACAAGACGCCGATCAATGCACTTCCAACTTGCGACGCGAGACGAATGCGCTGGTTTTCTCCACCAGAAAGTGTACGAGTCGGACGATCAAGACTTAAATAGCCCGCGCCAACTCGTACGAGATACTCCAGCCGCTGTTCGATTTGTTTTAAAATCTTTTCGCCAATGGCAGACTGGCGAACGCTCCATTGCGCCGTTCGAATCGAATCTAGAAGTTCCGAAGTCGGAAGTGATGAGAGGTCGGTGATAGTTCGATCGGCGATGAAGACGCTCCGCGATTCTCGGCGAAGGCGACTGCCTTTGCAGTCGGGGCAAGCGCGAATCGCCATCATGTCGACAGTGCCTTCGCCCTCTTCCTCGTCTTCACTTTTGCGCTTTAATCTGTCGGCGAGGCGATACGACACAGATTGCGCAATTCCGCGCGATTCACCGTCTTGTTCGAAATATTCGATCTCTTCGATGTCGACGGTGCCAAGACCTTTGCAAGTGGTGCAGGCGCCGCGGGGATTGTTGA
Source organism: Bdellovibrionales bacterium (assembly GCA_043716655.1). Classification (GTDB taxonomy): domain Bacteria; phylum Bdellovibrionota; class Bdellovibrionia; order Bdellovibrionales; family JAMPXM01. Next base: position 2,540 of record JAYSYF010000219.1, on the reverse strand, counting down.
AACTGAAAAAACGCGGTTCAAGTTCTGGAAATCCGAATCCGCAAACGGGGCAGGCCGAGTGAATCGAGAAGGTGCGGCGAACGTTTGCACCGGCCGAAGTCGTGCCCGAGACAAACTTTGTGGCGGGCTCTTTCGCTTTCTCAGAAAGTCCTTTCGCACCGGACTTCATATCGGACTTTGATTCGGTGCCTTGAATTTCGATCGCGACGTGACCTTCGGCCATTTGAATCGCTGCGTGCACACTTTCGGCAACTCGAGTACGGATGCCGTCTTTGATGACCAACTTGTCGATCACGACATCGATGTCGTGCACTTTTGTTTTCGTGAGTTTCTTTGCTTTAGTCAGCTCGATGAACTCGCCGTCGATCTTTGCGTGAATGAATCCTTTGCGAATCCACTTTTGAAAATCTTGAAAGAACTCGCCCTTTTTACCCTGAACAACAGGAGCCATGATGAAAAGCTTCGTGCCCGTAGGGTATTTTAGAATGTCGTTGATGATTTGATCCGGAAGCTGGCCCTGCACGGGAACTCCATGATCCGGACACCGAGCTTCGCCTACGCGCGCGTACAGCAGTCGAAGGTAATCGTAAATTTCCGTGATGGTTCCAACCGTCGAGCGCGGATTGAGTCCGACCGACTTTTGGTCGATGGCGATGGCCGGACTTAATCCACTGATCGAGTCGACATCTGGCTTCGTGAGTTTCTCGAGGAAGTTTCTTGCGTAGGTCGAAAGCGCTTCGACGTAACGTCGCTGACCTTCGGCGTAGATTGTGTCGAACGCGAGTGACGATTTGCCCGATCCGCTGAGGCCTGTGATAACTGTGATTTTATTCCGCGGAATTGCGAGCGAAAGATTTTTAAGATTGTGCTCGCGGGCGCCCTTTACGCGGATAAAATCATCGATGGTTGGTTCGACACTCATCCGGCCACCTTAACAATCGCCTGGAAAAAGTCATCGTGCGGAGGGGCGGGTTCCTAATTCTTAAACACGCTCTACCGAACTAAGGGTGTCGAGCGCGTCGCCAGGATGCGTGCGCCAAATTCCTCTTCGACTCCGCGCTGCCAAATGAATTTGAAGTCGCGGAAGCCAAAGTAGGTTGCGATCTGATAGGCCCGAGAACCGCGTATAAGTTCGTCGGGCGGAGCTCGAGTGCCAACATTTCTTCGCAAAAGCTGAAGATCGTAGCCAGGCAGATCGAAAGTGACGGTTGTGACCGACGGGTATCGTCGAAGCATTTCGGCAAAAAGAAGTTCTGGATATCGTTCGGTCCACTCGTTCTTAACGACAAAGATATCACCGATCACAAGGTGCCGATATCCTTCGAACTGAAACGTCAGCGTACCGAGCTTTCGTTTCGTGTGTGGATCCGAAAGCACCAACTCACGATCTGTGTCAGGGTAAGCAACCCCGCGAAATTCCTGCGCGAGGACATACTCACGACGAGGGAGTTTACTGTTCGGGCTTATCGTCGGGATCACTTCAGGTTCTCCCAGCGGTTCATCGACAGCGATTCGCTGAAACGCCCTTTGTATCACTTTAAATTCGGCGTCAGAGATAACCCCGCGGTCGGCAAGATATTCGACCGTGTCGGTCTTGCCTTGTTCGACGACCTCGCGACCTTCGGCCTCCTTGATTTCACCAGCACTAACAAGTTTTGTGAGGCGTTTGAGATCTTCTGGAAGATGTCCCTCACGTTCCCACTTTTTCAGCCACTTGGGCCACTGGACGACGGGTGGAGTTGTCCACTCGTTCATGAATTTGGACCACTTCGCGTTCGAGACAAAGAGGTCTTTGCATTTCGGCAACGCTTCAGCATGCCACGACCAAGTTTGAAGTAGGACGAAGCTCATCAGGAGAAATATCGAATGAATTCGGCGTGGACCGATCATGCTGGCAAGTTAAAGCAATTGCGAGACCGCGAGCGGTATTTTTGAGTGAACTCCAAGCTCGCTAAGGCCCTCTCGTCGCGACAATTCTAATACCTTTTTCGTCCACTACGTTCTTCCGTTGGACTTTAAAATCGTAAAATCCAAATCGACTCGCCAGTGCGTACGCACGTGAAAGAAATATAAGTTCAGCGGTGGTCACCTTCGATGGGACACTATCGCGAAGTTCATTTAGATCGGAACCAGGAACCTCAAAACTAACAGTTTTGGTCGATGGATAGCGGCGCAAGACTTCTGCAAACATCAGTTCGGCATAAAGTTCGTTTCGTTCGCTTTTCATCTTGAAAAGTAGATCGATGTGCAGATGTTTGTAACCTTCGAAACGAAACGACAAGCTTGCGAGCTTTAGCCGCTGTTGCGGTCCAGAAGAACTAGAAAGCGTTCAAATTCTGGTTTCGAAACTCCGCGATGCTCCTGTGCATAGACGAATTCGCGTCGGGAGTACGCGCCGTTTAAAGTAGGTATCAGTTCGGGCTCGCCCAACGGGCTGCCGACCACCCCCTGACGAAAAGCTTATCAATAGCGGCGTAATCACTCGTCGAGATTAACCTTTTTGATTCGAGTGCTTTAAGAACATCTCGTGCGCCCTCTTC
>JAYSYF010000218.1:0-36196 GCA_043716655.1 Bdellovibrionales bacterium | reverse complement strand
CCACGTGATTGTCATAGAGCCAGAAATTCCGTGGCAAGATGCCTCATCAGGAGAACGTGAAGGCACGGCTGATGATGAGGTCGACCAAAACATCGCTTCCATGACTCAGATCTATACATATAAGATTGAGGAAATAGTCCGCCAGCATCCAGAGCAATGGATGTGGATTCACCGCCGTTGGAAAAGATTCGGATGAAAAATAAATTTCCTATTTTAAAATCGACGTTCGGTCGTTTGTTGGTCGGTCTGACATCCGTCGGCCTCGTGGTCGGCTGCGCTGGCGGCATTTTGAAATACGAGAACTCCGATAAAGTTTTGGCGAACCAAGAGTTCGATACGGCTATCAACGTTAAAGAAATTCCAGAGCCCACTCCGGCGCCGACACCTCCGCCGGAGGCCGGTCCTGCTGTCATCGTTCTCGATGCGCTAGGGAATGTCGTTAAGCCGAAACCAACACCGAAACCGAAGCCTACGCCGAAACCTAAACCCACTCCGAAGCCGAAAACCGCGGCCGTAAAGCCGGTCGTGCCCGAGGGACCTCGCGAGCCGCGTTGGGAAGATGACGAAGGGTTTAATGGGCGTCGCCCGGTGAAAGATCCGTATCGCGTCGGTGAGGAAGTCGTTCTCGACATTTCATACTGGGGACTCGACGCCGGTGAACTGACGTTGCAAACGCGTTCGTTCGTCGAAGTAAACGGAAAAAAAGCGTACCGGTTTCATGCGATCGCGAAAACGGTTTCGGTTTTCGAAAAGATTTATAAGGTCGACGATTATTCCGAAACTCTTGTCGATTTCGAAACACTAGTCCCGTTTAGTTATGCGCTTGATGTGAAAGAGTCGAAAGTTCTGCGGGACGCACGGGCCATTCACGACTTGTCTGGTGGGCAGCCGGGTAAAATGAAGTTCTGGGACAAAAAGATTACGAAAGACGGCGGCGTCGAAGAGCGGAAGCTTGAATGGGAAATGCTGCCGTATGCGCAGAATATTTTCTCTTCGCTTTGGTATCTGCGCGTTTTTAAACTCGTGCCAGGTAAAAAAATTAAATTCAATATGGCGCACGAAAACGAAAATCTCGTTATCACGTGCGAAGTTCTCCGCCGCGAAAAGCTCAGTACTGTCGCGGGCGATATCAATACCGTTGTTATTCGTCCGAGCGCAGAGAAAGACGGCAAGCCTCACAATGTTGGTACAAACCTGTTCTGGCTAACCGATGACGACTCGAAATTGATGGTCCGCATGGAGACCAAAATCAAAGTCGGTTCGATTGTCGGCTCACTGGCTCGTATAAAACGCTAGCTCGTCTGGCGAACGCGTGGACTCCCGCCAAAGGTCTAGGGAGCTTTCGAGTTTCAAACCTTGATCTGTCGTTTCCGTTTAACATTAAGCAATGGCACAGACTACTTGTCGGTTTTTTAATGGCTACAAGCCGTGTGGGAAAGTCGACTCATTGACCTCGGAATGCACGAGCGCTTGTGCGCATTTCAATGTTCCGAAATCGCGCGTGTTGCTTGTTCATCTCGGCGCCCTCGGCGCCGTCGTTCGATCGACAGCATTGTTGCCGGCAATCCGTACGAAGTATCCTGAAGCACATATCACTTGGGTCACAGACGGTCCCGCAGAAATGCTGTTGAAGGGACATCCGCTCGTCGATCAAGTGATCGTGGCGAATGCCGACGGAGTCCTCGCACTCAGCGTACTTTCATTTGATGTTGCACTCGTAATCGACAAATCAATGAAGGCAGCCGGTATTTTAAGAGCGACGCATGCTCGTGAAGTCTTTGGATTCACCGCTGATGCCGCGACAGGCGCAATCATTCCTTCGAACGAAGCGGCGCGTAAGCTTTGGGAAATCGGCTTATCCGATCATTTGAAATTCAATGTAAATCGAAAACCTGAAACGCAGCTTGTACACGAAGCGCTCGAACTGGGTCCATGGAAACGTGATCGTTACTCGCTTCATTTGAATGAGACGGAACAAACGGAAGTTATGAAACGCCGTTTTCTTTGGAGCCTCGCCGGCCGACGATCGATCATCGGCATCAACACAGGTTGTGCGTCGACCATTGCTGCAAAAAAATTGTCGGTCGAAGGGCATGTAAAGCTCTTGCTCGAAATCGAACGAATTCATTATGCACAACACGGGGAAAATGCCTCGATCGTGTTACTTGGCGGTGGAGAAGACACGATTCGAAATCGCGAAATTGCCTCCCGCTCTTCCGCTCTTGGGCTGCTCGTGACCGAATCCGAAACTGAAAATGGACTGCGGGATGGAATGGTCAGCGTCGCAAGCTGCGATGTCGTTGTTTCTGGCGACAGTCTCGGTCTGCATATGGCCATTGGATTTCACAAGCCTGTTGTCGCTTGGTTTGGACCGACGTGCGCGCATGAAATCGATCTTTACGGTGGTGCAGCGGTCGTGACGGCTGCGCCGTGCTCTCCATGCTGGAAACGATCGTGCGATAAGATTTCGATGTGTTACGACCAAGTCGATTTTTCTAAATTGGCGACCGAAACGATGAAGTTAGCTCAGGCGCTAGAAAATAGCCGACGTCCCAAAGATGTGGGCGCACCGACACTTGAGATCTCGCTCTCGTTGTGATCATTTGAGTCATGGCGGCACCGTCGCGTTCGAATAAAAAATCAGAGCGTAATCAATCGCGGCAAATTGCGATTCTACAAACTGCATTTCTTGGCGACACACTACTCACAATTCCACTTGCAAAGTACTTGAGCAATCGGGGCAATCGCCTCGCATTGATTTGCCGTAAGGGCTACTCGGGCTTTTTTCTTGCGACTCGACTATTTGAAACGGTCATCGAGATTGAAAAAGGCGAGAGCACTTCGTATCGCGAAGCGCAGGAGAATCTGAATATTTGGTGGGCAGACTCTGATGTTCGAGTTCTGCTGAGCCCGCATGAATCTCCGCGCTCGAAAATGTTTGCACTTGGAATGCGCCTCAAAGGCGAGGCGACCGCAACAGTCGGATACGGCGACCGCGGTTTTGTTCAGGGGCCAAGTTTGGCGGCGTATTCCGATCGTGTTGCGCGGCCCATGGAGTTGCCCGAACCCATTCGACAGCTCGCACTTCTTCAGGGCGAAACGTTCACGGAATCTTCTCTTTGGCAGGGCCGAATCGGCGAATTCGCAAGTGCACAAGGTTTGCCAGGTGGCCGTGATTCTTCTGGTGGGCTTATGCAAATTCCGGATTGGGCTTCGATGAAGGTCGATAGTCTCGCACGAGAAAAGCGCGAGAGGATCGCGATTCTAACTCCGGGATCCGTTTGGAAAACCAAACAGTGGACCCGCGAAGGTTTCATCGACATCGGCAGAAAATTTATCGAATCGGGTCGGGGCGTGACGGTCGCCGGGACAAAAGAAGAAGCGGAACTCTGCCAAGAAATCGCAATGAAAATTGGCGAAGGCGCGATTTCCACAGCCGGCGAGACGTCGTTGCTCGAGACGGCACATCAAATGGCGAAATCTGAAATTGCAGTGGTGAACGATTCTGGCGCCATGCACTTAGCGGCTGTGACCGATACACCAGTCGTCGCCGTCTTCGGCCCAACAATCCTGGATTTCGGCTATCGCCCATGGACCAACAAAGCAAAAGTCATTGAACCGGGCCCGCTCGAGTGCCGCCCCTGCGGCCTCCACGGCTCACAAGTCTGCCCCATCGGAACCCACATCTGCATGAAAATGACCGACGCCGAAAAAGTGTGGGCCCAGGTCCAATCGCTAATTAAAATCTGACCGCCAGAGCTGCGCGATGGCAAGCCTCTCGCGAAAGCGAGGGCAAGTGTGACCGATGGTAGTTTTTAAACCAGGGGCATCGGCTGACTATGCCGATTGCGCGCGACCAAGTGTGAACGAGGGTAGTTTTTTAAACCAGAGGCATCGGCTAACGAAGCTATTAATCACAACCAAGTGTGAACGATGGTAGGTGTCCCGAACCAAAGCTTCTGAGAAATCTCAGAAGCTCACGATACCCGAGTCCGATTTTAAAGATTGAAGACCCTGGAGAAAAGCTCGCACGCCCCGCAGGATGCGGTATTAGGCCCGCCTTTTCGGAAGGGGCTTCAGTCTTTGAAATCGTCCACGTTGATCTCGTATCGTTTAATCTTTCGAAGAAGAGTGTTCTTCGGAATGTTTGCTTCCGCGACAGTCTTGTTAATACGGCCTTTGTTCGCACGCAAAGCCGATACAATAAACTCTTTTTCAGCCTGCTCTTTGAACGCGTCGTAATCCATTTGACCCGTTGGCGAAATTTGCGCCGATTGCGACGGAGCCATGTTCTCTTTCGCTTTTGTGATCAGGGCCTCAGGCAACGATGACAAAGTAATCTTGTCTGAGTTTTCGACGATGAAGGCGCGCTCGACGACGTTCTCGAGTTCGCGAATGTTGCCCGGCCATCGGTAACGCTTCAACACCTGCATGGCATCGTCGGTGATGCCGGTGATTGTGCGGCTATGAGCGCGCGAGAAACGTTTCATGAAGTACTGTGAAAGCTCGCCGAGGTCGTCGATACGATCGCGTAATGGCGGGAGGAAAATCGGCATGACGTTCAGGCGATAGAAAAGATCTTCGCGGAACGTGCTTTCTTCGATCATTTTCTCGAGGTTACGATTTGTCGCAGCGATAATGCGCGCGTCGGTTTTTACCTCGCGGTTCGAACCCACCGGCATAAACTTTTTCTCTTGAAGAACGCGAAGCAGGCGGACCTGCATCTCGGGTTTAAGCTCGGCGATCTCGTCTAAGAAAATCGTTCCGTTATTTGCGAGCTGAAATTTTCCGATCTTGCGTTCGTGTGCGCCGGTGAACGAACCTTTTTCGTGACCGAAAAGTTCGCTCTCCATAAGGTTTTCTGGAATCGCGCCGCAGTTGATAGCGATCATGGCGCCAGATTTGCGTGGGGAATTGTAATGGATTGCTCGAGCAACGAGTTCCTTACCAGTTCCGTTTTCGCCGCGAATCAAAACTGTCGTGTCGACTTTGCACAGTCGAGAGATGAGATCAAAAACGTCGCGCATTTTTTTCGAGTTGCCGACGAATTCGCTATCGATGTCTTCGTCAAAAATCGGATTCGACAAAGCTAATCGAGAAACCATTTCTCTTGCTTCGTTCGCTCGAGTCACGATTTCGACGAGTTTGTCTGGCTGAACAGGTTTCTCGAGATAGTCGTACGCGCCTTCTTTAATTGCAGCGACGGCGTCTTGCAGATTCGAGTGAGCTGTCATGAGAACGACGAAAGTGCGCGGATCGTGCGCTTTAATAAGGCGCAGTGCCTCGATGCCGCTAAGCTCAGGCATACGAACGTCCATCAACACCAAGTCCCAGTCGTTGCTCTTAAACTTTACGACCGCGTCTTTTCCGTCGACGGCTTCGGCGATATCGAACTCGAGATCGGGCATTGAATTGCGCAAGACCGAGATGACGGATTTTCGCAGTTCCGCTTCATCATCTACAATCAGGGCCTGAATTCGTTTTTTCATGTACCGTTCCTTCTACTATTCGGTCGGAAGTTTAAATCCAATTGCCGTGCCGGCCCCAGGCGTACTCTGCAGGAAAACGTGGCCACCGTGTAGTTCAACAAAGTATTTCACGAGATAGAGCCCAAGGCCAGAACCGCTCGCCGTGGTGAACGCCTTGTGACCCCGTGTAAACTTATTCCAAACGAGCTTTTGGTCCTCTTTTGAAATTCCGGGCCCCGTGTCTTGCACCGTGACGACGACAAACCGGTCATCGTCGGTCGAAGTGACCGTCACGCGACCCCCCGCTGGGGTGTATTTCACGGCATTTTCCACCAGATTGTGGATCATCTCGTCGAGCAACGTTGGATCGGCTTCAATCGAGAATTGAGGTTCGAGCTTCGCATCGATCTCGATCTGCTTTTCGCGAGCGAGCGGGCGCAAGCGACTCAGTACGCGTTCGATCGATTCATTCACATCAAGCGGCTCTCGCGAAATTGCGAACTCGCGAGCTTCAATTTTAGTCACCTGCAAGATGCTGCGAATGTATCGATTCAGGTCCTCGGATGAACGACGCAGGTTGCGCAAATCGTCGCCGGTTTCGCCCGGCACGTTGTGCGAAAGCATACGGTCACAGATCGCCTGAATTTTTGCGATCGGAGTCTTAAGATCGTGGCTCATCATGCTGACGAAATTTGTTTTGAGCTGTTCAAGTTCTTCGGTCGCTCGGCGATCCTGCTCGAGCCGCCAATTTCGCGCTTCGTTCGCCGAAACTTGATGGCTCAAGAACACAATGTAGGTCACGGCAATTTGCACGACCGGTCCAATCGCGGGAATCCAAAATGCGAATGTGTCGAAGAGCCATGCGGAAAGCGAGAGCCAACCGAGCGCTCCCAAGACGATGCCGAAGATAACGACGGGTTGTGGGTAGTTAAGAATGAAAAGAACGGCGAGTGCGACGAGCAGGCCAGAAATAATGAACGAGATCCAAAGCGCCATTCGACGCGGTTCTTTTCCTCGCAGCTGGTTATCGGTGATGTTGGCGATGGCTTCGGCGCGGCTCATTCGTCCTAGCGGCGTCGTATAGAGTTCGCTCGCGTCTGAGCGGTTGCCGATGATCACGACTTTTCCGTGAAAGGCTTCGGGAGGCACGCGGCTTTCGAGAAGATCGCGAACTGAAACCGTCGGAAAGGAACCGGCGGCTCCAAGATAATTGATCTCGATCGGAGCGTCGAACAGGGGACCGCGGCCAGCGTCGAGACCTGAGTCGAAACCGCTTCCGAGCGATCGAACTTCGCCTTCGCTTTGCGCGCGCGGCTTTTCAGAAAGTGCGGCAATTTCGGCGAGGCGTGTACCCATGTGAGGAATCTGAACGAGCGATCGCGTATATCGTCTTAAAGTTCCGTCGTCGTCGACTCGAAGACTTCGGATCGCGACGTTTCGATTGTAGGTCGCCGCGAAAACCGGAATCAGTGCGCGACCGGCGCTGTCGAGGTCGGCGCCCCAAACGACGCGAGGGTCTTCGAAAAGTGCGCGGGTGGTCTGATCCATTTTGCCCGTGCGAACTCCATCACCAAAATAAAATGTGACACCAACCGCGAGTGGAAGATCTGCGAGTACGCGAGAAAGAACTTTTTCCCATAACATCGTATTCCAAAAGAGCGCATCGCCTGTGCTGGAAACTTCTTTGAGTGGCCGAAGAATATTTCGGATTTGCGGATCGAGCGCGACCCAATCTTTTTCGCTGACGTCGATGACAACGATACGCGAATCGAGTGAGCCGGGGCGCGGCCCGCGCAATTTGTAACGCAAATCGTGACTGCTGCCTTGATCGATCGTGATAAGAATTGCGCCGATGGCCCAACACAAAAGTGCGCGAGTCGCGATGCCGCGTTTTCTCCAGAGCCGAAGCACGATGGTCCACAGGCGCCGCCGAAGGCCGCCCGGGGTTTGTCCTTCGATGAATTTGTGCATCAGGCTCATTAACGCTATGTAGCAAGGCTCGGGTCACTTGTCCATGAGTGGTAGGGTCTTTTGGTCATGACGCTTCATCCGCCCCCGAAAGACGCCGGTTCTAATCATTCGATCGTTTCGTACGAGGGCGTAGCTGCTTTCACCGCTTCGAAAGGGTCGCCGTTTGGTTCACCGACGGTGCTGACGATTGGCAATTTCGATGGGGTTCACAAGGGTCATCAGGAGCTCATTCGTCGCGCCGTCGCTAAAGCGAGGTCTTTGGGCGTGCCAGCGGTTGTTTTTACCTTCGAACCACACCCCTTAACGGTGCTCAGGCCCGAACTGAAACTAAAGCGACTCTTCGATGCCGACGACCGGCGGGAACAGCTCGAAAAACTTGGCGTCGACATTCTCGTCGTTGAGCCTTTTTCACGAAGTTTTTCACAGCTAACACCCGAAAAGTTCCTGATCGACAACGTCATTCGACCGTTCCAGCCACGAGCCGTCATCGTTGGTTACGATTTCAGTTTCGGAGCCAATCGCGCTGGCGGAATCGACTTCCTTCTGGCACATGCGAAATCTCCAGGTGTTCCGTTCGACGTCGAGGTCATTGCTCCAGTTACGATCGACATCGATTCGCAACCGACGATCGTTTCTTCGACACGAATTCGACAAGCACTTTCGGCAGGGCGTGCGGACGAAGCTCGACTTCTGCTCGGCCGACCTTACGTCCTTCGCGGCATAGTTAAAAAGGGCGCAGGCAGAGGACGAGCGATCTCGATTCCAACTGCGAACATCGACCCGACTGTTGAACCTGGAATTCGACCGGGCGTATATGCTGCGATGGCGATCGTGCGCGGAACTCGGCGTGAAGCACTCGTCAACATCGGAATCAATCCAACTTTCGAAGGTTCTGAAGCGTCGACTCTTCACGTCGAAGCGCATCTTCCCCACTATGATGGTGTGAAAGAAGGCGATTTGTACGGAGAAAAAATTGAAATCGGAATCGTTGCGTGGATTCGTGACGAACGAAAATTTTCGGGCGTTGGCGAACTCGTGACGCAGATTCGAAAAGACATAGCATTCGGACTCGAAATTCTGAAAAAAGAGGTCTGAGTTTTGGAAGAGCAGACCGTTCAACCAGTTCCGGTTCACATTATCACTATCGGCGCCGATGCTCGCGAACTCGCGCGAACAGAAATTCTTGTGCGTGAGATTCAGCCTTTGTCGTCGCGAATCTGCGCGACTCTCGATGAATTAAACGGCGTCGAATACGCAAAAGATGCCTATACGATTTTGCGACTTTCTGGTCGCGCAAATAGCCATGCGCTCACGTGGCTCGGATCAAAAGGACGAGTCGCGACAGAAGTGGCGATCTTGGGACACGCCGATGCGATTTTGATTGAACCCGGCCAACCCGCGCGTGCCTTTGGAGTTCTGCCACAAGCATTTGTTTCTGCAATCGCCGGTCGCAAATTGAGTTACGACCTCAGTGGTGCTGCGTTCATTTTGGGTGCAGTCGAAGAAACGAAAGTGATTGCAGCAAGTCTGTCGCGCCTTGGATTTAAGCGCCTCATGATTGTCGATACAGAAGATCGTAAAACAGAACAACTCTGCCAGTATCTTCGACGTCGACTTTTCGGAATCGAAATTGAAGCCGTCGCGAGGCGTACACTGACTCAGGTGCCGAGCGAAGCCGCGATTGCGATAAGCCTCGTAGATACGAATGACACCGGAATGCTCGAGGATATTTCGTATCTCAATTTTTTGAGAAAAGGCGGCGTGTGGATCGATTGGATCGGCTCGACTGTTGAGCTTAGCATGACCCAAGAAATCAAAGACGCCGGTGCTTTCATTTTCGATCCGAGCGGTATTCGAGCTTGGCGCGAAGCTCATTTGCTCAATTCTGTGCCCGAATTGCTTGCGAAGACTGGACAAAAGCCCGAGTACATCGCCAGCCGGCTGAACGAGGCTTGGAAGAAGTCAGAATCGGACTCTGCGGACCCGTCATAGGTCTGGGCAGCTGACTTGCTTAGATGCTCCTGGGCAACATTCTTTATAGAATAAAAAGACGAGCGTTTGTGTCTATGACAGCGCTCGATGTGTCGTTTTTGGGGTCTCTTTGGCCAAGGAGTGGTCATGTCTGTTTCTGGTGGTGGATCTGCTGGCGGAGCCGGTGGTTCGAATTCTGGCGTAGGCGCGAAAAAAACCGTCGGCGAACTTCTCGTTCTCGAACGAAAAGTTTCGGCGTTGCAATTATCTGAAGCGCGCGATGATCAAAAGCGAAACGGCGGTCGATTAACTTCGGCGCTCGTTCGTCTCGGTCACATGAACGACAAACAACTCGCCGAATTCTTGGGCACTCAGTACAACGTGCCGTCGGTCGATTTGGAAAACTTCGAAATTGACGAAGTTGCGCTTGCGGCCGTGACTCGCGAGATTTGCGAAAAGCATCTCGTGATTCCGGTTTCGCGTGCGGGCGACACGCTCGTCGTCGCATTCTCTGATCCGTCGAACCTTTTTGTAAGAGACGATTTGCGTTTTATCACCAAATGCAAAATCGAAGTTGTAGTCGCTGCCGAGAACGTCATCCAGAAGGCGATCGAAAAGTATTACCGTCGGACCGGCGGCGATATGGGCAGGATGATCGACGAGATGGAAAACTCGGACGAGGCGTTGAACTTTACGCAGTCGCTCGAGGCTCTTTCGCTCGATAAAGATAACGATTCGGGACCCATCGTAAAGTTCGTTAACATCATGCTGGCCGAATCGATCAAACTGAAAGCTTCAGATATTCACATCGAGCCCTACGAGAAACGTTTCCGAGTAAGATTCCGTATCGACGGACTGCTTCACGAGAAAATTCAGCCGCCACCAGGTGTAGCCGCCGGTCTCGTCAGTCGATTGAAAATTATGTCCCGACTCGACATCGCTGAACGGCGCAAACCGCAGGACGGTCGATTGAAAGTTAAGACAGCGGCGGGTCAAGAAGTCGATTTCCGGGTCAGCGTTCTGCCGACGCTTTTCGGAGAAAAAGTCGTGATGCGACTTCTCGACAAAGGAAACCTGAAGCTCGACATGACGAAACTTGGTTTCGAAGAAGACGACTTGCTCGCCTTCCGAGAGAAAATTAACGAGCCTCAGGGTTTGGTTTTGGTTACGGGTCCAACTGGTTCCGGTAAGACCGTTACTTTGTATTCTGCTCTGCAATCTTTGAACGATCCGCAGATCAACATTTCGACGGCGGAAGATCCGGTCGAATTCAACCTCGACGGTATTAACCAGGTTCAGGTCAATGCCGAGATCGGCTTCGACTTCGCCGATGCACTTCGTTCGTTCCTTCGTCAGGATCCCGATGTCATTCTGGTGGGTGAGATTCGAGACTTGATCACAGCACAGGTCGCCTTCAAAGCGGCTTCGACAGGTCACTTGGTTCTGTCGACACTTCACACGAACGATGCGCCGGGAACGGTTTCTCGTTTACTCGATATGGGTGTTGCACCCTACGTTATCACATCTACAGTTTCTCTCGTACTCGCCCAGCGTCTTGCTGGAAGAGTTTGCGAGCGCTGCAAAGAGCCGCAGAAAATTGAACGAGCGGTTCTAATTAAAGCTGGCGTTCCCGACGCCGAGGTCGACTCATACGAAACAGTACGGGGCAACGGCTGCGCGTACTGCAATGGTTCGGGCGTCAAAGGGCGGGTCGCGATGTACGAAGTTATGTTGATGACAGATACGCTGCGCGACGCAATTCTCGGTGGACAAGGTCCGGTTGAAATTAAGAAAGCCGCGCTTCGAGGCGGAATGCGATCGCTTCGAAAAGCAGGATTGATGAAACTTAAAAAAGGCGAAATTTCTTTCGAACAGTTGGTTGCCATGACTGTTAGTGATGAACAAGCCACTAAGTAGAAGCTTACCGGTCCGAGATTTAGCAACACGATGGTACGACGGAGACACTGAACGATGATTTCTCTTTTGCAACTCCTGAAGTTTGCGACCGATCAAGGCGCTTCAGATTTGCATTTGGTGGCGGCTTCCCAGCCGGCACTGCGTGTGAATGGTCGAATCGTAAGGGTTAAGACGGAAGTTCTTACGAAAGAACTTACGCGTAAGCTCTGCTATTCGGTTCTGAGTGATAACCAAAAAGCGAAGTTCGAAGAAGAGCGCGAGCTCGACTTCTCGTTCGAAGTAAAAAACATGGCCCGCTTTCGAGCGAACCTCTTTTTCCAGCGTGGCGCCGTCTCGGGTGTTTTTCGAAAAGTTCCGGTTACAATGCCTCGGTTCACGGACCTCGCCATGCCGGCTGCAATTGGCGATCTAACTTTGCTTCCATATGGCTTGGTGCTAGTCACCGGTCCTACGGGCTCTGGTAAGTCGACGACCATCGCTTCATTGATTGATAAAATCAATCAAGAGAGTTTCGGCCACATCGTCACGCTAGAAGATCCGATCGAGTTCATTCACCCACATAAAAACTGTATCGTGAATCAACGTGAAGTCGGCATGGACAGCGCGTCTTATCAGGATGCGATGAAGTATCTTTTGCGCCAAGACCCTGATGTGGTTTTGCTAGGAGAAATGCGAGATTTAGAAACGATCGACGCAGCTCTCGTGACGGCGGAAACCGGCCACTTGGTCTTTGCAACTCTGCATACGAACTCGGCCATCGCGACCATCAACCGGGTTGTGAGCGTTTTCCCAGCAGAACAGCAAGAACGAGTTCGCGTTCAGTTATCCTTTACACTTCAAGCAGTGATCTCTCAGCGACTGTTGCCTGCACTTGGTGGCGGACGAACGGTCGCGTGCGAATTTCTTTTGATGACTCCGGGTATTCGAAACTTGGTACGAGAAGGAAAGCTGCATCAAATCGAATCGTTGATGCAGGTCGGACAAGAGAAGTCAGGCATGGTGACGATGAACCAGTGTCTCGTGCAGCTCGTGCTTCGCCGTAAGATAGATCTGCGAACGGCGTACGAGGCATCTCCAAACCTTGAGTCGCTTGAGAAGATGCTCAAGCAAGCAGGTGCCTAATGGGTAGATATGTGTTTGAGGCTCGCGACGGACGGGGCCGAGTTTTTAAAGGCGAGCTCGAAGCCGGTTCTGAAAATGAGGCTCGAGTAAAGCTACGCGCACAAAAATTGATGCCGATGCGGCTATCGCAATCCGAACAAAAAGTTTCGGTCGCTAAGAAAATTGGCGGTAAAAGTGTTCCGCCGAAAGAACTTCAGATTTTTACTCGTCAGCTTTCAACTTTGCTCAGCTCGGGTATTCCAATCTTGCAGTCACTCGAAGTTCTGTCGCAATCGAATCGTAGTGCCGGCATGTCCATCGCTATGAAGGCGATGATCAACGATATTAACCAAGGTCGACGTTTTGGTGAAGCAATGGCCGAGCATCCGCTCGTCTTCGACCGCTTTTACGTCAACATGGTTAAGGCCGGAGAAGAATCCGGTAACATTGATGCGATTTTGAACCGACTTGCCGTCTACATCGAAAAAGCGGTGAAGATTAAATCGCAGGTTAAGGGTGCGCTTGTTTATCCGATCGCGATCTTGATTGTCGCGTTTGTCGTTGTCGCGGGTCTTCTCGTGTTCGTTATTCCTAAGTTTGAATCCGTTTTCGCGAGTTCGGGCCAAGAACTTCCAGGTCTAACCAAAATGGTTGTCGCGATGTCTAAAATCTTCATGTCCTACTGGTGGGCGATTATTGGCGGTATTGGCGGCGGCGTATTTCTTCTGATCAACTACTACCGAACAGACGAAGGTAAAAAGACGATTGATGCCATTCTCATTGATCTTCCGTTTATTGGCGATCTTATTCAAAAGTCCGCGACAGCTCGATTCACTCGGACTCTCGCAACTCTATTAAGTTCGGGTGTTTCGATTATGGAAGCTCTTGAGATCGCGTCGAAGGTTACTGGCAACCACGTGATCGAGAACGCTTTGCTGCGAGCTCGAGAAGCAATTTCCGAAGGTAAGTCGCTGACCGTGCCGCTATCGAAAGAAAAATACATTCCGCAGATGGTGACGCAAATGATCGGCGTCGGTGAACAAACCGGAAACATCGATCAGATGCTGAACAAAGTTGCCGACTTCTACGAAGATGAGGTCGACGTTGCCGTTGGCGCCTTAACGTCGGTGATGGAACCGATTCTTATGGTCGTACTCGGCGGCATCGTTGCGGTCATGGTTATCGCGATGTACCTCCCGATCTTCAACATGGCCGGCTCGGTCGGATAGGGCCCTCGAATGAGCAAGAGGTGCGATGGGGCGTAAGCTAGAGGGATTCGATTTCTCGCGAAGTCGAACCCCTATGACAGTCATTGCAGCAGTTCGACTCGGATTCCATCTGGCAATCCTGCTTATCATATTGGGCTTTCAAGCGGTCCAACCTGAATTCGTAAACACGGAAGTTTTGCTTCCAGTTTACATCCTCATGGCGATCGCTTTCTCAATTCACTCGATCTATATCGTTTTCTTCGACAAGGCGTTGCACTCGTGGCCGGTTACGGCGTTCCTGTTTTTCTTCGAATCATTTTTCATCACGGGGCTGATTCACTTCACTGGCGTCAACCAGTCGATATTCCTGTTTTTATATCTGGTTAACATCATCCTCTGCGGATTCGTTTTCCAACGGCGCGGCGCCAATATCCTTTCGCTTTGGACTTCGATCCTTTTCAGTTTCTTGATGATCATGGGCCCAGAATTGCGTGGGCAGGCACTGTTTTTCGCTGTTGGACTTAACAACATCGCGTTCTTCGCCGTCGCCGGTCTCGCAGGTTATTTAAGCGAGCAACTCGACTTCATGGGTCGATCGCTCGAAGCGCAGGGAAAAGATTTACGGGCCTTAAGAAACCTTCAGGCTTTGATCGTCGATAACATGGCGACGGGACTCATCACCGTCGATGATAAAGGTGTTTGCCTGCAGGCGAATCGCGCGGCTTTCGAAATCCTTGATCCCATTCCGCCCGAAATCGTCGGTCGAATGTTCGATTCGATTGTTCCCGGTTCGATGCAGACCGTGAAGAGTGCGCTTCGAAAAATTCAGGACGCCGGGTCGACCGGTGTCGACCGAACTGCGCGGATCGACTGGATTCACCAGAATCCAATGCAGGGTCGGCAGACTCTCGAACTTGTGGTCAGTCAGTTGCCCGCCGAGAGCGAGCTCAAGGGTTTCATTGTCACGTTTCACGATCTGACGCGCGTTCGGCGTCTCGAGTTTGCCATGCGCCAGAGTGAAAAGATGGCAGCGGTCGGACAGCTTGCGGCGGGTATCGCTCACGAAATTCGTAACCCTCTGGCAAGTATGAGCGGATCCATTCAGATGCTTGATGCCGGATTCTCAAGCGAACAGGCCGAAGAAAAAAAGCTGATGCGGATTGCGCTTCGAGAAATCGATCGGCTGAACAATCTCATTACTGAATTCCTCGACTTCGTAAGACCCGAACTCATTAAAGACGATCCCGTCGACATCAACATGGTTTTGCGCGACGTACTTGAGATGGCGAAGATGAACAAATCTTTGCGGTCTGAGGTTCGACAGGTGGTCGACCTGAAGGCGGTCCAGACAATTCCTGGTCACCGGGATAAATTGAAGCAGGCCGTACTTAACATCATCATGAACGCCTACCAGGCGATGAGCGACTCCGTTGACCCATCGATCGAAGTAAAGTCAGAGGATCGCGAGAACGCGGTCGTCGTGACAATCCGTGATCACGGCTGTGGCATCGACGAAATTGGTTTACGCCGAATTTTTGAGCCGTTTCACACGACGAAACCGAAGGGGACTGGTCTAGGTCTCGCCATTACTCACAAGATTATCGAGAATCACTCGGGTCGCATTTATGTCGAGAGTTCCAAGGGAAGCGGCACCGAGTTTACATTGGAGTTTAAGATCAATCCTCTAGGCGTCGACAAATTAAGTCTTGCCGATTCTCAAAGGGCAAACGAAGATTTTTCTAAGGCCTTTCGCGGACAAAAGCGATCGGGAAATGGGTAACACGCACCTTTGGTGCGATGGTTAACGGTAACACGCACCTTTGGTGCGATGGTGGGTCATGGTGAAGCCGCGTATTTTGGTAGTCGACGATGAAGAATCAATTCGCGAGTTTCTGGACATCATGCTTCGCAAAGAAGGATACGACGTCACTTGCGTTGAGGACGGTCAAAAGGCGATCGATATTCTGAAAAAGAAATCTTTCGATCTCGTGATCTCCGATTTGCAAATGCCGAACGTGACGGGAATCGAGCTGTTGAAGCACTGCCGCGAGAACTACGCGGATCTTTTGTTCATGATGATCACTGCATTCGGAACGGCCGAGAGCGCCGTCGAAGCAATGAAAATGGGCGCGTACGATTACATCACGAAGCCGTTCAAAATCGACGAAGTGCGAATCAACATCGCGAACGCACTTCGCAGTCGCAATCTCGAAGTTGAAAACCGAGTACTCCGTAAGGAGCTTCAAAAAGAATACTCGTTTCAAAATCTCGTTGGAAACAGCGAGGCGATGCATAAGATTTTTGAACTGATTCGCAAGGTGTCGGACTCCCCGACCAACGTCTTGGTTACTGGCGAGAGCGGTACTGGAAAAGAAATGGTCGCGAAAGCGATTCACTACAACAGTCCGTTGAAAGACCGGCCATTCGTTTCGGTCAACTGCGGCGCTATTCCCGAGAACCTCGTTGAAAGTGAACTCTTCGGTCACAAAAAGGGTTCGTTCACAGGCGCTTCGTCGGATAAAGACGGTTTGTTTGAAGTCGCAGACGGCGGCACACTGTTTCTCGACGAGATCGGTGAATTGCCTTTGAGTTCACAGGTGCGAATTCTGCGCGCTATCCAAGAGAAGACGGTTCGTCGTGTCGGCGGTACTGAGGATATCAAAGTTGAAGTCCGTATCATCGCGGCCACGAATCGCGATCTCGAGCACATGGTTGCGCACGGAACGTTCCGTCAGGATTTGTACTATCGACTGAACGTCATCAACATTCGCACGCCTGCACTTCGCGAGCGTCGCGATGACATTCCTCTTTTAGCTTCGCACTTCCTTCAGAAGTACAGCGATCGATTCAACAAAGCGATTCAGACGATCTCGAAAGAGGCGATGGATCTTTTGAAGAAGTATGATTTTCCAGGAAACGTTCGAGAACTCGAGAACATCATCGAACGAACGGTTGCGCTCGAATCAGGTGCAACGGTGTTACCGGAATCGCTTCCGCAATTCGTCAATACTCCGACCGGTCGCAAGATGGTTTCTTCTGACGGTATCGAGATCACAGACGAAGGCATCGACCTTCAAAAAGTTCTCGATCAACTCGAGAAGGAACTTTTGGTGAAGGCAATTCACCAGGCGAGCGGCGTGAAAAAACGAGCTGCGAAGTTGCTGGGAATCACTTTTAGATCGATGCGCTACCGGGTTGAAAAGTTCAGCCTCGGCAAAGTCGACGACGACGAGCTGCCAGACGAAGAGTAGGACTCCGTCAGATAAGAGTAAGGGCGAGCAGGGAAATTACACCGCCGCCTAAGATAACGGCCCACGCGGGCCGTTTCTTTTTGTACGTCAAATAGAACGCGGCCGGAGCGAGTGCCATCCATAGTAGCACCGTGACGACCGGGCGATTGAGATTCAACTTTTCGATTTCGAGCAAAGAGAGAAAGACCGGTTCGATCAATTTAATCGTGCTGGCAATGAGAGCGCCGATGACGGCTGACAAAGCTCCGAAGCTGAATCGATGCCACTGCGCACTTTGATTCACGCGACGCCAAAATCGCGGAAACCAAGTTATCATATGAATGTAGGGCACGAGGAAAACGCCAATCGTCGCGATAAGGCCACCGCTAATTCCAGCTATTCGAGTTCCGATGTAAGTTACGGTGACCATAACCGGTCCGGGCGTGACTTGCCCGAAGCTGAGTGCTTCTAGAAACTCCGCCTGAGTCATCCACTGAAGTTTGTCGACGAACTCACCGCCGAGAAGCGGGATGATTGCGAGGCCACTGCCGAAAACCAATGAGCCCGCTTTTAAGCTCGTCAAAAAAAGCGTCGAGTGAATATCGAACATCGAAACTCCGACGAGTGCGGTCGGAACGGCAGCGAGACTGACCGAAACGAGTTTCGAACGATTGGGTCGCAGAGCAAGTACTCCGCAGGCGATAATCGCTACCGGTTCTAGGGATGGTTGCAGAAGAGTGACGATGAAACCGAAGAGCGCAAAAATCCATTTCGCCATTCGCTCGCCATCATCGGTTGTTTTCGCATTGCGTGAAATGGGAATGATACTGGCGACGATAAGTCCAAGTGCTGTGGCCTGAAGACCTACGAGTGCTGAGCGAGTCCACTGCCATTCGCCCCACGAAGTGCGTGTTAATCCTAAGATCAACATCAGGATCACGGACGGTAAAAGAAAGCAGAGTCCGGCGAGTGTTGCGCCAAGAACCTTTACGTTCTCCTGGCGGCCGCGCTCGTGGCCAAGGAACACCGCCGTTTGAAACGCAACCGGACCCGGCATAGTTTTGATTGCAGCGAAGACCTGGCTAAATTCCATCGAAGAAATCCAGCGGCCAACGAGGTCACGCTCCATCTGTGTGACCACAGCGAGGGGACCGCCGAATCCAGTAACACCCAGCCGTAAAAAATAAGTTCCGATCTCGCGTAGAACCCGCTTTTTTGCGTCTTTTTCGGGGCTGACCGTTTGAGTAATCATATTCTTACGTTGATACTATCCACATGTTATCAGTCGAACAAGAACCGATCCGTCTACCCGCAATCGTCAGCGAAGTCGAAGGACCAGACGGCCGCATCGTAAAATTCGCGAATCGAGCCGGGCTTGTCGTTCCTCGACGATTTTTCTTTTTGTGGGATCAAGTAAAAATCGGCGCTTCGATTTACGACTTGAGTCTTCGACTTCGAAGCCGTGGCGAAAGTTCGCGCATCTTTTTGGAAGTCGCAAGTTTTCTCTGCCTGCTTGTCGATCATGATCTCATCGATGATGTTCGCGTGGTTCGACTCGCCGATTCGATTCGCGGCGAATACGAATGGCCTCAAGATCTTATGACGGGTGTTTCAAACTCTGGATCGGTGATGGCGTGGGCCCGCCGGGCTCAAGTGAAAATTCCGTTCTATTCACGAACCTTTGATTTCATGACGGCACTCTTCGTTTTGCTCTCGGTTCCGTTTTCAGTTTTGCTGATAGGAATATCGTTCGATGCGAATGAAGTCGATGCGCTGAATCCCGGACTATTGCTCGTCCTCGGAATTTTCCTTGGTGGCACGATCGGTCGAACCGGCGTCGCTTGTTTTCGTGCCGTCGCTTCAAACATGGGTGGAGACGCCGGCGAGTTGAAATGGGTCATCGATTTGCTGGGACCACACCTACGTTTCGAGCCCCAAACGGTAACCGGTGCTTTTCGTCGTGCGACCGATTTCATAGTATGTTTTGGCGCAGCGACGGTGCCCTTAACAGTGACGTTGTTCGCGAAATTTGCGTTTCTCAATGCGCCGCCATCAACGTGGTCGATCGTTCTCATCGGAAGTCTTTTTGCAGTCGCACTTTCTACACATCCTTCAACTCGCAACGAGCTGACAAGATCGCTTCGTGTTTGGAACCGCACCCCTCTGATATGGCGCGAGGAAGATGAGTTGCGCGAAGTCGAAGCGTTTCATCGAATTGGCGGATTCATTTCTATTCTCGTCGCGGCGATATTTTTCGGACACATCATCATCGGCGGCATCAAAATCCATCCGGACATGAGTTTCATTCGGGGCCACTTCTATTCTGTTGCGATATTCGTGGCTGCGTCCTTTTTTGCAGTGTTGGTTTATGTAGAACCTTTTTTCAGACACGATTTACCGGGCTCTTCGAAAAGAAACAAACGACGCAGACTTTGGGCGACTCGCACAAAAGTGTTATCTGTCGCAGCTGCCGATCGCGAAGCATGGAACGAGCTTCCGGTTTTGCGTCAGCTGACGGCGCTCTTAAGAAAAAAACTTGTCGGTGCTGCACGTGTCGTTGAATTTCGGCCAGGTGTCGCAGTTTGCCGACAAGGCGACACGGATCGTTCGCTTTACATCGTTCTAAGCGGCAAACTTGGCGTAGCAAAAAGTTTCGAAGGGCGACGAAGAAAAGTAGTGGCCGTTTTGGCGGGCGGCGCGGTCTTCGGTGAAACAGCGTTCTTCTTCGCAAGCCCACGGACTGCCGATGTCATTGCGATGGAGACTTCACGGCTTCTCGAAATTCCATATATGACGATGATGAAAGATCTCGATTTTGCATCAAGCGAAGACTTTCAATTTCGTGTTTGGCTTTTGCAGGCGTTGTCGGGAAATCCGATGCTCAAAGATCTTCCTTCAGAAGCAATGGACACGCTTATATTCGCAGGGTCGCGAAAAACTTTTCGAGCGGGGGAGGCCATCTTCACTGAAGGTTCTCCTGCCAACACGTGCTATTTCATAGCGCAGGGTCGTGCGAGCGCCGTACAACAAGGTCGAAAAATAAACGAAATGGGCGCCGGCGACGCATTCGGAGAAATTGCATTACTACGAACAGGAAGTCGTCGGACGGCATCTGTTGTCGCTGACAGCGATCTCCTGTGCATGGAACTTGAAATCGACGCTTTCTGGGCGTTGCTTGCTGCACGGCTTCCGCTTGGCGCAGAAATCGAAAGACTTGCGCTTCGTCGGCTTCGCGATGATGAAGTCAGGCGATCCGAGAGCGCTGAATCTAACTAAAACAAGAATGAAAGATCGAGTCCGTAGGACTGAATTGGATCGCCGTCAGTCGATGTCGTCTGGCTTGATTGTGTCATCGCGGCGGTGTGAGAAAATCTCAGTGCAGTAGCGATTTGAGGCGTCCACCTGAATTCGCCACCCACGCTCAATGTTCCGGTTTGTTCGCCGGTGACTGTTGCTGTTCTGGAGGATCCCATCAGTCGCGTGCTCCATCGTCTTCTCGAGAATGCGACTCCAGCGCCCACCTCTTCACCGGTCCAAGACACAGCTGTCGATATAGCGGCCAATGGTACGAAGAGTGGGGCCAACGGGCGCGCTAATTCTTTAAAGCCGTCAGCAAGTGTCCCCTTTTCCGTCCACATCCGAATCGTCCAGGGAGACCACCCATACCAGGCGAGTTCAAGTCGAGCGTTTTGGGCTGCAAGTTCAACCGTCGTCGATTGAAAGATGATATTCGGAGAATTCGCAAAGCTAAATTTAGAAGCTCTTAGCTCAAGAGTAGCTTCGAAGCCCGAGTTCGATAGTCCAAAAAAATTATCCGGCATGGCCGTGAAACGAACCCGACCTTCCTGCACGCGGTATTGATCATCGACGCCCGAATTATCGTATTCGCCTTCGACAGAATATTCTTCGAGCGGATCGGTTCCGATGGAAAATGCAGAACCGGACGTCTTTGTTTCGAGACCGTCAGTTTCTTCGATCGCGCGATTGAAGGCGGCCCCGATCCAATAGTTGCGCGGTAACATGAATCGCACATCAAACAATCCAGATTTTGTTCCGGTGCTGGAAGCTCCGCCGCCAACTACGAGTGCAGATGGAAGACTAAAAGTCAGGTCGTGATCTTCTGCGTGCGCGGGCTCACAAAAGTTCGAAATCAATAGGATTACGAGAAATAGCCTCATCCCTGGCGTCGTCGGCGAATTGCGCGTCGAAGCGAATCGCGTTGCGCGGGTGACAATTGCTGCCATCTTTCAAACTTGGTTCTTAGGCGCGCACGTTGTTCAGGCGACAACGATTGGAATTTCTGCCAGCGCGCACGCAATCTTTCGCGTCCTGCAGGATCAAGTTTTTTCCATCTGCCAAGAGCTGACCGAACTTTTTCTCGTCGCTCCGGCGACATCGACTTCATTCGCTTAGAAACCGCTCTCAACTTTTCCCGTTGCTCGGGCGTTAGCGCCTGAAGCGCCTTGTACCGCTCGAGCACGGCAGTCTTTTGTTCTGGCGTAAGCGAGTTGAACCGAGCATTCGGATCTGCAGCCGCCGGCTGTGCCATCAACGTCGAAGGTATTGTCGACGCGAGCAACGAGACGCCAGCGCCTCTTAAAAACATTCTTCGAGAAAGATTTGGGTGCTTCATGATTCGACCTCACTTTCTTTTCGTTCAGACTCGGGCATTTCATGGATGTCGAGATCCTCAAAAAGGTCGGGATTTGCTAGCAGCTCTTTTGCATCATCGTTACTTTCGATGACCAGAAGCGCGTCGATATAAAGCGCAAGATCTTTTGGGATCGGTTCACTCATGACGACATGTCCTCATCTTTCAAAGACTCGATAATTTCTAGTTCTTCTAAAATATCGTATTCGGCGAGCAGATCGATATCTTCGACCTCGATCGATGTATCAACAACTTCGACGGATACACTGTCGTCACGATTGACGAGCCAGAAACCAAGAACTCCCGCAATCGCAGCGACCGATACTGAACCGAGTACCTCGAACGAGATGTAAGAAAACAGATTTCGTCGAGAGCCTGCGTCGGCGGCGAGTCGTTCGCGTCGACCAATTTCTTGATCGGCAGAATGTTCGACGCGCGTTTTAAATTCTTTCGACGGTATTTCTTCGAACCAGTTCGGGCCCTTCATGGCAGCTCCCGACCTATTGGGGCGAAGTGCTCGAGAAGTGTTTGGCGACCGCGATGGATATGGGTTTTGACTGCGCCAACTGAAAGAGTCATGGCTGCGGCAATTTCTTCGTAAGTAAGATTTTCGATGGTGAGCAGCGACAGTGCGGTTCGTTGTGCGGTTGGCAGAGCGTCGATCTGGGCACGAATGCTAACGGCCTGACCTTTTGCTATGAGGTTTGTCAGAACGTCTGCGTCCATCGTCCGATTCTGTTCAATAGAAGCGTCGTCGTTTTCCACATCTAATTCGACCCATGATTTACGACTGCGCAGAATGTTGAGCGATGTGTTTCGAGCGATGGTCAAAAGCCAGGGGCGAAGCTGATTTCGGCTTTCATATGTAGATGCGTTTTTTAAAACTTTCATCCAAACATCCTGTGCCACATCTTCGGCAAGCGATCGGTCGGTTAAGAGTCGGGTGCAGTATCCAAGCACCAGTCCGCCGTGCCGATCGAAAAGAAGGCGGAATGCTTTTTTCGACTCTCCCGACTTCGAACCTTCGGTCAGAAGTTTCATGAGAGAGTCATCACTTTGTTCACTCACTGATTCAGTCGCATTCTTAGGCTCATCCTCAATTTATTCGCAGTAGCCAAGTGAGAGTGTGCGAGTGGTTCCGTCTTTTGACAACTCGGCTGATCCACATCCATTGAAAGTTATTGAACCGGTTCCAGTTACCGAGCCGGTGTAGGTCGCATCGAGGCGGCCCGATACCGGATGACAGCAGAGTGAAGTCCAGACCAAGGGCTGGCTCGCATTTGCTGTGAGCGTCGCAGTGAAGCCCGCAGCGTTGTGATTCACTTCCACCGCACCCGCTGAAATCGTTCGACCCGCACGAGTCAGGCTGTTCGTGATACTGATCGGAGTCGTCGTTCGTGCAGACACGTCAAACAGCGTGTTCCCGTTTCTTGTTCCGATCTTATGTTTGCCCAAAAGTTCGACTGTCCAATCGGACGCACCCGTGTGCGTAAGTTTTCCTCCGCCGCCGATCTGCGTTCCGCGATAGTCAGCGCGCAGGGCCGAAGTTGTCTGAATCGCACCGCCGCGTGGACCAGTGACTGTGTGATTGTAGGTGCGATGGACGTAATCTCCCACGCCCAGCAAACAACTATTGTTCGAATAGGTGAGCGTGACATTTCCTGAAAGAGTGAAGCCACGCGCTGCGATCGTGCAGTTCGAATAAGTTACTGATTTAACGCCTGTCGCGTTGTCGCAGGCTTGATCGTAAGCACGACCACAGTTAGCGGCATGGGCAGAACCAACGAGAAGTGTTTCTACAAACGCGTACTTGTAGGCATCTGAACTTGTTTGCATCGCAAAGCTGCTGCCAGCGGCGTCATCAGCCTGACCGGCGATCATCGTGACTGCAGATTCAACGACGTCGGCTTGAGTGTCATTCGCAGTGACGGTCGATTGCTCGCCTTGGCGACATCCTGTGACTAAAGCTGTGGTGATTGCGAGAAACAAAAGTGGCTTCGAGAGTTTCGCGTTTTTCATTTAAAGCTCCTGTGTTGCGTTCGGCGTTGCAGTAGAATCTTTTTTATCATTATGTTTGAGGCGATTAATTTGTCGACTTCGCGCGTCCTGCATATTTTCGAGGCGCGCCTTCTCTTTGTCAGTGACTACGCCATCAGATTCGACGCGCTTTTCGGTACGACGGATTACGCGTTTGGATTCGCGCAGTCGTGCGGCTTCTCCGTTCGTTAGATCACCCGACTTCATTCCGTCGTGGACGCGGTGGCTCTGATGTCCCTGACGGCGATCGACGCGGTCGCGCGCCTCGGCCGAAGCAGTTAATCCTGTGAAGAGAAGTAAGCCGATTGAAGCGAGAACGATTTGCCGTGTGTTCATTTGGTAGCCTCCAGTTGCTGAGGAAACAACTGACGGTGCCGGAAAGTTTCAGCGGTCGAGAACATTTATTCTCGATATGAGACGGCAGGAGACATCCCCGTCGTTGCCAGTTGTAATCAACCAGACCTAAGATGTCCTCGTGTACGAGCTATTACTCTTTGCGATATCCATAGGTGCGGGTTTTCTTGGAGCACTGCTCGGCATCGGCGGTGGCATGATCGTCGTTCCTGTACTGACTTTGTTTTTACACGTCGACATTAGGTACGCTATTGCGGCCAGTTTGATTTCGATTGTGGCAACGTCGTCCGGAGCTGCAGCGAGTTTTCTGAAGGATCACTTAACCAACTTAAGAGTCGCCGTTCTTCTCGAAGTCGGTACCGTCGCTGGGGCCATCACTGGTGTCCTGATAGCGAGCTTAGTGGAACCCAGGTTTTTGTTTCTGATATTCGGTGTTTTTCTTATTTTCTCGGCAGCCATGATGCTTCGAAAACGCGGCGAAGTGTTGGCGGCGAATGATCATGCTTGGTCCGAACGGCTTCGGCTCGCAAGTTCGTATCCAAACGAGCACGGAGAACGAGTCGCCTATAAAGTTGAACGAGTTCCGATAGGTTTGTTGTACATGTACTTCGCTGGCATTCTCTCGGCGCTGCTTGGAATCGGAAGCGGCGTTCTTAAAGTACTCGCCATGGACGGAGCAATGAAGCTTCCGATTAAAGTCTCATCGGCGACTTCGAACTTCATGATCGGAGTCACGGCGACGGCAAGCGCCGGGGCATATTTCGCACAAGGCTTGATCCGACCTGAAATCACTGCGCCCGTGGCCGTCGGAATCATCATTGGTTCTTGGGGTGGAGCCCGGATGATGCTGCGAATGAAACCGCAGCTGATACGTTACATCTTCGTTCTGGTACTTGGTGTCGTTGCAGTTCAGATGTTTTACAAAGGCTTGTCATGAAGCACGACATTCATGCGCTCGAACTTTTCATCGCACGCTTTCTTCGTTATGGAGTCATGATAGCCGGAGCTCTCATGCTGGTCGGTTGGATTTCGCAAATCAGTTTTTCGAACGATACTTTCGCGCAGTTTCACGTCTACAGGGAAATGCGACTGGTTCCGACGCTGATTCAGTTATTCCACGCGCGCGAATGGGGATTGTTGACGTCTTACCTCGGCATGTTCGTGTTGCTTTGTTTACCTGTGATTCGCGTTTTGATGACATTTGCAGTGTTCATAAAAAAGCGAGATTATGCCTTGGCCTGTGTTTCAGCTCTCGTGCTTTTCGGTCTTTTGCTTAGCGTAACGCTGGGTCTCGAGATATAATTTCAGGGATGGCAATGGTAACCGTTCAGAAAAAACATCCACTAGCAATCCGATGGAACCACTGGATCAATTTTCCGGTGCTGACGATCATGATTTGGTCGGGCTTACTTATCTATTGGGCGAATGACATTTATTTTTTGCCGGGCTCGTGGCTCGATGCAACCGGGTTGCACCACAAACTCGCGCAAGGGATGTCTTGGCATTTTCCATTCGCAGTCGTCTTCGGCATCAATGGCGCCCTGTACGCTGGCTTTCTATTCTTCTCTGGCCAATGGCGATACTTGTTTCCAGACCGACGCTCGATAAAAGATGCAGCGATTGTATTGTTGCATGATCTGAAGATTTACAAAGGCGCCTTACCTAAGCAGGTAAAATACAATGGGGCCCAGCGCTTTGCTTACACGGGAATGCTTTTTCTGGGATTCGCGGCCTTGGTAACGGGACTCGCGATTTACAAACCGATTCAGCTCGGTTGGTTAACCTACTCGCTAGGTGGATATGAGGCCGCTCGTTTTGAACACTTCATCATAACGATCGCTTTTGTCGCATTCTTCTTCGTACACATTGCACAGGTTGTTCGTGCAGGCTGGAACGGCTTCCGCGCGATGGTCACCGGACTGGAGAAGCGCGATGTCGAATAGAGAACTTCCGCCACTCGAGACCGTACGAATGGAAGATGCCGAGTTCAATCGGCGCAACCGACGAAGCTTTGCGAAATGGGCAATCCTGTTCGCCGCTGGCGGATTTGGGTTGCGCGCAATTTTCAACGCAGAAGAAGATCGAGGACTGCCTTGGCCGCTTCGCCGAATGAACGAAATTGGAGAATCGGTTTGGAAATCGCAGTTTGGCAGCGCACGGGCTCCCGAACGTGACGAACCTGTTTTGACAAAGCCTCGCCTCAACGGCGACGTCGGCATCGATACCTCGGTCGATGGTGGGAAGTGGCGGTTGCAGATTTCGTCGCCATCACTCGACGAAGATTTTTCGGTTTCGCTTGAAGACTTGCAGAAACTTCCACAGGTGACAGAAACGTTCGAATTCAAGTGTGTCGAAGGCTGGAGCCAGTGGATGACTTTCACCGGCGTTCGTTTCACCGATTTTACGACGGCATATCGGCTGACTGAATTGCCACAATACGCAAAACTCACCAGCGTTGACGGCGGCTACTACGTCGCAATGGACATGAAGAGTATGATGCATCCGCAGACGCTGTTGTGTCTTTTAATGAACGGTTCAGTTTTAAGTCATTCACACGGGTTTCCGGTTCGTTTAGTAACGAGCGTAAAGTACGGCGTTAAAAGCATTAAACAAATTGGCAGCATCGCGTTTGCAGAGACGATGCCAGCCGATTATTGGGCTGAAAATGGCTATGGTGAGTACCTCGGTCTCTAGCTTTTCACCTATGGGGGTCAAATGACTTTTTTAAAGATGTGTTTCGTCTCGTTGTCGCTGGTCATCGCCGCCAACATTTCGTTCGCAGCATCCTCCGCTCCACCGAAGGCTGCTCCCAAGGCGAATATGGAAGTCGCTATTTTTGCCGCCGGATGTTTCTGGGGCGTCGAAGAGTTTTTCCGCAAGATTCCAGGAGTCATGGACACTCGTGTCGGTTTTACGGGTGGCACTGTTCCGAATCCAAAATACGATGACACCCACGACGGTCATACGGGACACGCAGAAAGCGTCGAGATCAAATTTGATCCGAGCAAGGTGACTTACGAATTGCTGCTCGATCAGTTCTTCAAGATGCATGATCCGACGACGTTGAGTCGGCAGGGAAATGATAAAGGCACACAGTATCGATCAGCGGTTTATTATACGAACGACGCTCAGAAAATCGCCGTGGAGGCGTTTAAGCTAAAAGTTGAAAAGTCAGGAGCATGGAAAGCTCCGATCACCACGGAAATTGCAAAAGCAAAACCGTTTTACGAATCCGAGCCAGAGCATCAGGACTATTTGGTGAAAAATCCTGGCGGTTATGACAACCATTTCTTGCGCAAAATTTCATTTGATAAACCTACAGGAAAGTAGAGGCCAGCGATGTACAAACAGATTCTAACTATTTTCATACTTGTCCAGGGGTTGGTTATGTCAGATGCGGGCGCGTGGGATGCGAAAAGTTTTGAGAAGCCTACAAGCGAAGAGCTTAAGAAGAAATTGACGTCCACGCAGTATGACGTCACTCAAAAGGAAGGCACCGAGCCTCCCTATCGAAACGAATTTTATAAGAGCAAGGAGGTCGGAATCTATGTTGATATCGTTTCCGGTGAGCCGCTGTTTAGTTCCTTGGACAAATACGATTCGGGCACTGGATGGCCAAGCTTCACTCGGCCGCTCTCGAAAGAGCGAGTTGTCGAAAAAACGGATCGCCACCTCGGTTCTGAACGCACAGAAGTAAGAAGCAAAATCGCCGACTCGCACTTGGGCCATGTCTTCGACGACGGTCCGAAACCGACGGGCTTAAGATATTGCATGAATTCCGCGTCACTTCGATTCATTCCAAAAGCAAAACTCGTGGAGAGTGGGTACGCAGAATACGTGAAGTTGTTTGAAACCGGCGGAAAATAAGTCCACCTGAAAGTGCGGGCAGATCTACTTTTTCACAGGAAGTAGCGCGCGAACAGCGTTGACGAGAATCGTACCCGATACTGGTTTGCCAAGGTGTTTTTGAAAGCCTGCCTCAAGCGCGGCTGCCTGCTCGGATTCTCTGACATAGGCAGTAAAGGCGATGGCCGGAATGTTCTTAATCTTCGGATTCACGTCCGCTCGTAACTTGCGGATAAGTTCGATCCCATTTTCATCGGGAAGACCAATGTCGCTAACGATGACATCCGGTATTTGCGTTTTTAGCCTCTTTCTTGCGACTTCTGCTGAGTCGGCTTCGATAACGGTTGCTCCGGCGCGAGTCAGATAGAAACGAATCAACTCGCGGTTATCAATCGAGTCCTCAATGACCATGACGGTGACGCCGCGAAGATCAGAGTTTGGCTCGTTCTTTTCAGTCGCAGCTTCGACATGTCGCCGCGAAGTCTGTTGAGCCGCTGGAAGTGAAACCAACGGAAGAAAAATTCTGAATGTCGATCCGTGGCCTCGGCCTCCGCTTTCGACCGACACGCGCCCGCCGTGAATTTCGACGAGGTGGCGCACGATTGAGAGTCCAAGTCCTAATCCACCGAACGTTCGAGTGCTCGTCGCGTCTTCTTGTCGGAAGCGATCAAACACGTAAGGCAAAAAGCCAGCATCAATGCCTCGGCCAGTATCGGTTACAGTAATGCTCCACTCGTCTTTTCCATCCTCGGCGGTAATTCGAACGGTGCCTCCGCGGGGAGTAAATTTCAAAGCGTTCGACAAAAGATTCCATATGACTTGATGCAATCGCGTAGCGTCCGCAACAACCTTCGATGGTGCGTGACTCAAATCGGAAATAAGTTGGACACCTTTCGCGTCGGCGGTTGTCATCATACCGTCGAGGATGCTCTTCAAACTTTCTGCAGGACTCAGCGGCGCCGGCTGATATGAAACTTTGCCTGTGATGATAGAAGAGACGTCGAGAAGGTCTGAGATCAATTCAGTCTGCGCATTTGCATTTCGATATATTGCTTCAATCGAAGCTGCGATTTGGTCGACCGAAAGTTCAGTGCCGTGGTTTTTCAGAATTTCAGCGTGTCCACGGATTACGTTCATCGGCGTTCGCAACTCGTGTGAAAGCGTCGCGAGAAATTCATCTTTGATTCTGTTGAGGTTCGAAGACTCGTTGTAGAGTTTTGCGTTTTCAACGGCAAAACCTGCACGCTCGGCGAGGTCCCCTGCCAAATTTAAATCTGCTGTTGTGAAGATGCGATTGGATTCGTTTGTGGTGACTAAAGTCAGCGCCCCAAGAGTTCGATTTCGAGCTCGAATCGGCACGCAGATGTACGAGAGAAATCCAAATTCCTTGAGTGCTTCAAGGTGAACTGCACTCGTCGCACTTGCCGCCAGCATTTCTGAAGTTAAGTGGGGGATGAACTCTGAAACGCCTTCTCGGACGACACGGTATGGTCCGTTGGTGCCTTTCGGATCGGCCGGATAGGTTTCCTGAAACTTTCGACCGCGCGCCAGTTTCGAAGGGTCTGCATGGGCGACTGAAATTTGAGAGAGAGTCCCGTCGGGATTCAGCGTATCGATCGAGCACCAGTCCGCGACCTCGGGGACACAGAGATTCGTCAAGTTCGTCAGCGTGGTTTGAAAATCCAACGACGAGCCAAGTAGGGCACTCGCTTTCGACAAAAACAAAAGCCGTTCCTGGGCACGCTCAGACTCTTTCGCAACAATTTGTTCACGCAGTCGCTGAATGTTCGCTTCTGCGGCAACTTTTTGTTCCGTGATATCTTCCGAGATACCCAGCAGGTAGCGAGGAATGCCATCGCTATCGCGAAGAGGGATTTTCTTTGTGTGAAGCAATCGGTGGCCGAGCGTCTTTGAGGTGATCGGTTCTTCGGGGATGTCGAGAATTTTACCTTCTGCGAGAACTTTTCGATCGAAGCTCTGAAATTGTTCTGCCTGCTCGCGATCGAAAAAATCGAAATCGTTCTTTCCAATTAATTCTGTTCGCGACAGCCCTAACAGTTCTTCTCCGGCTTTATTGAATCGCACGAAGCTAAGGTTTTCCGCATCTTTCACGAAAATCATGTTCGGGATATTTTCGATCAACGAATCAAGAAACGAATTCGTTTGCTGAAGCTCGAGTGCTTTGCCGCTTGCGATGACTTCGAGCGAATCTTTCGCGCGACGTAACTCATCTTCGTTCAGCTTGTGCTCTTCGATGTCGGTGACCGTTCCGATCCAGTTCAGTACAGATCCGTCCTGATTTAAAATAGGAACGGAGCGGCCGAGATGCCATCGGTAAATTCCGTCGCGCCGTCGAACTCGGTATTGTTTCTCCCACGCCTTGTGATTTTCTCGAGCGACAGTCCATGATTCTGAGATCGACGAAAGGTCTTCGGGATGAATAACGTCAGCCCAACCGCTTGAACTGCCGAGTCCAGATCGCCCAATATAATCGAGCCATCGCCGATTGTAGTAAGTCGCCTCACCCAGCGGATTGGCGATGAATACCATTTGCGGTATCCAATCGGATAGTTGTCTAAAGTCGATCCCAGGCGGCGAATCCATAACGAAAAATATCATTTTGTTACAAGTGAAACGCAAGCGATCTCGCATAGAAAGCACATCCAAGGCTGAGGCGTTCACTGATCCATACGCACGATAAGCGAAGCGCCGAAGGCGCAGGTGCCAGCAAGAGAATCGAGGAGCAAGCCTGCGACGAGCAGCGCAGGCCGGAGGCCGAAGCGACACAGACAGCACCATCCAAAAACCGCCGCAGGTAGTTTTTAGATGGTGACTCCACCAGGAGTTGAACCTGGATTTCAAGTTTAGGAAACCCGCGCTCTATCCACTTGAGCTATGGAGTCGTAAATTCGGCAGTTTACGGTTCAGGAATAGCGCCCGAAGGCGCTAGGCGCAAGCGCAGTGTTTTAACGCGCTTGCGCCTCGAAGAATTCCTTCATCTTCAGGTTCGATTCAAGCTTTGCGCACTTTGCGAACGCCATTTGAGAAAGTGGTATATTGCCAAGTTTTTTATAAATTGCTCCGAGACATCCCCATGCGCTTAGGAAGTTCGGATGCAATCGAACGCTGGCCTCCAGATGTGAGATCGAGAGCGCGGACTCGTTATCAACCCAAAACATGTGGGCTCCGAGAATGAAATGCGCGTGTACGTTCTTAGGTGAGCGCTTCAACACGTTTCGGAGCATGATTTCGCCTTCGTCATCCGCGCCTTTCCGAAGCAGGATTTTAGCGGCCATAATTTCGAGGTAATTGATAAGGTCGGGATTTTCCGGGCTGTGCATCTGAGCCGAGGTCAATAGGCTTCGAATCTTACTCGTCGGACCTTCAGTCTCGATAAGAATTTGAACGTAGGGGATAACGAACGAAAGATCGTTTTTCACCTCAGGTTTCTGTTGTTCCATCTCTAAACCGAGACACAGCGCTCGTTCGAGTTGTCCTCGTTGATGAAGTTCAGCCAAAGTTTTGAAGCTTGGATCGTCTTTTCCAACTTTTACAGACATCACGTTTTTGCAGAATGGGCAGATGCCGACTGAAGGACCGCTTGGAGCTCCGCAACCCTGACAAATTGAATCGAAACTCATGACCGTTTTCCTCCACACTTCGAGCAAAATCGGGCTTCAGAATCGAGGGGTGCCCCGCAGGCCGAGCAGCTTGCCTTTTGCAAAGGGAGACTGATCTTTTCTTCTTTCTCATGATAGTCGGCTCCCATAAGTCCTTTACCTAACATCAGGCCCATCATCATTTGCATAGAATCATTTGATTTGCTGTCTTGACCGGCGCCCAAACTGTTGGCCGCTTTGTAGAGAAGATACTCTTTCTGCGAACCCAGAACTTGAATCGCCGTCTTGGCATCCAGCGCTTCAATAACTTCCTTCGAGGGTAGGGCAGAAAGAATTTGGATTTTCTGAACCGCAATTCCAAACTGGCTGATTTCTTTATTGAGCATTGTTTCGAGTCGCTTCGACAGTTCGTTGTAGGAACGACCGAGTTCATCGAGCGTCTTCACTTGAGCAAAGGCTTCTGGAAGCAGTTCGACAATTTGACCTTGAATCAATTCTTCCAGATCAGTAACCGTGAGCGCCGAACGCGTACCAACGATCGTCATGAAAAACTCTTTCGGATCTGTGATGGTAACATTGAAGTTACCGAAAGTCCGAATCGGCACCGAGCCTAACCCGTCAAGATTGAGCAGGATCGGTTGAGGCGAACCCCAACGACGTCCGGTCATTGCGTGACCGGCAACAAATATCAATTCGCATCGAAGCGGGCTTTCAAATCCGAACTTCCAATTTGCGAGCTTCGTTAAAATCGGCACGTTGTCGGTTTTGATTCGATGTGTACCAGCGAGAAAAACGTCGGCGACCTGACCGTTGTAGATAAACAATGCGCATTGATTCGGCTTCACGACGATGGCTGTTCCATCATAGAGGTCGACTGTGCCAACAGCAGGAACCTTCGCCGCCAACAGGACGCCCGACGGGTCCTCAAATTCGTAAATACCGCGATAAAAGTTCGACTGATTAGGTGTGCTTGTCATTGTTGCCCCCGCAATATTAAACGGCGTTCGTAGGCGCGTGTACAATGATTTCGCTTAGCGACGCTTGGCTCCCGCTCCTAGCGAAAGGTCGCGGATATCGTGCGAGCCGCGCTGAACGCTCAACATCAATGCGGTTCTTCCTTCACGATCCTGAACATTTTGACCGCGATAAGCAGAGGAGTCAGACCGTCTCGGTTCCGAGTTTCATTATCCCTCCGCAGCTCCGATTTTAATAAGTGGTCCAGCATGGCTCGCTGATTTTGAAGCGCTGAGAAGTGTAGCAGTGTGTTTCCGTCGGAGGTTTTGATTTCGGTCGATGCACCTTTTCTTAAGAGAATCTCCATTATTTCTGAGCTGTTCGCATTGAGTGCGGCGACAACGGGGGGCATTGCCGGCTCAATCAAAATTCCAAAGTAGCCTAGTCATCATAATCAAAAGAAACGTGATTGCCGCTAATTTGATGCAAGGAAAAAATCCGCAATCGATCAGCTGGGTGCCGCGAATTCCCATACAGATCTCGCCGGTTGCAAAGAATCGCGAAACTGCAAAATAAACAGCGGCGCCAGTCATTAAGATGGCGATACTCAGAGCTGACCTTATCAGCCACACGAAGAACTTCGTTTTCCGAGCAGCCTTGAGTCGGCAACAATCTTTATATCGCTGACCGCTTCCACACGGACAAAAGGCGTTTTTTGCTGGCATTCCCTATTCGGCGGTCGCCAGGGAATGTCAAATCGATTAGCGTTTCATCGCCTTGGTCGTGCGTTCTGGAATTACGTAGCCAGACTGTCGCACGAGCTCGAATGTTTCGAGGCGGAATGCTTCGAGTTCCGATTCGCTCAAGAGCGGTATTTTCGGAGCAGGCCGAGAAGAATACAGTCGCCAAGACGGGAAGCTTTGCGGGTTCGCCGCTTTCAGTGGTTCAAGCCGCGCGACTTCCTCTAAAGTTTCCGCGACCAAAACCATTTGCGCATCGAGCCCGCGGCGATAAAACTCAGAGATTTCGGACAACGCCGAATCTGCAATCTTAAGTGCGGGTTGGCCGTAGGCTTTAACGACTTGTGAGTGAGTCACAAATTCTCGACGAGGACCGTTTCTTCGACCGTAACGTGCACCCGCTGCGTCGCCTTCAGATTCAGCGCCTGCGCCTAATTTGTCAGATCGAATTGCTTTGAAGACGAAGTCGAGACTTCCCATCCAAGTTCGGCTTGAACCTTCCCATGCGTATTTATCCAACATGCTAGCTAGGCGGACTCGAGTGAATTCACCAGTGATGGTCAACACGTTCATCCATTCCGTGTCTTCGATTTCGATCCACTTAGACATGTCCAGTGCCATTCGCATGACTTCGCGCGGTTGCATACGCTGAGGACCGTCATCGGTTTGTACGGTTCCAGCTTTCACGAGAGCACTCATTCCACGAATTTTTACGTGAATAGACAAAGCGAACGTGTTCAAGCTCGACCACATGACGTTGCCAATACTCGGATCGAAGATTTGTTGAATTCCGTTTGTTACGAATTCATCTGCATCATCATTCCAGTCGAGGCGCAATACTTCGTCGCGCAGACTTGACGGGAAATCCCGTAGACGCGCTGGAAGCATGATCGAATTTTTGGTTCGACGAGGGCCGTGAGTAACTCCGCCCTCTGTGAATCCATTTTCAAGCAGACTCTTGATTCGCAACAAGGTTTGCAGGCGCGACACACGATACATTTCCGAGTTGTAACCAAGTCCGGTCTCGTGGTTTGCCATCTCTCCGAGATCGACCTTGCCGCTGAATCCAAATTTACGTTGGAGCGCCTCTGGGTTGATCGCCGTCGTCCGGCTCGCCTTCATCGCCGCGTGCACCTCGCGGAAATGACTCGCAAGACCCTTGATGACGTGTAGCTGACTTGCAAGTTCATGCTGGATTAGGTTTTCGCCGCACGCGCCGTTTGATTTAACGAGCTTAAAGGCAATTGAATAAAAGCGTTTTCGCACAGCTTCGAGCGGCTGAATTCTAGAATCGATTTCGGCCATGATCTTCTCGCGGTCCGCAATACCATGGCGCTGTAGATAATCATCCGATAGTCGCGCGAGCATACGCATGCGATCGATCTTTGGAGTCAGCTCGAGACGAATAATCTCAAGATTCTCATCCAGTCGACTCTTCGTAATAGTGGTTTCGCTTTCGAAAAATCCCCATCCGGCGTGAAAAATCGGGTGGATAAATTTGATCGTTCCCAATCCCTCAGGAATTCCCAATATAGTGTAGAGCGGAAGATTGACGAGATCGATTGGCGTTGAAATCAAGAGCGGCTCGCCGGCCTTGGCCTTTTGTTCAACCTGTCCGCAGAGACGATGAAATTCTCCAGCAATAGGACTGTTTTCAAAAATTTTACGGTAAGCATCGCCCATTCGCTCGACTTCAAGGCGAATTGGTCCGGCCATTTGCTCGGTCAACATTTTGAACAAATGCTCGATGTTCACTCCGCCTTCGCTTAGCACTCCCATTTCAAGAGCATAATAAAAGACAGTTGTGATTTCAGACTTCGTGAGTCGACGGTAGTCGTCTCCGTAAGCCATCCACGGTTCGAGAGCTCCTTCAAAGAACCAATCTAAAATCTGTCCACTCTCGATTGTGAAGTCGCCAGTCCAAGTGCGAATCTTCATCGAATAGTTGAGACGCGCGAGATGGTACGTCATCACGAGCATGCTTGGATACGTCGAAATTAGTTTAACGTTACGATTGATCGACGCAAAAAAACCATCGAGTTCCTGATTCAAAGGATCATCGGTCTTTGCTGAGCGCAAATTTCGGTCGCTGAAACTTCGTAGTGTCTCGAATCGCTTCTTGGCGTCGGCCCAAATAGTTTCGCCGCGCACCGATTCCTTTATTCCATCCTGGAACGCGTTTGCTGTTACAAACTTTCCCTTCGCGCTGAAGAAAGTCGTAAGAACTGCGTTGGCGTCGTTCGCTGATACCAACATTCGTGTTCTAGCGTAATTAAGGAGTTCTTCGCGCGCACGTGTTCGCGCCGTCGAACTGTCTGAAGACGATCCAAGATTGTTTGTATATGCGGCCCACAAAATGCTCGCTTCGGCGACAGTCAAACGATCCGTCCAGATGTTATCGAAAAGGAGGGTATGAATGTCTTCCGGAAGATTTTGTTTGAGGCCAAACGCTTTGCGTGAAGCAGCTCTGACTTTTTGAAGTTTAATGAAGGCCGAGTTCGGATTTTTATTCAATTCGACAAGTTGCGCGCGGAGGTTGTCTTTGTTTGCAAAAAAGCGATCGGCAGTCAGCGAAAGCAAAGTTTCTTCACGCGATGCAGATTCGGGGTTACGAACGCGACCGAAGTTCCAGATATCGAATGATTTTTCTAATCCATTCAATAGTGCCGTTCGTTCGTCGCCATTCATCGAATTTTTTAGTTTCGTAAAGGAGATATCAAAAATCTCCTGATGCTGTTCAAGCGCCAAGAGTGAAGCGCGATCTGTTTTCGTTCGAAGTTTTTCCTCAAAGGCGCGCGCCGTCTTTATGTAGGCAATCGACACTCGTTCATCGTCAATTTGACTGACAGACGCGAAGGCGAGCTTCAGCATGCGATATCGTTTTTCAATATCGATCGCTTGATCGTCTGCGATTGCAAGAAGCAGCGTTACCGCACCCGAGTTTGCTCTGAACAAGCCTAAGTACCGACATCCATCGAGGCGTTCGCTGCAACCATCAGTGACGACATTTTCAAATGTCTTCAATATGTCGATCCGACCTGGATCCTTTGCAGATGCAGTCGTAACAAACATGGCTGCTTCAACCATTGAGTCGTACAGCGATTTTCTTTCTAGAGGGGACTGTTTTC
>JAYSYF010000217.1:0-12829 GCA_043716655.1 Bdellovibrionales bacterium | reverse complement strand
CCTTCCCTCGCGCTTAGAGCGCGCTTCTGTTCGAGATTGTCAGTGTTTAAACGGATCGACGAGGTCTTCTTCTCGACCACTTGGTTGCCCATCGGTCGTCGGAACATTTCCCGTCTCGCAAAACGCTTTCAACCGCTGTAGGTTTTTTCTAGAAAGAATCGTCGCATCTGCTCCGAACATTTTTTCGAAGATGCTAGCGATGGCGCCGCTCGTCGCATCATAGGTAACAATAAGTCGTGCGACAGTTCCGCGACCGTATTGCGCCGGCTCAAGATGAATCGCAAGTGTGTACACGAAACCGGCCGCATCGAGAGATTTCCAGACAAGCAAATCACCGTCTAATCCTGATCTGATTTGAATCGGCACCGAATAATCTTCTTCGCCCTTAAAGTGCCAGTTCGATATTTCGTTTTCTAAGATTTCGACACGCTCGAGGTTTTCAAAAAACATCGGAAAATTCCCGACGTTTCTCAAGATCGCAAAAACTTCTGATTGTGGTCGTGCGATCGTCGTCGACATCGGACGTCTCGCGGCCGGAAGATCTGGAAATCGCCGAGCAAAAACGTCCCGACTTGGTCGGGTCGGTATCATCAACGACTCAGGTTTCGACGGCTCACCGGTTCGCGTCGTGTTGCGCTGTTGGGCCAGATTCCGCTCTTGATCGGTATTCAGTTCCATCGGCGATCCTTTCTCGAATTCCAATTTTTTGGACGTCAATTACAGCGATGCAAAAAACGTAGCGAATTTCAGCGGGGCTTCTGGCAGTTGCCGACCACACGCGAGGCAGCATGGAACACGTCTCGAGGAGAATTGACTTAAAAATTCCCAAATTGCCGGGCTACATGCATATTAATGGGTATTATGTGCGCCGAATACCAAGTGAACAAAGAACCCGTCGAGATTCGCGAGTACCTGAAACGTCACGGTGAAAGCGATTCTGAAAATGTCTATCGTCCACGTATCAAACTTTTCGGAGTTGCTCCGATTGTTGTTGGCGAAGACATGCGCGTCGAGCCTATGCGGTTTTCTTTGAAGCCACCCTCCATCAAGTACGCCACTTTCAACGCCCGCCTTTACGATTTTGATCAGCGCACAGATCGTGTCGTGTCGATCGGTGAAAAGCCCACATGGAAGAAACCACTTCGTGAAACACGGTGCCTTGTCCCTATGACCGGATTTGTCGAGCCGATCTACACTGGCAAACATGCCGGTGAAATGGTCGAGTTCGAAGATAAAACGATAGACATGTTTTTCGCCGCTGGAATCTATGAAGTTTCAAAAGATCCCAAGACCGGTGAACCCTATCGTGGTTTTTCAATCATCATGGACCAGCCATGCGATTTTATCCGCGAAATCGGGCATCATCGACAGCCGGTGATCTTGAAGCAGAGCTCGTTTGGGGAATGGTTGTCGTCGGACCTCGACCCAGACGAGGCTATGAAGATCTTGAACTTGCAGCAGCAGCCTTTAGATTTGAAAGTGAAGACCGATCGAAAAATGGCAAAAGGTTGGGAAAAGCGCGTTGCCGCGTTTGTGGAAAAGTCTGAAAAAGAACTTAGCTTCGAACAACTCCTGCGAGCCAGTTCGAAAAAATAGTAGGAGCACCATGCGTCTGCCTCAAGTCACAAACGTGATTTTTCTCGCGATACTTTTCCTCTTAGGAGACGCGAACGCTGCGAACCAAGACATGTTCAAGAAATTCAAAGGTCCGAAAAAGCTTCAAGCGTGAGCCGCTCGCAAATGATCTGTGGAATTGTGGAACGTGCGGTTCACAAAAAAAGCGCCGTCTAAGACGGCGCCTTTCAAGCTCTGGAAATCTGCACATTAAGACGATGCAAGGGAGGGCTTTCGCA
Organism: Bdellovibrionales bacterium; assembly: GCA_043716655.1. Taxonomy (GTDB): domain Bacteria; phylum Bdellovibrionota; class Bdellovibrionia; order Bdellovibrionales; family JAMPXM01. The sequence continues at coordinate 10,976 of JAYSYF010000217.1, read as the reverse complement.
TTCTTTGGACCAGAAGATAGACGCCGATCAAGCCGGGAATTGCGGCGGCGATAAATGGTTCCGGATGTTTACGCATATGTACCAGAACCTGACGTGCGGTTTCTTTCACAGCTTCAATCGTCGCTTTCGCCTGGGAAAGTGTTTCTTTTGCCTGAGATACGGTCTCGCGAATTTGCGCCACCGTATCTTTCGCGTGAACGACGGTTTCCTTCGCTTGGCTGATCGCCGTTTTCGCAAGCCCGCCAGCAAACTGCTCGACCGACGACTCGAAATCCTTGAAGCTGTTAGTTACTTCGCTGTCGTCGTCCGACGTCGACTCTTCGCTCGATGAAGAGCGTTGCGCCGAAGGCGAATCATCTTTTGCTTGATTCGTCTCGGTCGAGTCGTCTTCTTGAGCTGCAACTCGCTCGGGAGCATCAACGTCACCGAACGTTTCTAAGTTTTGCCGAGCTGCGTTCTGTTGTTTTGCGGCGTTTTGTTTCGGCTGATTCGATTGGCGAGTCTGTTTCATGATGTTCCCTTTGTAAGTTAAACTTTTTCCGTTGGACCCAGCAGTTTTTCTTGAAGGGCAATCGATATGCCAGTCACATCGCTCTCATGTTCAAGTTGGGTCACGCGAATAAAACCGAAACTGCTCATGCGGGACTATTTTTTCCCTCGACGTTCAGACTCGACCCATCCTAAGTTCTGGGCATGAACATACTTATCACCGGCTCTTCTCGTGGAATTGGATTGGCACTTGTTACTCAGTCACTTTCGAAAGGACATACAGTTTTCGCTGTCGCCCGCGACACTTCAAAACTGCGATCGCTGCAAGGTGACTATCCAAGCACTCTTAAACTGATCGAAGCCAATGTTAGCCGACCGGATGGAATCGCAAGCGTCGTCGGTGCAATGGAACGACCCGGCAAACTCGATGTCCTGATAAACAACGCCGGTGTTTTCAGAAAAGAAGAAACGGCTGACACGTTTTCCGAAAGTTTTCACGTCAACGCAACGACTCCGTTTTTAGTTACGAAAGCACTCCTGCCGTTGCTTAAAAAATCGGATTCTCCGAAAGTCGCCCAGATAACCTCACTTATGGGTTCAATCGCCGACAATTCTTCGGGTGGGAGTTACGCGTATCGAGCTTCAAAAGCGGCGCTTAACATGATCACCAAAAGTTTCGCCGTCGAGTATCCGCAAATCTCATTTGTGCTGATTCACCCTGGTTGGGTGAAAACAGAAATGGGTGGAACCGAGGCACCGACTGAGATTGTCGATTCTGCGACTGGCATCTGGAAAGTCATCGACTCGCTTAACCAGAAAAACTCAGGCGCCTTCAAAGATTTCAAAAACCGCGATCTCAATTGGTAGTAGGAACTATCTGCAGCGATAGGCAGCCAGTGTGATCGGTGCATCTGCAGCGACGCCCGGCAAATTGCCGAGAGGTTCTTTGACCTGCATACACATACCTCTCGACGGAACGTCAATGCCCACTGTAAATCCGTTCGACAACCAGTTATTTACTTGAGCGCGTGCAGCGGCGCCCATTCTTCCTTCGAGCTTTTCCCACTCACAGGTTTGTCGACTTGCCGTTTGCGTCGGCGCAAACGGATTCATCACGGATTCGGTCATCGCATTACGCAATTGATTCCGATGAACGTTCGCTTGGACATAATCATCGCTTTCCCGGCATTGATCCGGATCCAGGTGATGATAGCAGTGCAGAAATTCTTTTGATGCAATTGGTGTCGAGTTGGATCGTGTAAATGTAAGACCTCGACTTCCGACACCGCCCTCGCCGTCAACTGCGTAACAAAATGTGTAGCGCGCTTCAATTGTCGACAGGCCGAAGTAAGTTTCAAATGCTCTTGTTGGTCTTGTAACTCCGGAATGAAAAATGCCACCGAATGTTTTTTGCAGCTCGTCTTGGCTCGTAAGCAATGCATTCACTGTCGAAGTTTGGATCGCGGACATGGTCGTATCCGGATAAAGCCGCGGCGAAAGTTGATTCATTCGACTCAACAGCTCTTCACGATCGGGTGCTTCGTAATTTCCCGGGTCGCTCGCATTTTTGACCAGACAAGCTTTCGTCAATATATCAAGGAGTGCCTGCCCCTTTCGCGAAAGTCGCGGGGCCGAATCCTGAGCACTGGGAACGGGACAGTGCATACAACTGAGCAGCTGACTTCTAGTCGCGCAGTCCCCGCTAATCGCACGTGGTCCTTCGTCGGGAGGTCGTTGAGTAAATTGTACTGGCTTCGGCTTCCTCATTTTCGGCGACGCTTCTGGTTGCGAGACCTTCGCGATCGGCGGCACAAGAACGACCGGAGCTGGGGGCGCTACCAAGATCGGTACATTCGTCGAAGCTTTCGCAGGTGGCGCATGTGGCGTCGCTACAACGGGAACTGGTGGCGCGACCACCACTGGCTCTGCGCGAGATTCCGGAGGCGGAGATGCCACCACCGGCGTTTCCGCACGCGTCACCTCAGCAGTCGGAGTTTGTGGCAACACCGGAGTGATGACTGGTGCGTTCACTGGTGCGGGCGAACTCGGCGCTTCTTCCGCTATAGGAAGAGCAGGATTTTCGACAGGATTCGCCAAACGAAAATCAACGGGATTACATGCCGCGAGCAACAGGGCAAACCCGATCACTGTGAATTTCGAGTGTCGAATGATTCGCTTTCTCACGCTGTGGCTCCTTACAGGTTATCGAGGGCAGTCGATTTATAGGGCAATCGATATGCCAAACGAAATAAACGTGTAGCCATAGCTAAATACGCGCGATGAAGATGGATTTAAAATTACGGGGACAGTTTTTCGAGCGACGTTCGGACTAGACCCATTTGACCCGAACGCCGATCTCAGCAGTAACTATTTGCAGCGATACGCTGCCATCGTGACGAGCGAATCGAGTGATGCCTCGAGTGGCGCAGTGATCTGCGAGCACATTCGGCGAGATGCGATGTCTGCGCCGATAGTGAAACCACCGGCGAGCCAGCTCTTCACTTGTGCCGCCGCTGCCGCACCATTCATGCCTTCGAACTTTTCCCAAGAGCATGTCTGTTGAACTCCGGCTGGCGATCCAGTGTACGGATTTACGATCGATTCGGTCATGGCTCTTCGCAGTTGATTTCGATAAAGGTTCGCATCGACGTACGCCGGCGTTTCTTTGCAATTGTACCAGTCGCCAGTGTTGTACCAGCAGTCGAGATATTTCTTCGATGGAAGTCCTGTGCTGTTATGACGGGTGAAGACCACGTCAAAGATACCTACCGTTGTATCGCCGTCATCCGCATAGCAGAAACTGTATCGAGCTTCGCGTGACTCAATTCCGAAATAAGTTTCGAACGCAATCGTTGGCTCGGTGACTCCAGAATAGAAGATCCCGCCAAAAAATTTCTTCTGCGTCGCCAGATCTGTGCGCAAAGCATTGACGACAGAGACTTGAAGCGGCGTCATTGGCGTGTCCGGATATAGCGTTGGCGAAAGTCTGTTCATTCGATACAAAAGCTCGGCACGAGTTGGCGGCACGTATCCGACTGGATCGCTACCGTTCGGAATCTTACAGGTCGCATTCATGATCTCAAAGAACGCCTCACCCTTTTTAGAAAACTGGCTCGTGACTGGCACTGGCGGAACTATACAGCTCATGCAGCTCAACAACTGAGTGCTCGAGTCTGCAGCGCAGACACCTTTAGAAAGGGTGGGACCATTTGGTCCCGGCGGAAATACTGGTGGAACTGGCGGCTCAACGTCCGGCGGGAAAATGACCGGGTCGATACCAGCAGTGATCGGTGAATCCGACTTAAACTTGTCGAAGCCGACCGGATTACACGCTGTCGAAACAAGAGCAAAGGCCATCAATAGCACACTTTTTAACGCTCGAATTTTCATAAGCCTCCCAGTCGTACGTCTTTGTACCTCGGGAATTATCGGCTTTCGTCGCGTCAGACCTTTCGCGAGTCGTGAATTCTAGACCAACCGTCCGTGAATCAAGACAGTGTTGCGTGTATTCCGAGATATCTGGGCGATCAACTTTAGGAATGTGACAATAGTTTCGTCAGGACCTAAGTCAGCCGCGGCTCAGCAGCGTGCGGAACTTCCGACGGAGAAAGATGGGTAATAAGCGCATTCACAAGCTGCGTGTGCTGAACGGGCTTTGTAAGGTAGTCCCGACATCCGACTTTGAGACACTTGTCTCTATCCTCCTTCATTGCGTGCGCAGTCAGCGCAATCACTGGCAAGTTCGGATGAGTTTCAGAAAGAACGGCGGTTGCCTCGTAACCGTTCATCACCGGCATCTGCATATCCATCAATACTATATCAAAGTGATTCGAGCGAACGAGTCGGAGTGCCTCTTCGCCATTCTCGGCAAGGGACACGTTCAAACCTAGCTTTGTAAGCAGACATTCGAATAATAAACGGTTGTCGGCCGAGTCATCGGCGACAAGCACATTCTTACCGGGGAAAAGCCGCGCGCTGACGTCTTGCGGCGGTGGAACTAATTTTATCTCCGAAGGAATCACACGACGGTAGGCGACCGAGGCCGAAAACACGGATCCCCGTCCTTCTGTACTTTCAAGCAGCGCGACGTCTCCGCCCATGAGATTTGCGAGTCGTCGAGAGAGGGCAAGTCCCAAACCCGTTCCCGCAAAACGCCGCGTGATTGAATTATCGCCCTGGCTGAAATGTTCGAACAATCGGGCCTGCTGATCAATAGAGACGCCGATTCCAGAATCTACGATTCGGAAATGAAGAATTCCGCGGTCCCCCGCTTCTTCAGCAAAATATTCGAGTCGTACTTTTCCTTCTTGAGTGAATTTGATCGCATTGCCAAGAAGGTTCATAAGTATCTGCCGAATTCGCAACGGATCGGCAATCATATGATCGGGTACGAACCCTATCGGAACAAATTCTAGCTCGAGACATTTGTTAAGACACCGAAGAGCGAGGAACGAGTGAATTTCAGCCAAGAATTCGCGGGGAGAAAACTTAACGGTCTCGAGTTCGAGTTTTTCGGCTTCCACTTTCGAGAGATCAAGGATGTCGTTCACAATTGCAAGCAAATCGATTCCCGTACGTTCCACGATCCCCGCATAGCGGATTCGATCTCGCACTGACAACTCCGGCTCTTTAAGCAATTCGGCAAAACCCAACAGCGCGCCGAGCGGAGTTCGAATCTCATGACTCATATTCGCAAGAAACAAGCTCTTGCTCTGATTCGCTTCCTCGGCTCGGCGCTGCGCTTCAACAAGTCGGTCCTGCGCCTTGTGCAGTCGACCGAATACATAACTGATCGCGATTCCTTGCGCGGAATAAACGATGATGCGGACAAGATCCGTTTGTCCTTGATCCAAGAGAGAAAAACCTGGGCGACTGTACAAGATCAAATCCGCAAGACCGCCCAGCAAAGTTGCGGCGATACCAGCGCGAAATCCTCCGAGCCACGCAGCGACAACAATCGCGGTGATGAAGAGACTCATCGGTATATAGTTTCCGAAGGTCGCACGTGCAGCCGAATTCAGCGCAATGACCACCAGCACAGTAATGACTGCGATGGTAAACACTGCACGTTTTGATGTTCGGAGCGCTTTGAAATTATTGACGGCTGAATTCACGCGGTGGAATTTAACACGAAGTTAAGAAGCGGGGAGTTTAAAATCGCGTGATGCTCAAAGATGTGTTTCAGCATCTTTTTCAGCGTCTGTTTCATAGACAGAATCGGCCAACTTCAAAAATCGAAGACTGTGTTTCACCGCTGTGAATTGTCTTGTTTCACGCAAACTAAAATTAACGAACTGTTATGTTAAGCAATTCGAAACCGCCTTCCCGAATATAGTGCCGCTGCTGTTCGTTGAACTGCAAACCGTCCGAATCGTTTGGCTCTTGTTCATAGCGATGAAGAGCCACTTAATTAAAAAAACACGGGAGTAAAAAATGGGTGCCGAAACGGAACCGCAGAGCAATCGACGATCGCCTTCTCACTTTGCGGATTGGTCTGCCTTGACCCATGCGTGACAGCGCCGACATATGCCGGCGCTGCGCAGATTCTTATCAGGTTATGGAGATCATTCGCTAACGCCTGAAGGTCGGCTTACTTTTTAATTTCGCTAATCAACGCCTGATGGACCTGTTTAACTCTGGCGTCGATCGCCGGATCCGAGTGTGAAATACGATTGATATCGTTGATGATCGCCATCGATGGACTATTTTGAGCGTTGTCTTTGATTCCTAGAAACGCCTGCATCAGACCGATACTCTCAACTCCTTGTATTCCAGCAACACCGGCCCTCGCTGTGCGGAATCGAACATTTTCTTCACTTGGAGATGTATTGAGACTTTCGATTCGATCGGAGAACAACTTCTTCAAATCTGTTTGCGGATTTTTCCAACCAGTCACCAGTGCGAGCTGCGCAATCAAGAACGGCAGTCTAACACCGTCCACGCGCGCGAGTAACGCATCGAAATTGTCATTTGTCGCCAACTGATATTTCGTCTTTATGCGAATGAGCCAATCGGTCTCAGAAAGACTCGGTTGCTCTTTTCTGCCAGCAATTTTGTCTCGAATGCGAATAACCTCGAATCGTTCGCGGTAGATCGCTTCGTTCAAGCGCATCACTGGTTCGATCGTAGCAAGTATGAAGTCTCGCTTGGCTGCATCGTCTACTATGTTCGATGACGAAGTCGGCGCGGCGGGTGGTACTCCTGGCGCCGCGTCGGCTGTCGCTGCGACCGCCGACGCGGCTCGAGATACGACCGGAGCCGCAGCACTCGCTGCTTGCGAAGCACCTTGCTGAACAGAAGTAGCCGCTTGCGAAGCGGTTGCCGGCGCTGAAGCAGGAGCGGCAGTTTGCGAAGCTCCTTGCGTGACAATCGGTGGACCTGAAGCAGGAACTGCGGCTGAAGCAGCAGAGGCTGCCGCCACCGGTGGCTGAACGGTGACGACCGCCGGTTTAGCGCCGTTCGGTGCGGACGCCTGCGCCAAAATCGTATCTCCGCTCAAAAGTACGGATGCTGCATCCGCGGAATGCGCCCGCTGAAAAGCAACAACATCCCTTTCGGTGGCGCTCAACTTGTCGCCAAAGACATCGACTGTAGAGTCCGTCTTTTCATGCTCTGCAATTGCCTCTAAGGGATTTGCCGATGTGGAAGGCGGCGGTCCATTTGTAGGTAATGCCGTGTTTCTCTCTTCGCCAGGTTTTGCGCAACCCGCGAGCGCGAAGATAACAACTAGAGTAGATGAAAAAAACTTTCTATGAATCACATTCGTCACAGCTGACCTCCGAGTTACAACAAACTCGTCTGCACGACTGTGCAAGATTGAGGCGTGTTCGCGCGATTCTCAGCACTGTCTCAGATAAAATGAAACTTGAAACCGCGAAACGTCAGAGTCATTTTTGGGAATCGCGCTGTCGCGTACGGGGCTTTAACGAGCGCTTTCAAAGCTGGCTTCGTACGAAATATATTCGATCGTATCGTCTCGCAAATGAGAAATCAGCAACGTCTGAATGCCTGACTCATCATTGCCAGTTACCGATTCCGCATAGAAATCAGGATACCCATCGCGATTTGCATCGCCGATCGGATAAAAGTTATTGTTGAACGATCCAATCTTTAGCCACTGACCGAGCCCAACATCGATCGAAACGGTAGATAGAACATTGTCGGGCCGAAATGCATCGGGTGCTAGCGCGGGCGCTTCGAAGCGATAACGAATTCGCACATTTCTCAATGTAATTTCGCAGATTTCATCTTCGGTCACGCCCGCGAATCGAACCATGCACGGCGGGTTTTCGAAGACTTCAAATTTTCCCACGCGCAGATCCGAAACTCCACGCACGATAGGAAAACCGGTGTTCGATGCGGTTACGATTTCACGGCCGTCCAGCCGTCTCGCTTCGATGACGGGCTTAGCACCCGCTTTCCCTCTATATAGCTCAACTGGAATAATCTGAGATTTTGCGATGTCGACCGCAACCCATCCTCCGCCTCGAATTTCAACAGCACTGCGGCCACGCAATTGACTCACGAACATTGGATTCGGAAGAAGTTGAGAAGTTTTATCCCACTTCGAGGGAGCAAGACTGATTTTGTAGTCTTCTTCTTTCTGATCGAGAGAAAGTTCCGGAACGCCGTACTGACGGTTGCGAACGAAATCCATTCCATCTGTCTCATCTTCAGACGAAGGCATACGACCGACGGGTCGCGCTTTACGATTCGTATAATTAGAAAGTGAATCGCCGACTGGAATGCTCGAAGCCGCATAGTCTGAATTCGCTGATCCGACACTTCGAGCTGGATCTGTTTCAGTTGGCGGCGCCGGAGGCGTATCGGACAACGCATTTATCGCAGCGCTCGGAACAACCACCTCGGCGGTGTCCAATATCTGACCCGCAAAAAAGTCGATCGAGATTCCACACGCCGCCAATAGAAACAACACGGCAATGATGACAGGGCCGACCTGTCTTCTGCGTTTTCTCAAATTTCGATTGCGACTAAAGTTCAGCACGACCTCTTATCGGAAGGTGCCTGGACGATTGTAGGGGTTCGGACCAAGGTCTAGCTGACTGGACCTTTGCGCCTCGATTTTGCACTGCAGGTTCGGTCCAGGGGGCCCTAAATGCGACCGACGTTGTTTACAGCAAATTGGACTGATCTCGCGGCCTTCAACTATACCATCTCACCATCTATCTTAAGACCCTACATTCCGAGCGACATCCAGCTCGACAGTTTCAACGATGAAACTTACCTGTCAGTGATCGCCCTTCGATTTGGAGATTGCTCACTGCTTGGAACAGTCCCCCTTTTCCTGCAGCCGACTTTTCCGATGATTGCCTTTCGAATTTATGTGAAACGAACGGATAGTGAAGGTAACACTCGTCGCGGAACTATGTTTCTAAAAGAAATCGTTCCGCATCCCAGCTTCAAAATGACGGCGCGGTTTTTAGGCAAACGTACTGTTCATCGCGCACCGGTGACATCTAACATATCACGCGGCTCGAGCTACCTATTCTGGTGGGGAAGAATCGCCGACAACAACTGGCTCGAAGCAACCGTCGAGGGTGAAGCATTCGAAACAAAACCCGATACTCTTGAAGATTTCATCTTTGAAAAGGAATGGGATTTCGTACCCTTCAAAGGCAGACACGCTCTGCAGTACCAGGCCGTACATCCGCGCTGGAAAACTTGGAACGCAAGAAACTTCGAGGCGCACATAAATTTACGCGGCGTGCTTCCTAACGAAATTGCGAAGGCTGTTTCAAAAACGCCTGCATCGGTCATCATCGCCGAAGGCTCGCGGGTTCGGGTCGGCTTCCCTTCGTTTGCAAAAAGCCAGAGGCGTATTGCCCCAGCTACGCAACTCCATCGCCTCAATTAAATTTCGGTTGAGCCCGGTCGACGGCATCTAGGTTGCTTTGAACTCGAACGTCCAAATCAACCGAAGGGAAATACTATGGCTAAATCTAAACCAGCGAAAAAATCTGCGAAAAAAACTGAGTCCAAAACAAGCGCGAAGAGGTCGCCGGTTCAAATGAGATCAAGAACCTCGAACGCAGAGTCGAGCAAGGCCAAAAAGGGGAGTCGCTCCGAATCTGAAGGTTCTGCCGACATTATCCAGATGATCTTGAGCGACCACAAACCTCTCAAAAAACTTATCAAGGTAATGAAAGACACGGACGCTGACATTGACGAGCGCCGAGCGGCTTTCGAAGAGTTTTGCCCACTTCTGGTAACGCACGCGAAACCAGAAGAGCAAGTGATGTATGTCTTTATGAAGGGCGAAGAAGAATTACGAACGGAAGGCTTTGAAGGCGATGTTGAGCATGCGCTTGCCGATCAAATGATCGAAGAAGCGCAGCGAGCGGATGACGAAGACGTCTGGTCGGCAAAAGTAAAGGTCTTGGCCGAACTTGTTGAGCATCACATCGAAGAAGAAGAATCCGAACTTCTTCCCGACTTTAAGAAACACACCGAGAAAGAGGAGCGCGGCGAAATGGGAGCCGAATTCATGCGCTTGAAATCGGAACTTCAAGAAGAAGGCTCGGATGATTCCCCATCCGAGAAAACAATGCGCAAACCCGATCGGCAACAACGATTACAATAGAAGAGTCGAATATCGTTATTCAAGTCGCGCTCGCCATCGGATTCTATTCGGTGGTGATCGCGATTTTTCGTATTTCCGGAAAACGTTTAGCCGGGCAGACCACAACCTTTGATCTCATTATTTTTATTTCGATGGCAGTCGCCGTTCAAAACGCGACTTTAAGAGACGGAGCGACGAATGCGCTAGTCTTTGTTCTTACCGTCTTCGGAATGCACTGGGCGACAACCTTGCTAACAGTGCGTTCAAAAAAGTTTCGTCATTTGATCCGCGGAAGACCACGCACGCTTATCGAGCACGGCCAGCTTAATCACGCGGCCATGCGAGCTGAGAATATAACGATCGAAGAATTGCGAGCTGGCCTCCGCAAACTCGGAATCGAAAACCTAGAACAGGTTCGAAGCGCGCACCTCGAAGAAACCGGACACATCTCGGCAATTCCGCTTTAAATTAGAACCGACTGAATGTCGACGGTACTTATGAGCAATTTGTGAATTGGACATTTATTCGCAATTTCGAATAAGCGCTTCTTCTGCTCCTCAGCCAATTCGCCCGTAAACGAAATATCGCGCGCAATGCTCACCATTGTTCCAGTCTCGCTGACGATGTTGACTTTCACATCTGTGGACTTAAGCGGCCACCCTTTTCGATTCGCATACATCTGCACTGTGATAATGGTGCATGCTGCGAGCGCCGCTTCGAGCAAACGGTGCGGATCTGGTCCGTCATCAGTTCCACCTTGCTCTGGTAAAACTCCTGAAACAATTTCGAAATTCCCCGCCCGAATCGCGGCTCCTAAATCCCCACGCCGACTTCCCGTGACCACACATCTCCTTTAAGCCAAATCGAACAGCATAATTTCGCTGCTATCATTCGCCTTTATTTCGAT
>JAYSYF010000216.1:0-4317 GCA_043716655.1 Bdellovibrionales bacterium | reverse complement strand
ATAGCCCAGCCAAGAGCGGCGGAGTTCATAACTCAACGTCTTACGCATGCGGTCGGCGGCGTTGTGTGATGAATTCGAAGCGTGGTTTAATGACGCATATGTCAGTGCGCGGTACTAAACTTCACAAATTGGAATTTGCGGTCTTCCGCCATCCTCCGCTCCTTGATGTAAGTGGTGCTGTTGCTCCATTGGGTGCGCATCATAAGGTTCTCGCTGCCGTTTCTGGCGGAGCCGACTCGGTCGCGATGCTTCTCGTTTTAAATCGTCTTCAGAAGCGTTGGAATTTCGGTCTAGAGGTCGCGTACGTGAATCACGGAAAATCAAAAGTGAAAACGACCGCTCGGTACCGGGAGCGCGCGGCAAAGCGTGTCGAACAATTGTCAGATTCGCTTGGCCTTCCGTTTCGTGTTCTGACTTTTCCTGCTTCTGAAAACTCGCGAGGGAATAGCGAATCGGAGGAGACGATGCGCGAGAGTCGGTTTAAATCGCTCGAGCAGTACGCTGGAAAAGCGGATATCGATTTGATTGCTCTAGGGCATCACGCGGACGATCTTCTCGAGACGAGATTGATTCGGCTGATGCGAGGAACCGGCGCGCAGGGAATTTCAGCGATGAAAACGACGTCAACGACTGAATCTGGCAGAAAATTATGGCGACCGTTGATCCAGTTTCGTAGATCCGAGATCGAAAGTTATCTTGCCGATCACGGATTCCGAAAGGGCAAAGACTGGCTTGAGGATCCTTCCAACACAGATGCTCGATATTTGCGCAACGCAGTCCGGAGAAAACTGATCCCGTTAATCGAGCGACTGCGTCCGGGTGGGGTCACCGCCATGGCGAGGTCGCTCGATCTCCTAGCTGAATTTGTGGAAGAAACACGTGGGCCAAGTGGCCAGGTTAGCGGCGACGCTCAGGGTGATTCCGAGCTCGATCGCCACACCTTGATGGATTTAAGCGTCAGCCGACGCAGGGAATCTCTCTCGAACTGGATGAATGAACTTGGTATTCGTGATTTTTCGAAGGCGCACATCGACGAAATGTTAAAGCGTATTGACACTCCTCAAAGGCGCCTCAGCTTTGAGTTGTGCGGTCGAGTCTGGTTAATTGGAACCACGATTCGGCTCGCTTCACCGAAAGGCTGAAGCACTGCTCCATTTTTTTTAGTCCACATTTCGGTCCAGGCCTACGCTTTACAATTCGTGAACCGCAGGCTCTGATTGGATGAGCCTCTTTCGCGTGTTAGGCTGAGTTTGTATATAGTGTAGCAGCCCGCTATCAAGAGCAGCGGGTTCGGAGGATCTCATATGCGTTCCGGTCAAAAAGCGATGGCATTGTGGCTGTTTCTCCTAGTCATCTTCTTCGTTCTTTTTCAGCTGTACACGGCCGGGCGACAAACCTCGATTCCGGGATTCAATTACACGAAGCTCGTTCAAGCGGTGCAGGATAAAAAAGTTGCGACGGTGACGTTCTATCAATCGAGTCGCCAAATTCGCGGCGAGATAAAACCGGAATTCGAAAAAGAATTCGGCGGCAAGATGTTCCAGATCGCCGGTAACACCGACGACGCCGGTTGGAACTTCATGAAAGAAAACGGCATCATTCCGAACTACGAGAATGAAGAGTCGTCGGGACTGATGCAGTCATTGTTGATCAACTGGTTGCCGATCGTGTTCATCGTCGTGATGTTCATGTTCATCATGCGCCAAATACAAGTCGGCGGTGGCAAGGCGATGAGCTTCGGAAAATCGAAGCACAAAGTTTTGACCGAGAATAAACTCAAGGTCACATTCGCGGATGTTGCAGGTGTTGAAGAGGCGAAGGACGATCTCGTCGAGATTGTTCACTTCTTAAAAGATCCGAAAAAATTTACGAAACTTGGCGGAAGAATTCCGAAAGGCGTTTTGCTTGTGGGTCCTCCGGGAACAGGCAAGACCTTGCTCGCACGCGCCGTTGCCGGCGAAGCAGGTGTTCCGTTCTTCACAATCTCGGGTTCTGACTTCGTAGAAATGTTTGTCGGAGTCGGCGCTTCGCGCGTACGAGATTTGTTTGAGCAAGGTAAGCGCAACGCTCCTTGCATCATCTTCATCGACGAGATCGATGCTGTCGGCCGTCACCGTGGCGCAGGCATGGGTGGCGGTCATGACGAACGCGAACAGACATTGAACCAAATGCTCGTCGAGATGGACGGCTTTGAATCAAGCGAAGGCGTTATCCTGATCGCGGCGACCAACCGTCCCGACGTTTTGGATCCAGCACTTCTTCGCCCGGGTCGTTTTGATCGTCGCGTCGTTGTAAACAAACCTGACGTTGCCGGCCGCCGAAAAATTTTGGATGTGCACTCTCGTAAAACTCCTATGGCAAGCGACGTCGATCTCGAGCGCGTGGCTCGTGGAACGCCTGGTTTCGCAGGTGCAGATCTCGAAAACTTGGTGAACGAAGCAGCGCTGAACGCGGCTCGTTTGAATCGCTCGAAACTCACGATGGAAGATTTCGAATTCGCACGCGACAAGGTCATGATGGGCGCTGAACGCAAATCGATGGTCATCTCGGACGAAGAAAAGAAAAATACGGCTTACCACGAAGCGGGTCACGCTCTGGTCAATCGCATGGTTCCGAAAACCGATCCGATTCACAAGGTCACGATCATTCCTCGCGGAATGGCGTTGGGCTTAACGATGATGCTTCCAGAAAAAGATCGTTTGAGCTTCTCGAAGTCTCAGGCGGAAGGCGAAATCGCCGTTCTGTTCGGCGGACGTGCGGCCGAAGAATTGATCTTCACTGATTATACGACCGGTGCCGGTAACGACATCGCACGAGCGACTGAAATCGCACGTCGGATGGTCACCGAGTGGGGCATGTCGAATCTCGGCCCTCTCGCTTACGAAAAAAGTGAAGGACCAGTCTTCTTGGGTATGCAACAGGGCAGTAGCCGCGAGTATTCCGACGCGAAGGCGGAAGAAATTGATAAGGAAGTGTTCCGTATCGTGAACAACGGCTACGAGAAGGCGAAACAGATTTTGCGCGACAATTCGCCAGCACTCGAGCGTATGGCTCAAGCACTTCTCGAACTCGAGACGATCGATGGTGCGGAAGTCGAGCGTTTGATCAAAGGTTCTACTTGGGAAGATCTGAAACGCGATCGCAGCGATAAAGGTGCGGGTTTGAAAGTCGAACTCGATCTCGCGGCGAAAGAGATGAAAGACAAAGAAGACAAAGAGGAAGCGGAACTTGCAGGCGGTACTCCAAATCCGTTTAGCAAACCGGCTCCGGCGTAAATCTAGTTAGTGGAAAGTATCTGGGATAATCTTCATTTTATTTTCGGGCAACTGCGGCTGCGCGACTTGCTCGATATGGCCCTCGTGTGGGTTGTGGTTTACCGCGTCCTTGTTCTTATTCGTCATACAGGGACCGTGCAGATGCTTTCGGGCCTTGGCATTCTCGCCATCGCCTACCTCGGGAGTATCTGGCTCGAACTTTTCACGTTCAATTGGATCCTCGAGAAGTTTTTTAACAACCTATTTCTAATCGTCGTCATTCTCTTCCAAGGAGAAATTCGGCGCGCGTTAGCTCACATCGGTTCAAATCCGTTTTTCACTGGCGCTTCGCATGTTGAGGAAACTCACATCGTCGAAGAAATCGCGAAGGGTGCCGTTGGCCTTGCACAAAAACAAATGGGCGCACTTATCGTCATCGAGAAAGAAATCAACCTCGAGTATTTCATCGAAGTCGGAACCGAGATGGATGCGACCGTCAGCGCGGAAATTTTGGTTTCTGTTTTTCTACCAACGTCACCGCTGCATGACGGTGCGGTCATCGTTCGCAACGGCCGCATTTTCGCAGCCGGTTGTTTCTTACCGCTTTCGAAAAATCCGGCACTCGACAAAAACTTGGGAACACGGCATCGCGCGGCTATCGGCTTAACTGAAGAAACAGATGCGATCGTGATTGTCGTCAGCGAAGAACACAATCGCGTCGGCGTTGTTGAGAGCGGACAATTGGTTCATGATCTCGATCACTCGGCATTACGACGCCGACTCTACGAAGCATTGGGGCTGCGGTATCGACCGCAGACGACTGCATAATGCCATTACTTAAACGCGCGACCTGGAAAGATTGGATTTTCGAAAACGGCAGCTACAAGCTGGTCTCGTTGTTCGTAACTTTGATTCTTTGGGTGACCATATTAGGTCGCCGCGATTTCATGCTGACAAAAGATATGGATGTCGAATTCTTGCTGCCGAAGGCGACAGTGATGGAATCGCGTCTTGGTGAACGAAAAATTTCTGTGAAAGTTTCGGGTCCGCGGACGGCGCTGAA
>JAYSYF010000215.1:0-4323 GCA_043716655.1 Bdellovibrionales bacterium | reverse complement strand
CGGCGCCAAGAATTCCACCTAGTATGGTGAGCGCTTTTTTTCCGTCTCCGCCACCGAATTGGTGACCAACCGCTGCGCCAGCAATCGCGCCACCGACTCCGCAAATGTTCGGATCGATGTCTCCGGCTTTTGCCGTCGATGCCACGAGGCACGTCAGCGCTAAACCGATTTTCAGGACCTGCATGCAGACCTCCAGAAAGATTATTTGAGCGTGGTAGCGGACTTCCTTTAACAAGACTCGGGCCACACCCGAATCCGGCTCGGCGATAGGTTTAAGTGTCCGCTGTGGTGAAATGACGTACCCACCCATGGCCATCGACTAGGCAGCGCAGAATCAATTACAACGATCCATCAATTGTCGCGTTCTTGTAGCGGCGACATCGGGGCGCAGATTGACTTTGAGGTCCGCGGGCATTTGTTTCTCGTTATCTCTGAGGGGGGAAATCAATGCGCACTTCTTTGCTAAAACTCGTTATGGGATTCGGGACACTCGGTGTTTTCACAACACTCGTTCTTTCGTCGTGCACACGGGACGCCTATTCCCCACTGGTCTATCAAGACTTCGCGACACGAATGGCGGCTCTCGGAGTTACCGGCAATCAACTACTCGAGGCCGATCGCGACATGCGAGTCGCGGTTGTCACGCAGCTGAAGAGTGCGATCGTCAACCACTACGCAAATCTCGAGCTGAAAAATCAGCGAATTAAAACTGACGACGGAAAACCGTTTGATTCGGTTGCACACCTGGATCGTTGCATCGAAATTGAATCGAAGACTGCGGACCTCAGTGACATCCACTTCATCGACCGAATGAAAGTTTGCATCGCCGCATTTCAAGATACGCATTTCGCTGCTTACGCTCGCACGGCGATGGCCGGTGTGTCGGTCGGTTTCCTCGTGCGCAACATCGAGGGGAAATTCATCATCGTCGCAGTCCAAAAAGAATTGCTGAAGTACGTCGAGCAGCTCAGCGGAATGAAAGATCTCGATAAGGTCATCGCTGTCGGCAACGAAGTTCTCGAGGTCGACGGGCAAACTCCGGCCTCTCTCGCAGAACGTTACCGTGCTTTCATCGCTTCCAGCAGCCCGGGTCATCGCCAGCTCTCGGCGGAGCAGGCCATTTTTGCTCGGAGCTTCGACTATCCTACGAAACCAAACGTTCTCTTGAAAATTAAGTCGCCACTGAAGACGTACAACTACGAGATGCCGTGGTGGGCTTCGATGACCGCACGCAATCGTCTCGACACTTCACGATACTTTCAGAAAATCGGTATTCCAGTTACGGATCGCGTGAAGATGTACCTCGACGCCGACGGCAAGGTGGATTGGAAAACCGTTCCGATGAACTACAAAGGTTATTTGGAATCGAATCCCCTGGTTCCTGAAGATACGTTTCGTCCGCTTGTTGCGTTTAAGAGTGATAGCGGCGCCGTCGGTGCCCGCCTAGGTACGATCGTGACGACGACGCAGGCGTTTTGTTATGCGCAGCTACTGACGTTCTCGACTGCAAAATTGACGGGCCCTGATGGCACTGCCCTCTCGTACATCGAAACGATGCGACGTTTTATCAAGTCTTGCAAAGCGTCTGGCTTGAATCTCGTTATGGATTTGCGAAGTAACGGCGGCGGAAATGGAAGCTATCCCGCAAAAATACTTTCACTCTTAACTCCCGCTGGCGCGACGCTCGGAAACAAGGTCATGGCGTTTCGTGTGAACACGACATCGGCTCGACTTATTACGAGCCTCATCGAACATCCCGAGATCGCTGCGAAAGACATGGGAGATATCGACCATCGTTTTCTCACTGAGCTATATTCTGCAGCTGACGCTGGTTTAGCGATGACGAACGCCATTCCTGAAAGTGCAGGAACAGAAGCTGATACTGAAGTCGGCGGTTACAGCGGCAAGATTGTCGTTCTCGTGACTCCGAACTGTGTTAGCGCGTGCGATGGAATGGCGGCGATGCTGAAACGCAGTGGCCGTGGCGTCGTACTGGGAACTCACACCAATGGAACAGGTGCTGGCTTTCAAGGTTCTGAAGACGTTGATTCCGGCTTCAACGATACTTATGACGAACTTTCCATAAAAATTCCGAACTACCAGTTCGGTTACACAACGAAAGCGTTTTCGAATTTCGTCAGCGTTCCTTACGCGAATGTCAGCACGGAATACTTCACCGAGAATTTGCCGACAGTCGCGGACGCCATCGTTGAACCGAAAGTTGACGATGTGATGGGTAAGAAAAATACGTGGCTCGAAGCGACTGTGAAAGCGCTTAGCCAACCGTAGTTTCACTCAAGGTCGCAGCGATTCCACACTTAAAACACGCCATCCGTTTTGGAAGGCGTGTGGCATCCGACTCTCCATAGTGTGAACCGCAGTGCAGACACTTCAGGTCGGCAATTCCAAAACTGTAGCGAGTCGTTAGTTCGCGAACGCTGAAAACCAACACGACGATCAGCGCTGCCGGAACGATAACAAAATGTAGAATGGGAACAAAGACGCCGATCGCGCCGACAGCGAATGGAATCGCGCTCACACGAAGTGCGTTTAGGACTCGCGTGGAAAATTCTCGGGGTCTTCGATCAGCATAGAACTCGAAGCTCAAGGCTTGATCAGATGCGAGAAGAAGCGTGCTCACTTACTGTTTCGTCATCAGATCGTTAAATCCGCCGGCAAAATTCGCCGCATCCGTATAACCAAAAGCACGAAGCGCCATAGTGACTGCTCCGCTTGCGACGCCGTCGTTGTCGAGTACGATGATCCGATGTTGGCGAGCGACATTGATCGCGGCCAGGCGCTGCGCAGTTTCATTGAACGGTCGGAAATCGCCGTCGAAAAATTCTTTCCAAGGAACATTCAAAGCATTCAGGTTTGGAATCGACTTTGAACGAAGCCCACCAGTTTTACCCAGGTATTCAGCCTCCGAGCGAACATCGATGAGGCGGTAGAGCTTTGGTTTTGCACCGTTGTAGCTCCATGGCTTCTCCATGGCGTTGTTTTCGATGGCGCCTAGCATTTCTTCGCGAGATGCGATGAGGCTACTCACGACTTGTGGTTTCCAAATCGGTTTTCCCACCGTGGCGGTCTCGGGCGGTTGAGCCGGGCGCGGATCATGTTTCTGAGTAAATCCAGTTTTGGCATCCTCAGGCAAAGCTTCCGTCGTAATGCGAGACTTCACCGAACCGAATCTTCCGAATCGAACGTTTTCGATTCCCAAGTACGCGAGCATCCAAGCAACGCGACCCTCTTCGCCCTGCCCGTCTCTACCTAAACCTAAAACGACGACTTTCGATTCCGGAGCAATTCCCAAGCGTGCGAGTCTTCGTGCCGCCGCAAAAAGATCTTTTTGTGGCCAACCTCGTTTTGCAGGTTCGGCTTCAGAGTAGTCGGTCCAGTTGATCGAAACAGAACGTGGAATTCGCGCCATCGAATAATCGAAGGGAGGTCGAGCATCGGCGACAACAACTTCTTCGCTGATTTCGATCGGGCCTAGGAGGGCCTGACCTCCGCTGAAAGAACGCGAAACTGTTTCGCGAACGACAGTTGGTTTCGTCTGACAGCCCGTCGCGACTGCGACGATCCCAAGTAAAACCCAATGGCTCGGATGAAATTTCATGACTTTCAGCATGGTTTGAATCCTTTCAAAGCCGATGAACATAGATCGATGGTCTATACTTCGGTCATCACTGTTTCTTCATGGTTGGGAAAAGCAGGATATCTCGGATCGAAGGACGATCGGTCAAAAGCATGATGATTCTCTCGAGGCCGATACCGACTCCACCCGTGGGCGGCATTCCGGTGTCGATCGCGAGCAAGAAATCAGCGTCCATCGGCTGCGCTTCTTCGTCGACCTGGCGTTGCTTGTCTTGCTCTTGCAGACGAGCCAACTGATCTTCTGGATCGTTCAACTCGGTGTAGGAGTTTCCGATTTCCATTCCGGCGCAGACGGGTTCGAATCTTTCAACATGGCCCGGTTTAGTTCTGTGCTTTTTAGTCAGCGGCGAAATTTCGATCGGATGATCCATGACGAACGTCGGCTGCAGAAGTGCAGGCTCCACGGCTCCATCAAAAATTTCCATCGCAATTGCGGCACGAGTTCCCGGAACTTTCATTTCGGAACCCAAGCTTTTCGCCTTCTTAAAGAGGTCCTCGATCGAAGCGGTGTCGGGATCGATGCCTGCGTACTCGCGGATCCCGTCGTAAACGCTCAATCGACGCCATGGCGGAGCAAAGTTGATTTCTTTGCCTTGATACATGACCGTCGTCGAACCAGTGATTGTTTTCGCCAAGTGCGCGATCAATTCTTCGAAGCGTTTCATC
>JAYSYF010000214.1:0-4328 GCA_043716655.1 Bdellovibrionales bacterium | reverse complement strand
AGCTGCAGACGTGCGCATTCTGCTAATCTCGGAAAATCGCAAAGCCCGCTTCGATTATCAAATCGTCGACACGATCGAGGCCGGCGTCGCACTTCGCGGAAGTGAAGTGAAGTCACTTCGTCAAAACGGCATTCAACTGAAAGATTCGTACGTCATTCTGAAAAATGACGAAGCGTTTTTGCAGGGCGCTCACATCGGTCCCTATCAGGCTTCGAGTTATCTCAATCACGAGCCCGAGCGCCTCAGGAAACTTTTGCTCTCGAAAGCGCAAATTGATCGCCTGGATCGTTCGATGAGTGAAAAGGGTCTTTCTTGCGTTCCTCTGAAATTGTACTTTAAGGGACGTTGGGCAAAGATCGAGCTTGGAATCGCCAAAGGTAAAAACGCTGGTGATAAACGCGAGTCGATCAAGAATCGTGACGTCGACCGAGAACTTCGGCAGGCGAAGTCGAAACGCTAAGTGCGAGAGGAATCACAGTTGAAAAGTTCAATTCGGATTTTCACCATCACGGCGGTAACGCTACTTCTGATTTCGGCCTGCGCGAACTTCCGCAAAGACGGCGAGTCGTCCACTCCGACGGCAGAAGCGGCGGCCGCTGCTAGCGCAGAAACCGAAATGAGTTTGAAAGCCGATCGAACCGAACTCGATGCACTTCGAAAAGACGTTCCGGAAGAGATCAAAAAACAAAACGACGAAATTGCTCTAATCATGTCGTTCATCGTTCGCGACTCGGATGAAGATCCTGGCAAAGTTCGCGATCGTTTTAATACGGCGATTCGAAAAAAACGCGAGGCGATCGATAAAAAACTCACTCGCTCGCGTCAGGACTTCACAAAACAGGAGCGTCTCGATCGCGATGACTTCGTTAAAAAAGCGAGAGAAGAGCGTGACGAATACCTCGCTCGCCGAAAACGTTCGTCGGACGACCGAAAAAGATTTTTTGACGATCAAGAGGACAAGCGAAAGTCGTTCTTCGGCGACCAAATGGATAAACGAAAAGATTTCGAGAGCCAAATGCAGGCCACTCGAAAAGATAACGAAGATTTCACGCGCGAAAAACAAAGCGCCTTCAACGAAGAGTGGAAGACTTATCAGACTCGCTATAACGAGCGAAAAAAACAGAATGATTTGAAAAAACGCATGGAGCAGAAGTCGCGTGAACTTGAGCGCGGCGGTAAGCCGGTTTCACCGGTAACTCCTGGAAACGGTGAGGGCGCAGCTAACGGAGCGAACGGAGCGAACGGCGTTCCTAGCTATCCGGCCTATGTAGCGCCAACGGCCGCGACGCCAACGGGCGTGCAGCTACTGAATGCTTCGGGTTCTCGAGTTAAAGATTCACTCGCCGAGTTCGACCAAATTCCTGCCGGCCCGGGCGTTCAGCTGAACCCAAGTAAAAAAGGTCCTTGATTCTCATGAATAAGAAATCGGTTCTGAATGTAATGGCACGAACGGGTTACGCAGCAAGAGCGGTCGTTTACGCGCTGACGGGATCGTTCGCTCTGCTCGTGATGTTCGGATTCAAAGGAAGCTTCACGGATAGTGAGGGCTCGCTGCGAAACCTGCCGTTTGGAACGACATTTTTAGTTGCACTGGCAATTGGCCTCTTGGCATACGCCGTATGGCGTCTGCAAGCGACGCTGGCGGAGGCGAAAGCGACTTGGCCTACAAGTTGTTGGTGCAACCTTTCGGACAATTACTTACTGGAATTTTTGCGCTGATTATCGTCGGTATCGGCATTGGGCAAATCTATATCGCACTGTCCGAGAAGTTTTTGAAGCGTCTGAATTTGCCATCCGATAAAAAACGCCCGCTTTGTTTGATCAGCAAATTCGGCTTAATCTCGCGCGGGATCGTCTTTGCGATCGTCGGTTGGCTCTTCATGCGAGCGGCACTCCACGCTGATAGCAGTGAAGCCAAGGGCGTCAAGGGCGCTTGGGTATTTCTTTTCGATCAACCTTTCGGCCGAGGATTGGTTTTTACAATCGCCGTCGGTCTGATCGCGTTCGCGGTTTATGGTGTGACAGAAGCTCGGTACAAAGAGATCAGCTAGGGTCGCGTGTCGCACATGACCGTTTGCCGCAATACATATTCTTCGACCATTTTAAGCGTGGCGAGGTTTCCTTTGTTCACGCGCTCGAATTCTCCATATTTTTTCTACAGGCATTTCTAGTTTAGAAAAAAATCGTAGCGCCGATCGAAATGTCGCGCACGAGGTAATAGTTGTAGAACACGCCGACCAGCAATGGGTTCGCAATCGCGTATTGAATGCCGCCGAAATATTCCACTTTTGTGTCGACGTAATCCATCTGACCAGTTCCATAGTTGAAGCTTGGCATTCCAGTCGCAAGTTTGTCGGTTCGCATGGCGGCGGTGAGAAGACTTTTCTTGAAGAGAAGCGTCGCCGTGATGACGGAAGCGCTCGATCGCGTCGATGCAGTTTCTCCTAAAACTCTCAAAAAGGAATAGTCTACGGCGAGCGATTCGATGAAGGCGCCGAAAGAATACGTCTCGACGTTATATGTGTACGTGTCAGTGACCGCGGGTTGGATCGGACTAAGCTCAGGAGTCGTTACGAGCGTCTGGTCACCGTATCTTGAGTAGCCGAAAGTGAATGGCCCCGCGACGCCCGAGATTCCGCCGCCGGGAAAAACGGCGCCAGAGATCTTGTTGTATTTGCCCATCACACCTAAGTTCAGCGTGAATTTTTTCATTCCGGACGCACGGTTGTCAATTAGGCCGATCGCCGTCGCGAGGGTAATTTTTTGGTTCGGATATTTATGATGTGCAAGTTTGCGCTGGTAAAAATCTCCCCAGTATTCGAATCCAGGCGGTCCGAAAAATGTTTCGTCACTGTTGGACGGAGATATCGCAGCACCGATACGACCGAGGCCTTTGACGAGAGCAAAATCGACGCTGCCATCAAAAAATAAAAACTCGGCGCCAAACCCTTTTGCGATCGGAATCACGGCAGGGTTAATCCGAATTTTTCCACCGCGACTCGTGGAACTTGTCGAAGAAGAAGAGTTGCCTCCCCAATCGCCGCAATACTCTGTCGAGGCGTCGCAAATTCGAGCGTTGGCCAGCCGAGGCATACCTAACGAACCTAAAAACAAGAGAGCGAGCAACGCCGCTGAACGGCGAGCGAAGAAGATTGAACGTCCCATGAGGCCGATGGCGGCAACGAGCGCTAGCAACGCTGTCCAAAACCCAAACAGTTTTAACTTTTTAAACAATTCATTGTGAGAACGTAAAACTTCGATGGATTCGACATACATCACTTCACACGCGCCGTTGCCAGTGTCCGTACGATTGAGGCTCGAATTTCTTCGTCCACCAAACGCTTGTTCGTAATCGACCAGTCGTCCGGACATTTTGTATTCATCGCCGATTTCAAGTTCATCGATTTTTGCGCGAATGACAGGATCTTTTGCGAGCACGTGAGTGTTCGAGATCTCATCGAACTTGAATGAAGCGCCAACTTCGGGCGACGTCCATTGAAAATAGCAGGTCCAATCGCCGCTCCAAAAGTCGACGTCACGGTAAACTCCGGCAGTGAGATTGCGTCCCCAGACAGTACAAATATCGCGCGAATTCAATGTGTCGCCGCTGCGAGCGTGGGCAAGATCGAAAAGTGAATCGGAGCGATGCTGGGACACGATCAAACCTTCGATAGAATATTGAGCTCGAGGGTAGAGTGTGTAGAGTTGCTTTTCAAACTTCAAATAGATTGGAGCCGCGAGCGGATCGCTCTCTTCAAGCAGCCGTTGCGCCGGCTCTTTAGCCAAACGATTCACGAGTGAAGTGTCGATCGGTTTTCGATTGAGCCCCGTTTTTCCAACCAAAAACAAAACGACGCCGATCAAAAAAACGATCAGCGCCATCTTCATTAGCGAGCTGGGCGCCGAGTCGATGTGTTAGGTCGTTTCGGCTTTGTTCCAAGACCGCGGCGAGACGATTCGTCGCGGGCCAATGCTTTTGCGGATTTTGGACGACGAGTCTCTTTGAAGGACTTTTTCCTTGAAGGTAAAGTTCCGTCTGGGCGTGGTTGCGGACGGTTGCGGCCTTCGAAGCTCTCGGCGTCGGCTGCGAAGATTTTTTCGACTTCTTCTTCGGTAAGCATCGACCATTCGCCACGAGCGAGTCCGCCCATTTTCAATTTACCGATGGCGATGCGCTGAAGTTTCATCACATCGAAACCGATTTTTTCGAACATGCGACGGATCTGACGGTTTTTTCCTTCGCCGATCACCATCTTGAACCAGTCGTACTTTTCAGAAGCGGTCCCGCGCATGCGTTCAATCTCACGTGCAGCCACGCGGCCGCCGAT
>JAYSYF010000213.1:0-13122 GCA_043716655.1 Bdellovibrionales bacterium | reverse complement strand
GAAGCATCGAACCTTATTTCGGAAGCGGCTCTCGCTATCGAAATGGGTGCTCGAGTCGAAGACATCGCACTGACCATTCATCCTCATCCAACTTTGGGCGAGACTATGATGGAAGCGGCGGAAGCGACGCTCGGACATGCGATCCACATCATTCAAAAACCTTTGGGCGGAGCAAAAGCTGCAGCGCCGCGAGCGCATGCTTAATGTAGAACACTGGGGCGAGATCTCGTATCGCGAGGCTCTCGCTCGACAGGAAGAATACGTTGATCAAGTGAGCCGCGAACTTCGTCGAGAGACGATTGTTTTCTGCTCGCATCCTCCCGTGGTAACGCTCGGTCGAGGTACGAAGCCGGGCGACGTCTTCGGCTGGACCGGCGAAGCCTTCGAAGTCAGTCGCGGAGGTCGAGCGACTTATCACGGTCCAAGCCAGACCGTCGTTTATCCAATTCTTGATTTAAGTTCTCGTGGTCGAGATTTGCATAAATACATGCGCCTACTCGAAGACTCGGTCCTCGAGGTGCTTTCCTCTTTCGGTATTGAGGCCGTGGCGAACGCTCTGCAAACAGAAGAAGGTTCCGACGAAGCCGCGCCCGCAACAGGCGTCTGGATCAATTCAAAAAAAATCGCCTCGATTGGAATCGCCGTTCGCCGTTGGATTTCGTATCACGGTTTAGCATTAAACATCGAACATGATCCCCACGCATTCGAAGGCATGAAACCCTGCGGGTTTGCTCCGGGCAGCGTGATTTCGATGGAAGACGTGCTTGGGGAAAGACCTTCGCGAGGTGCTGTTGAGTCGCGACTCGAGATTGCGTTAATGAAGCGACTCTCGCTGCCCTAGCTCTGGTCTGAAGTCCAGTCTGCGACCTTCGTCTCGTTCGCCTTTCAATTATCTGCAAAAGGTCAAACTTATCGAGAGTTTGTAACAAACTAATGTCATGACGATTTACAAGTCGGCTCGTCGCTTTGCTATTTCTGTTTCAGTATTTGCGAGCCTAACGCTTTTAATGGGAATGCCTTCAATCGTCGTTGCTGATGAAGACGATGTTGTAAAGCGTGACGTTTACGATCTGCCGACTCCAGTCGCGATTCAGGGACGAACAAATAGCATCGATCAGAGTATTTCTCTCAATCTCGGTTATATTCCTTCTGACTCGTTCAACAGGGGCTTTCCGCTTTCCCTCAACTATTCTTTCTATTTCAAACCCTATCTAGCGTGGGAAGTTCTGAGCTTTACGTACAATTACAATCGCGAGACTCAACTGAAGCAAGATTTCAGAGATCTCGGAGTAGCGATTCAAAACATCGGCTTCGGTGGGGTCCTCGATTATCCGAAAAATATCGTGATGAGCGGCATTGTCTATACGCCGCTTTACGGAAAATCGTTGCTGTTCAATCGTTCCTTAGTTCACAGCGAAACCAGTTTCTATTTCGGTGTTGGATCGATCATCTTCAATGCTGTTGGGCATGTTCCCGCGATTGCTCCAGGTCTTCAGGGTCGATACTTCTTGGGTCCGAAGTCAGCGCTGCGATATTACTTGCGACAGTATTTTTTCAAAGACTCGCAGCTCGGCATAACGGGAATGACCGAAATTGGTCTTGGTTTCGAAATGCAATTAGATTTGTTTTCGAAACGTTCCTCGTCGGACGAGGAAGAGTAAAGTGCACGTTCGTAATATTTCAGCGATTGTTCTGTCCACAGTCCTGACGTTGATTCTAACTCCGGTTCAATCTGCGAAATCGGCGAACAAAAAAGACGAAGCAAAAGTTCCAGGCCCCGTTATTCTCAACGCTGAGAATGTTACTACGTTTCGGACTGAGCTGAATACCAAGGATGGAAAGCCACTCGATTTGAAATTCTCGGATGTCGCCGCAACCGGTGCGGCAAACGACGAAATGCGATTACTCGCCGCTGAAGCGCTTGTGAAGCAAGGCAACACTTTATCAGCGCAGATAGTGATGATGGATGTCGCCTCGCGATCCATCGGGACGTCGCAAGGTACGTGGGCACTTTATTCGCTCGATCAACTCGCGCAGAACGTCGAAGTTGACGATACTGCCATCGAAGAGCTCGCATACGAATTCGATTCAACGGTCGATACTCCCTCAGAAAGTTCGATGCTGGCTTGGTATCGAGCGAAGGCGTTGCTGCGTCGCGGATACACCGAATGGGCGGCGACCAATCTCGGCAAGATTGGCGTCGAGACGCGCTGGCATTCGGACCGACTCTTCGAACGTGCCACAGATGTCCTTGGCGAAGGCAAAGTCGACGAAGCAGAAGCACTTTACGAAGACCTACTCAAGCGCACGAACGTTCGAATTCCTACACGTCAGTTTGCAGAATTGAATCGCGCTCGACTGATCTTCGAAAAGGGTGATTACGACGAAACGTTGAAAGTCGTGAAGCCGCTGAACCTGCCGTTGAGAGAACGCGCACGGGCGCTATTGGAAATGGCATGGTCGCGATATTATTTGAAAGAGTACGGGAAAGCGCTAGGGATTCTCAAAGTTGTGGATTCCGCCTTTTTCGAATCACTGCGTTCTCCAGAAGCCGATTTGCTTCGAATGGTGATCGAGCGCGACCTTTGCCGATATGATTTAATTAAACTTTCGGCTGCCGCATTTCGAACTCGTTACAAAAAATCTTTCACTCAGATCGAGTCGAGACTAAATCTAGAAGACGACGTTCAGTTGAAGCAGATGTCGTTACAAAATCGACTCCTGCAAAAACGAGCAACGTTGATTCATCGTTATCGAACAGAACGCAAAGCGATCTATGACGAAGACATTAAACTTGTCCCGGGACTTCGCGAAAAGCTTCTTCAGTCGCTCCTGGTTCTAGAAAGAAAGAACGAGTCCGAGATAGCGCGTGCAATGCCGCGAGCGCTCGAGCGCGTGGCTGGCGAGTTGATCGACATTCGAGAACAAGTCTCGTTCTTAGAATACGAAGCTTCGATTAGACCGTTAACGGCAGCTCCAGCGGAAGATGTCGATTATCGGCCCGAAGGTGCGTCAAGCACCAGATTCGAAAAGCTCTATTGGCCTGTGGTTGCAGAGTCTTGGTGGGACGAGCTCGACAACTATGAAGTACTGATTCGCGCTCGCTGTGCGCAGCCGCTTCCTATCCTTGCGCCTGTAGGAAGAAAGGCGCCTGCTCCAGCGGCGCCGATCGAAGAAGAAGAAGAGGAAGAGGAGGAGGAATGAAAAGTTTCAACTCTTTCGCTCGTTCGCTTCTAGTCTTGTGCTCGGTCGTCGGTTTTATGGCGGTAGCGAATAGCGCAACAGAGGTCAGCCTAGATACTCAGCTTAAAAACGTGGAAAAAAAGATCGCCGTTACGGCATCCGAAATCAAACGCGTTCGCGACACTGAGTTTCTTCCGGACCTGTATTTCTCGTTGGCCGATTTGCATCTTCAAAAAAGTCGTCTCATGTACCTCAGCAAAGTTGCGAAAAACAAAGGTACGCCCGTCGGAGAGCTTGATTTCACGGCCGAGAAAAGACCGAAACAGGAAGCGATCGATATTTACCAGAAAGTTTATGCTTTCTTTCCGAAATCAAAACTTCGCGATCGCGCTCTGTTTTTGAAGGCGCTTGAACTTCGTGACATCGGACAAGTCGAAGCGATGATCAAGTCGTTCGAGCAGTTGAACAAGGAGTTCCCAGAGTCTACTTACCTTCTGGAGGCCGACATTATTCTTGGTGACTACCTGCTGGAAGAAAAGAAGAAGATCGAAGATGCACTTAAGGTGTTCCGTCGCGTCGTCGCAAAAGAATTGTCTGCTTACACACCACTGGCGCATTATCGAATCGGTTGGTGCTTCATCAATCTCTCGAAATATGCTGAAGCGGTGACTGCGTTCGAGGAGGCGATTCGAACGCAAGGGCTCGTCACTAAAAATTCGAAAGAGCTGCCAGAGCTTTACAGAAAAACGGACATCCGGCGTGAAGCGGTTCTTTCGCTAGCAGTTCCGTATGTCGAGTTGTATGCCGAGTATCGTGCCCAGATGAAAGAGACCGATGGTAAGACCGGCGATGTGAAGAAGCCGGAGGTGGCTAGGCCATCCGCGTCTGCCGTAACAAAATTGCCAGCTAAAGGAAAAAAGGTAGCTGACGTCGTTTCCGATTGGAAAAAACCGGGAGCTTCCGCAACGCCTCGTCCTAAGAGCGGAACATTGCAAACGGATATTAAAATCCCTGGTGGCGAAGTCGTTTCCGTTCCCTTGAAACCGGTTGCCCATCCTGTCGAGTATTTCCGTAAGATTTCGGATTCACATCAAACCTATCGCCGTGTCCTTGCTCGTGTCGGTCGGCGGCTCTCGTTGAAAGAGTTGTGGCCCATCGTTGCCGATGTCTGGATTGAGGTCCTCGTAGCGAACTCGGATACCGCTGTAAAGTTCGAAGCGATACAACGTTGGAATGAAGCGGTAAAGAAAACGACGGCCACTAAGACGGACCGTTTCCGCTTTATCGAACACACGGTGATTACGGCACAGGAGATTCGCGCGCAAAATACTCTTCCTGATGGAAGGTTGAACAAGAAGGATGTTGGCCGCCTCGGATTTTTGGAGGTTGTCACTCGCGACATCGCAACTCGACTGCAACAGTCCGCGCGAGAAAAGAATTCGCCGGAAGACTTTCAGATCGCAGCTCAGGGTTACGAGCTTTACCAGATCGGATTTCCGAAAAACCGGCAGGCGGAAAAAATGTTGATCAACAAAGCCGAGAGTCTGTACCGAGCGGAAAATTGGTCTTCTGCAGGACTTGAATTCGAAGGTCTGGCTCGAGTTAGCAAAGCGAAAAATCGCCAAGCAGAATTTAAAGAATCGGCGATTCAAGCCTACGTAAATGCGCTGAAGGATGCCGAGAAATTAAAACCTCTCGATCTTTTAAGGGCTCGGCGTGGCGTGCGTGACGTTGGAACCACGTGGGTACAAAAGCACCTCAGACATCCGGCGGCCGCGTCGACAGCTTACAACGTTGGACAAAGCTGGTACGAAGACCGATTGCTTCCGGAGGCAATTAAGTCGTTTACCTACTTCGTAGAAAAATTCTCGCGAGATCCTCGAGTGCGAGACGCAATTTTCATGATTATCAATTCTTACTCGCAGCTCGACGATTTAAAGGGACTTGTCGTCGCCGCTAAAAATCTCGAAAAAACCCGAGGACTCTCGAACGAGGACAAACAATCGATTCGAGATTTGAGTCGTCGCGCCCAGTTAAAAGATATTCAGCTCGCGGCTGGCGCATTCGGTTCTAAAGAATACTCGGAAAATCTTCTGAACATGGCGACGAAGTATAAGGACTCTTCGATGGGAGCAGTTGCGCTTTACGAGGCGTTCACGTCGCTGCGTTCAAAGCGCAATCCAGAACTGTACGATGTCGGCGAAGCGCTGCTCGAGAAGCATTCGGATTCTACCTATACGAAGGAGGTTGTCAGCTCGATGGCGCAGACAGCATTGATGACCGCGGACTTCGAACGCGCGGCCCGCTATCTTGCGCGATTCTCTGAAAAATATCCTAAAGAGCCAGAGGCTGCCGACTGGAACAAAAACTCGGCGCAGTTATTCGAGTGGCTCGGCGACTTCAAAGAGGCAAAACGCCTATATCAGATGCGCGGGGACAATGATTCCATCGCCCGCTGCGACTTTTTGGCCGGGGAATGGGCGCTGCTCGAGAAATCCGCTGTCAAGATCGGTCCTGCGCTAGGTACGTATTATATCGCGCTTGCGCTATGGAGACAGAACCGACAAGCGGAAGCACTGCCACGACTCAAGGAAGTTGTATCGTCGAGTGATTTAGATCGTTCAGCACACGCGCGATTCTTATTGTCGCAACGTGCGCTCGAAAGTTTCCGCGCAATTCAAATGAAAGACGCCTCCGATCAAGGTGCCCTCATCGCGAAGGTCAAATCTTTCCAAGCGCTTTCGAAAGAACTTAATGGCATTGTGAAAATTGGCGCAGGCCGCTGGACAATCGCATCGCTCTATTTACTTGGCCAAGCGAACTTCGAGCTTGGGCGATTTATATCTTCATCGCCTTCTCCCGCAGGACTTAAACCTGAAGAAGAAAAGCTTTATCGCGCCGAGCTCGGCAAGCAGGGCAAGCAATACAAAGATGCCGCTGAAAATTCATTCTCGCAGTGTCTCGAGACAGCGGAACGTTTCGAAGTCTTCACGCGATATGCGCAAGGTTGCCAACAGAAGGGCGCGCTTCTCGTAAAAGAAGAAGCTGACACAATTACTGGCCAGACACAGAAAAAGTTTTCGCCACCCAAAACGGCGCGGGCACTTCGTACAAAACTTTACGATAGCCCGCGAGATCTGAAAGTCCTCACGGACCTTGCTCTTGCCTACATTGCGGATGGTCAGTACTGGGTCGGAATGGCGATATTCAATCGCATCCTCGAAATTGACGAGAAAAATGCATCGGCGATGGCCGGCGTAGGTGTCGCGCGACTTTATCTCAACGATCTAGATACAGGCGCGGACTGGCTGAAGAAATCTTTGAAGGCGTCGGCGAACGAGCCCATCGCGGTATGGAATCTTTCCGGGCTGTACAACGAGTTCAAATTCAAGGCGCGCGGAAAAGCGTTGGCAGGCAAACGATCTGGCGTTCCGAAGCCGCGGCTGATGCACCCAATGGCGCGCAAACTCTGATTCGACTATTCGACCGGCGCAACGACGAAGTTTATTGAAGTCCAGCCGGCCGATGTCCCAGCGCCCATGCCGCGTTTGACATACAGAAGCGGTGTATTCTCGTCCGCTTGCAGATTTATTTTTCCATCGAACAGCTTCGGATCTTTGATTTTAATCCGACGTTGCAAATCTTCGAGCGCGCTGACAATTTTTTGAAGGTTGCCAGAATTGTCTTCGACTTTTAGCATACCGCCTTCGGGAGTTAAGGCATCGAGATAATATATTCCCTTTGAGAACGAAAGAATCGGCGCGCTTTGCATGACGGCGGCTTTTCCAGATTTAGGAAGAACGACTCCAGCTTTCGCCATGAAGAACGGATCGCCTGTCGCAGAGAAATTCATCAATAGGTAGATGACAAGAATAGAGAACATATCGATCATCGCGGTCAGCGGTAGTTCTCCAGCGAGGTGACTTCCGCCGCCGTCAGTGCGTCGCCGTCGAAAACCATGAAGGTCATACTTCGGCCGCAGGTGATAACCTGGTTTAATAATTTTGTCTGCGTTGCTGCCGTAACCCGACATTAGTTAAGTACAATTCCCACTTCGGGGAATTCTCCTGCAATAAAAGTATCCATTAATTTGATGAGGTGTTTGTAAGGAGCGCGATTTTCTGTCGAAAGCAGGACGTCTTTTCGGTCGGGAAACTTTTTTCGCCACTGCGCGAGAGCGAGTTCGAGCTGCTTATAATCGGGAGTACCTGAAATATGCGCAAAAGTTTTGATGATGTTGTCTTCGGCAATGTCGAGTCGATCGAAGTAAAGGGTTACCGACAAAACGGCTTTGGGCTTAGCGGGAGGAGGCGTCGGCGACGGCTCGTCGGCATCGCGCAGATCGAGTGCTTTCGGCGGAGTTCCTGTGCTGACGACCTCAAGATTTTGCCAAGCCGCCGTCATCAACAGAAAGCAAATGAGCGCCGAAAATAAATCGATGAATGGAACGAGGTTAAGCTCGAAGTTGGCGGACTTGCCTCCACCACCTGGGACCGATGCGCCCATTCTTTACCTCGCAAACTTATCGCGGTTTGAAAGAATGAAGTTGAGAGTAGCAACCGCAGCTTCGTGGACGTCGTCCACGATTTCGGTTCCCCGAGTTGTTAGCCATCCGTAAGCACCTAAAAGAGGAATCGCGACGAGCAGTCCGAATGCGGTGCAATTCATCGCTTCCGAAATTTCGGCAGCAAGCTTTGCAGCCTTTTCGCTAGCAGCGACGTTAGCGACAGCTGCGAAGGCGCCGATCATTCCCGCAGTGGTGCCGAGAAGTCCGACAAGCGTCGCCATGTTTGCAAGCATCGCAAGCAGGCTCGTTCGTTTCTCGATTTTCGGAATTTCGCGAAGGGCGACGGCATCCATCGCGGTTTGTACTTCGTCGATTGATTTTCGCGATGCGATCGCCATCAATCCGGCGCGAACAATTTTAGTCAGCGGTGTCTGGCTTTGATTGCAGAGAGCGATACAGCGCTCGAGATTTCCCTGCAGCACGAGTTGATTCAACTGATTCAAGAATTCTTCTTTGCGAACGGCCGAAGCTTGTCGCATGTATCGAACCCGTTCAATTGCGAGTGCCGCACCCATGAACGAGATGAATAAAATTGGCCACATAAAGAAGCCACCGTGTTGGAACGCTGCAATTGCTTTGGATATCATATGAAGAGTGTAGATGACTCTTCGCTAATGCTCAAAGACGACCGAAGGGCAGGCCAATGGTCGGGGTCGTCGACGAACCGTTCTTCGCCGAAGGGAAAGACATCCCCAAGAACACGCCCTTTACGCAGTCGATGAGCTTCTCGCCGTTCTTCAGAGTCGTTTCTTTAACTCCAACCGAACCGACGATAACCTTGCCTTTGGCGCTGATTTCCCATTCGAACTCGGCCCGACCCGCGAGAGTGGCGTCATCCATCAGGCTTCGTTCATAACATTGCTGAATCTGCGCGTGGTGCTTCTGCACGACTTTCATAACTTGTTCGCGCGTCAAACCCTCGGTCTTCGTTGGCTCGGTGTAGGTTGCTCCGCCAATGATCGAACCCAAGACATTTCGTTTTCCAGTTTTTCCTGAAAACCCGCCGGTTCCGTAACCGGCTCCGGACTTCGAGACTGCGAGGCCCATCCCAGTCCCGGCGGCAGCTCCATCAGTAGATGCAGGGAGGTTGTTCATCATTTGCGAAGTGGTCGGGCTCGGACTTCCCGAAGCTCCGCCCTCTTCGTCGACAGGAGTCTTCTTTACGACAATCTTTTCCATCGTCGCCGGCGCTCGATCTTGCGAAAGCATACTAAGAGCTTTCAGGGCTCCGACGCTCGCAGCGTTGAATGGTTTCGGAGTCGGAGCTGGCGGCGCTTCGACTTTTGGAGCTGGCGGTGGCGGATTCAGCTTCGCGACCTCTCTTTTGGGCGGCGCTTTCGCTGGCTCGGCCATTTTTTCCGCTTGCCGCGGTTTCGGCGGCGGTTTCGCCACAGCGACAGGCTTCGGTTTTGGCGTTGCCCGTGCAATCGGCTTCGGAGTCGGCTTCACTTCGACGATCGGTTTCGGAGTGGGCGTCGGAATTGGCGCCGGTGTCGGTGTTGCTTTCGCAATCATCGGCGGAGTCGGTTTCGGAACCGGTTGTGTGATGATGCTCGCGACGCGTTCTGGAATTGGTTTTGGCGGAGCTGTTTGTTTCGCTGTCATAGTGACCGTTGCGATAGCCATGGCTCCGTGAACGAGGCCCGACACAACCAGTGGATCTACGAGTTCGTTATCAATAAAGGAAGCAAATCCCGACACTCGATTTTTGGATTGCGGTGCATACCTAGCCAAAATTTTTATTCCATTGTCGGCCATCCAACTAGCCGGAGACGTCGGAAGCAGCGTCGACTGTTGACCCGGGCGATCAATGAAAGTCGTGCCGGTTGGGCAACGAAGTTCAGAGCGGTCTTTTCCAGCACGTCCGAGACGCAAAAAGATTCCGTTGATCTCGACGATCAATTCTTCTTCAGGAAGAAATTCGTCGACGCTAAGAATGACATCGTGCCAGACAACGCTGATCTGAACAGCTCGTGATTTGGCTCGTTCGATCATTCCGTGAGTCTCACCCATCAACTGCAGAGCATTCACATTCAGAACCGGGGTCTTCGTTGCCGCAGATTCTGTATGAGCCGCTTTTTCTTGGCGCCGTTTTTCAGCAGGTTTCTTTTCGGCATGAAGTCGCTTCGCCGCCGCAATTTGCGGATCCGTACCGACCAGAGTGACTTCCGATCCAGAGATCAGAGTCGCCGCTTCGGTACTTGCTTCAACTCGATGCGTTTGCGTGAGTGACGCTACTTTTACTAGGCGAAGCTGAATCGTGACA
The DNA here is from genome assembly GCA_043716655.1 of Bdellovibrionales bacterium. GTDB lineage: Bacteria > Bdellovibrionota > Bdellovibrionia > Bdellovibrionales > JAMPXM01. The sequence goes on along the minus strand of JAYSYF010000213.1, from coordinate 3,106 downwards.
GGTTCAAGTTCGAAGGCTCCAAGATTATCAAAGGTTGCACTTGAAACGCGCTCGCCGTTGACTTGAACGCCGTTCAGGCTCTGCAAATCTTTGAGCGTCCATTTGCCATTTTCGAAATGCAGCTCGCAATGATGCCGAGAAATACTTTCGAATGGTAAAACGATATCGTTATCTAAAATCCGACCGAACCGAATCGGCGTGTGCTGAAAAATCTGAGTCATGAGAGGTTTCGAATCTCGCATGATGCAAACTTCGATGGGTGCGTCGAGCAGGGCAGAAGGCGTTTTCATTATTTCGCCTCCGCTTCGTTAAATTTTGCTTCGACGTCAGCAAGTACTTCAGAAGCTGGAACGCGAATATCGGAACCATCAATAATCTCAGGGCGAAAGTTCTTGCGATATTTTACGCGATCCTGAATACGAGTTGTTTCCCTCGAGGACATGCGAAGGCGATTGTCGTTTAAGATCTCGCCTTTTACCGACAGGTCTTCCAGATCGACCCGCGATTGTCCACGAGCCACCGATCCTGAAACGCAGAGAGTAGCGCACACCACTGTGTGCGCTACAACTTGTCTCATATTGAGACGATGGCAGACGCCATTTATTTTTCTAAGCAATTCGCGGATTCTCACCTAAGTGAAATCGGCATTGTGTCGATAAGACATAAGGACTGAAACGTCCTGTCGATTTATTGGACAGATGTTGACGATAAATGGACAGGCTCCACTCTGGAGTGCGCGTTGGTGGCCTCACCTTTGAAGTGTAGATGTGAGGGTCCTGGGGTTTGGTTAGGGATGGGGGAAATTTGAAGCATCTACGTCGCCGCATGGTCGGTGCATTCATAATCGGTGGCATGGCGCTGCTCGGTTTTCAGAATTGTGAGCAATCACGTCTAACCCTCGTAAAAGAATTAGCTTCTGCGAAGTCTGACGGCGAAATTTGCGCGATTGCTCCATCTTCAATTGAAGGCTTCACAAAAATTCTCTTTGTTATCGATAAATCCGGTTCGAACGGAACGACTGACACTAACGGGTTTCGAGTCAGTACGATCAACGCATTCTATGGTCAGCATCAAACTAAGACGACAGTTAAATGGGGCGTCGTCGTTTTCAATGACGTTTCATCTGAAGCCTATATTAACAACGGTAGCCCGCAGCAGCCGACATTCACCGGCGACATTCCGACGGTTACTGCGGCCATCGCACGTGTCGGTACGGCCCCCGACAATGGTGGCACACCTTATAAATCAGCGATGGCCATGGCGCGTACTGCTGTCACTTACGACATCACTTCAAATCCCGGCGAACCGTCGAGTTACGTGATCGTGTTTCTTTCAGATGGCATTCCCACTGATTACGGTACACCTCCTGACGAAAACGTTATTGATGGCGACGTACGAAACTTAAAAACTGCAGGTCGCGTGACGCTTTCTACCGTTTATTATGGTCCGGCGAATCCTGAGGCTTCGGGCCGCCTTGATCGAATGGCGCGAAATGGTGGCGGCAAATTCTTAGATACCAACATCGACGGCCGAATTCCAATCGACTCGCTGATCGGATTCACGACGGCAGAGCCGTGGATCATTAAGAATATCGTCGTGACCAATCTCAATGCCGCAACTTGCGACAACGGAGATATCGATTCGGACTCGGATTCCGATGGTCTCTGCGACAAAGACGAACTTCGCTATAACACCGAATTCAAAGACGATCCGGTTAAGGTTGGGCGACTCGGCGGAAGACTTTTCGACCCGTACAACCGAAACAGCTTCAACCCATACTTAAACGATTCGCTCTACTACAAGTACGCGGTGTTCGGTGAGGCGATTCCGATTGGTTGCACTGAAGGTGAGGACACCGATAAGGACCTCATGAACACTTGCGAAGAGAAGTTTCTATTCTCGACAACGCCGGTTGGTCCTACACAGAAGTGGACAGAGGCGATGGGTAACGATGCTGACCCGCTCAACTTTGATAGCGACGGCGATGGTTTCCTCGACGGTTTCGAGTTTGCGATGACACGAAACAAATCTTCAGCGTCTGACCGAAATAACGTAAGTCTCTCTTATCTGGGCCTGCGACTGGATACGATCTTCCTTCAGCATCGCAACTGGAGAAACCCGTTCAGTTCGCCTGCCTATGATGGAGAAATGCGATTCTCGAAGACGAATTCGTCAGGACAGAACTGTTACACATATAAACAAACGGTTTTGCCACTCTACCGATCGGCAGGAGTCGCTGCGAACCAGGTCACTGGTAACTCGAATCTCGTCCATGCGCCTGGCGAAAACGTCATCATGGTTTATTTCATTCAGTCGCCCGAGCGTGATCCGAACGGACCAGGGGAATTGCGATATAGCTTCCAGCGGGTTTCAGCCTCTGCGCCCACGGTGAAACTCAATCTGAATGCGGAACTGTATGATAAGTACAAGGTCGACAACCTGGCGCGCGTAAAACCTTAGTCAGCTATTTCTTTTCGATGCTGAAGGCGACTTTTTTAATCCCAGCAGTTTTGATGAGGTCAATCACCGAGGTTAAAACCTCGAGGGTGACCGTTTTGTCGGCTTGAAGGATCGCGGCCGTCTCGGGCTTTTCTGCGACGGTCTTCGCTGCTACGGCGGTCAACATCTCTGGCGTTGATGGTGTTCCGTTAACGATAATCGAACCATCTTTGCCGATGGCTACGTTCAATGGCGTCGGTGGAGCTTCTTGTCCCGACGACGACTTCGGCAAATTGATATCGATCACTGGCTTCAGCACGAGCGGAGCGGTGACCATAAAGATAATGAGTACGACAAGAATGACGTCGACGAGCGGGACAATGTTGATCGCCGAAATTGGTTCGTCATCGTTTTGATTCGTACCCATTGCCATTTTTAAGTTGTCGCTTTCGAACCAACAGACGCGCCGGCTTTGCCACGGAACGATTTTGCGTACGCGATGCAAAGTTCACGAACGCTGTCGATGCTCTGTAAAGTGCCGCGTACTTGTTTTTGGAACGAGTTGTAAGCGATGACTGCAGGAATAGCGACGAGCAGTCCAACCGCAGTCGCTACCAGAGCCTCGGCAATACCGGTCATGACAGCTTCGTTGCCAGCAGATGCATTG
>JAYSYF010000212.1:0-4357 GCA_043716655.1 Bdellovibrionales bacterium | reverse complement strand
TCAATGCTGCGGCAGCAAAGATCTTCCCTTATATCAGCGATATGAAAATGGGCGCGTTGTGGTCGCCTTACGAGAAAAAAGATCCGAACATGAAAAAGACCTTCGTGGGTCCTGGCGACCAAGCCGGTTCGGTTATGGAGTTCGACGGAAATGCCGAGGCAGGATCAGGCAAACTCGAGATCCTTAAAACAGTCCCGAACGAATCCGTCGATATTCAATTGACGATGACCAAGCCCTTCGCCGCGAGCAACTTGATCCGTTACTCGTTAACGCCCGAGGGTGAGGGCACACGCTTTACGTGGGCAATGTCGGGCGACGGCGGGTTTCTTGGAAAACTTCTTAACACCTTGATCGATTGCGAAAAAATGGTCGCCGGTGACTTCGAGGTCGGCATCCAAAACTTAAAGCAAGTTGTCGAAGCTCAGAATTAGCCACTATTGCAGGTCGGGTCGCGAACCTAATTCTGCTCCTGTCATCGGATCGCTTGCCGGGTCCGAGCCGTCGCCGCCGTCCACCGCCGCAATTTCTTCGATGTCCGAAACAAAATCCCATTGCTCACCTTCGTTCCAAGGGCCGCGCTGATCGCCCGAACCCTCAGACATATTGAAGTACGTACGGGCAAACTCTGGTTCTCCTGCTAATTTTCCCGGAGGAAAATTCGGTTCAATTGCATAGAGCGCTTTTTCAAAAGATTTTTGATGTGCGATTTCTCGGGTCATCAAAAAGCCAAGCGCTTCTCTGACTCCCGGATCAGCAGTTAGTGAGATGAGTCGCTCGTAGACAATTTTTGCGCGCGCCTCAGCTGCGATGTTTGATCGTAAGTCCGACTCAGTTCCTCGGTCGCAATATCCATGAGCAAATCTTTTCGGCCAGGATCGTCTTCCGACAGCGCCTGCGTGAAGTACCGCATCGCTGCTGCGAGTTCTCCCTGCGGACCGCCGAATTGTTCAAGCATGAGATTGGCGAGACCTGGATTTGTTTCGCTCACGCGAACTGTGTATTGCGCATTTTGAGCAATCGACATGCCGCCGACTAAACCTTCTTTACGAATTCAGATTTCAAGTTCATCTGACCGAAGCCATCTATCTTGCACGAAATGTCGTGACCGTCGCCGCCATCGCCGAGACGAATGTTTTTTACTTTGGTTCCAACTTTCACAACCGACGACGAGCCCTTCACTTTCAAATCTTTGATGACTGTCACGGAGTCACCATCGCTCAGTACGTTTCCATGAGCATCTCGGATTAGTCCGTCGGCGACCGCGGGCGCTTCACTTTTCTCTGAAGCAAAGAGGCTCCACTCATGCGAACACTCGGGACAAATCCAAAGATTTCCATCAGCGTAAGTATTTACTGAGCCGCATTTCGGGCATTTGTTTTCAGATTGCATTTTACTGTTCTCTCCATGGTCGACCTTCGATCAAGAGGTCCTTCACTTGAGCGTCGCCGTTGGGTCCAATTGACAGAACGATACTTGCCGCTTTCGACTGTACTTTTGCTTCGAGAATTCTCGCCTCAGCTTCCGGCACAAAATACTTTTCAATTCCGGCTTCGAAGCGGCTGCCGTTGCACCGACCGCGAATTTGTTTCGAGCAATCCTCCACTCGATCTAACGAGAAATGCGGTGGCTCGAGACACACAAAAACCGTTTGGCCATCGGATGAGCCGGCGCACATGCCTTCGACGCCATAGTTGATTCTGTAGATAAGGTAGTGGCCCGACAAAAGGTCACGAGGATCATAACCTTCAATAGGAAGAGTGACTTGCTGGCCGTACGAGACGACCGACTTCTTGTACAGAGTAAGGCCGAGTAAAACCAATATGGGGATCACAAACGCGAGGATGAGAATTCTTTTGGACTGGATCACTGTGCCCACCTTTCAGCCCAAACGGCTAGTGGCTTCCGATACTTGTTCCACAGGACGGCGGCACCGATAACCACCCCGCCTGAGATGATCAAACCAAATCCAGTCATCGCAAGACCGCCAAGGGCTTGAAAATAAAGAATCATGAATCGTGCTCCGAGAAAAAACAGGAACCATTGGAATAGTTTTTGTTCCTTTATGCTCGCCACAAAAATAGCGACGAGGCTTAGAACGCCAATCGTCAACACGGCGTAAGCAATCGAAGACTTGATCATCAAAAGCGGAAGCATGAACAGCAAGACAAAGGCGCCAATCGCCGCGATCAGCAGAGCCTTCTGAATTTTACGGTAATCTCGACTTTGCCAGACGGCCATTGCAGCTAGTGCCGCGAAACACAGCCCTGGAGTAAACGCCGGTAGACCGGCTTGGTCGCGACTAAAGAAAGAGGTGTCGACTTCCGCAATCGTAATCGCAATTGCGCCGCTCGTGAGTGTCCAGCATCGAAAGGCGCGGACGTACCCAATGTCGCCGGCGAAAGATTTTGCGACAATCGTCACGATCGCGCACGCGAGCGGAATAATCATAAATACCGGCGGAAGCCTTTTGTGGAAAAACGCTTCGAAGACTGGCGAATCGTAACCGATCAGTACCAGACTGGAAATAAATCCGCCGGCCCACATGAACGGAACGAACGCATTTTTCGAAGCTGCCGCCGCCGCAAACGTGATCAGCGACCAAAGCATGAGAGCCTGATAGAGATGCCCACCGGTGTGATAGATCTGCGAGATCAATCCGATTGAGGCAAGGCAAGCGAGCATGAAAGATAAAAGCAAAACTTCAAACTGAATCGGCTTTTTGGCTTCCCAGCTATGAATGGCCCAGCTCGCGAGTCCGATTAAAAGGGCAAAGTCAGCTGCGAGTTTAACCGCGTCAGGAAGGTCCTTCCAATTCGCGGCAATCAAAGAGATGACTCCGATGCCGACAATGACTGCGCCCAAAATGAGAAGACCTGACATGAACCACGAACTTTCGGGCTTCGCCGATTCGTGTTCGATTATTGCCTTTGCCTGTTCGCCCGTGATCAATCCACGCGCGGTCCATTCGCCGAGACTTTTTTCAATTTTGCTCATTCATAAAGGTAACTAACGGAATGCTTCATTGTCCATCGCTAGAAATCTAGTGACCCGGGATGTAAGTAAGGCCGTCGGGACGTGCACCTGTCGGCAGAACATTTGCGACCTCGAGAAGCTTCAGATCTATGACGGACACTGTGTTGTCCTTCATGTTTGCGACAAAGGCGACTTCGTCATTTGGAACGCTGAGACCGATCGGTTGGTTGCCGACTTTGATTTTCTTGATCTTTTGCAATGTCACTGCGTCGTGCACGAGCAAATGCCCGGTCGCTGAACTATTTAGAAGAAGGTACTTTCCGTTCGGAGTCATCAATCTTTGAAAGTGTCGAACCGAGGATTGGAAACCGGACTAAGTCGAGTGATGTTTCGCGAGATCGTTCAGATCCATATTGCGCAAACGTGGCGAGAAGTAACCAATTACGCCGACTGTTAGCAGACACATGATTCCGCCAAAGTAAACGGCGGGTGCCGTACCCATTAGTTTTGCAACGAGACCTGACTCGAGTTCGCCGATCTCGTTGGACGATCCGATGAAAATAGAATTTACCGCAGATATTTTTCCGCGCATGTGATCGGGAGAAGATAACTGCACGGCGGAAGAACGGATGACCATGCTAATGCTGTCGAAGGCTCCACTCGCCGCTAGTGCAAGTACGGAAAGATAGAAGTTCGTGCTCATGCCGAATACGAGAATGCACACACCAAAACCAAACACCGAGGAAAGCAGCCACTTCCCCGTACGCATCCCATTGGTTCGAGAAAGCCAAAGACTCATGCATGTCGCGCCGATCGCTGGCGACGCGCGGAGAATACCCAATCCCTTTGGTCCAACGAACAATATTTCTTTCGCAAAAATTGGAAGCAGCGCGGTTACGCCGCCAAACAATACAGAAATCATATCGAGCGATAGTGCGGGGAAGAGAATCGGATGTTTGAAAACAAATTTTAATCCCGACAGCAATTCTTCTTTTATCGAGACATTGTCAGGACGCGATGCTGGTGGCGGAATTTCCCGTCGAATCAGAATCATAGCGAAGCTTGCGGCGACGAGCAGTAGGCAGACGATGCTCGAAGAAACTATCGCTCCATAGAATCCGAATATGAGTCCGCCGAATGCAGGCCCACCGATACGTGCGACTTGCGATACCGAACTCGACGTGGCGGTCGCGCGCATCAATGACGCACGTTCGACGAGTCTGGGAACGCTAGCGAAAATAGCCGGCTGTGCAAACGACCGGGCGAGACCGGTAAGAAAGGCGGCGAAGTAGAGCATCCCGACCTGCGTTCCCAAAGATAAGGATTTATCGAAGATGTGTTCGGCCAAAACAACGACGCCCGAAAGAAGCGACACATACGCGAC
>JAYSYF010000211.1:0-4360 GCA_043716655.1 Bdellovibrionales bacterium | reverse complement strand
GGGTAGCTACGTTCGGAATAGATAACCGCTGAAAGCATCTAAGCGGGAAGCTAACTCCAAGATGAGATTTCCCTAGGCTTCGGCCTCTAAAGACTCCTGGGAGACTACCAGGTTGATAGGCGGAAGGTGTACGCAGAGTAATCTGCTCAGCTGATCCGTACTAATAGTCGTGCGGCTTTTTATATTCTTAATCCTTTCGAATTTATTCGAATGAGATTCTGGATGGTGATTAGTGATAATCACCAAATGAAATCGATGAATTATCCCAGCTAAGAATCACTAAAGTTTATCTGTTACTACTCAAGTGGAGTTACATCCGCTTCTGTGGTACAATGCGAAACACGGTTTGATGACTGCGCCTAAGAGGCAGGGTCAAACGAGTTCAGATTTGAATCTCCAGAAATGGCGGCCCAAATCGGAACACTTAAAACGATCAACATTTTGCCGGTGTCAATAGCAACGAGGTCACACCTGTTCCCATTCCGAACACAGAAGTTAAGTTCGTTTGCGGCGATGGTACTGCAGGGCTAACCCTGTGGAAGAGTAGCACGATGCCGGCGTTTTTTTTAACCCGATTAGTTCATTCTAATCGGGTTTTTTTTCGTCCAAATTACGCGGACGAAGCCGTCGGTGCGGGATCTGTCGAAGTTTCTGTCATAGATCGATGTGCAACTCCGTCGTGCGGACTTTTCCATCGTAAAGATTCGGTTTGTTCTCGAGACTTGATGAGTCACGCAAGCTCAGCGGTGTTGCGCTGACCCAAAGGATCACGAAGACTCTTGTGCAGGAATCGGTTTTTCCGGGGGCGGGGAAATCGACAACACAAGGAGGGGTCGTGAAGAGATCATTGAAACGGATTTCGGCGAAGGCATTGGGTTTTGTCGTTGTATTGGTCGTAGCAGTGCAAGGAGCAATAGCTCTGGCAGCACCACAGAAAACGGCGTTAAAGAAATCACCGTCAGCCGAAGTGATGGAGCAATCGGTTCAGCACAACGAAGCGATGGCGCATCAGTTTCGAAGCTTCGAAACTTTCAAGGGGCTGACATCGTCGGTTCGTCCGTTCGCGGACTACGAGAAGACTGGCTACGTTTTTCTCAGCGACGAATTCGAATTCAGTTCGCGCCAGGCGAAGGAAGCGATTGCTGCTAGTCTTCCGAAAGATGTGACGCTCGTTGTATTCACTGAAGATACTTCTTCGTCACATGTCGCGAGTATCAAAAGTTCTTTCTCGAAACATATTCCACTGGCTCAGCTGAAGGTCATTGAGCTTGCGGACTCAACGTCGGGATTTTGGGCACGAGATGGGCTGCCAGTTCCAGTTATCGACGAAGTTTCAATGGCATTGGGACTCGTGGATGCGAGGTACTACTATCCGTTTGAACCGGATGCAGAAGTTGGAAAAATGTTTGGCGCGACGGTTTCTTCTCACAAGTTTGGCTTCGAGGGCGGAAACTTCATGGCTAACCACAAAGGCCACTGCATCATCGTGAACAATCGATCCCATTCGCGTATTCCCGATTCGATTTTCGAAAATATGTATGGCTGCAAAAAGATTGAGCGATTGCCGCATCTTTCTGGCATCGGACATATCGATGAGCATGTTCGTTTCGTTTCTGAGGACACGGTCGTCACGGATCTAACTCAGTATCAAGCGACACTGGTAAAAGCGGGCCTCAAGGTCGTGATGATGCCGCGGCCGAAAAATGATATCGAAACATACGTGAATTCGCTGATCGTGAACGGCGTCGCTATTGTGCCGGTGTTTGGTGAAAAATCCGATGCGGCTGCATTGAAAGTCTATACCGACTTAGGTTTCAAAGCTGTTCCTGCTGAGTCGACCGAACTTTCAAATGACGGCGAAGGATCTGTTCATTGCATCACGATGACGTATCCAGCTGTACCGTTCACGTCAGTGTTGGAGTTCTTGGGGGCTAAGGAACTTCACTAGGGGCTCCGCTGTCGTAGCGGAAAGAAGACCAAAGGGTGAATCGAGACCGTGGACTGCGAACCAGTCCGCGTTTTTTTGTCGGAAAGGAAACAGCGGCTTCTGCCTAGTAGTAAATACCGAGCCAGAGAGTGCGGGCGAATTCGCCGATCTTATTGTTATTCTTCATGTCGATGAATTCGTATTGGACGATGACGCCGTAACGATTGCCTTCAATTTGATGAATAAGAAAAATGTCTGCGAGTACGTCTCCGTCTTTGATCTTCTCGAGAGGCGCCTGAATTTTTTCAACCCACTCGGTGGCTGGGGAGTGGTCGTTTGCGCGCAGTCGTATTTTGCCGATTCGTTTGAAGAGTGCCGCTTGCTTGGTGTCTTTGATCAATTGGACATCGGCTCTCCAACTAGAAACCAATTTTTGTTCGGGCGGCAGAAGCCAATAACGTTGGTCGAAGCCAATCATGACAACGAGCACGCCAAGAGCGATTGCAGCCAGAACTAAAACCCAACCCGCATGGCGCCCGCTTGAAACGGACGTCGTTGCAGATTCTCTGTCGATCGATTCGGACTTCATGTCGCTCTCCAAGTTGTAGGAAGATTTTGAATAAGCGTAGCGGCGATATCTGCTTGTGACAATTCGCGCGCGATGACGAATTACGCCTGACGCCAACCGATCGATATCATTGATAGAAATGGAAAAGGGCGCTTTTGCCGGTCGCAAATTGATACACTTTCGAGCCTTCGATGAATTCTCGGTTGGTCACCTAAACCCTTGTAACTTCACGAGTTTGTAAGCGCTGCACGGATGTCTACAGGCTGGCACATTCATTGGACTACACCGAGGGTTGAAGCCTGAAAAAAGGCGGAGGAATTTATGGTTCGACATCTAAAAGCCGGATTCGCAATTCTGATGATCAGTTACTTCGGTGCGTGTGCGCCCGTCGGTTTTGATACCGCTCCGGAAAATAAAGGCGAGAACGTTGTCGTTCGATGCGTCGGCGCAACTTGCTTCTATGATGTGACCGAAGAAAAAACTGTCGGCGAAGGTCTTGTCGACATTTTAATCGTCAACGATAACTCGGGCTCGATGTCGTTCGAACAAGCTAAAATGGCGAATGCATTTTCTGGCTTCTTAACTTCGATCAGCAACCTTGATTACCGAATCGCGATGATTACAACTGACTCGGGATTATCTAGCGGACCAAGCCCATACAACGGCAACGGCGCATTCCAAGGTGGAAAGCTGATCGAGTTTGCTCCGGGCATGAAGTACCTCGAGCGCGCGACTTATAATAAAGAGACGCTGTTCAATGAGACGATCAATCGCAAAGAAACTAAGGACTGTGAAACGAGCGGATTTACTCAGTGTCCATCTGGTGACGAGCGTCCAGTCGTAACAATGACGATGGCCGTACAACAGTCGATGGCGCAGTTCGTTCGTCCGAAGGCGCACTTCGCAGTGATCGTTTTGTCTGATGAAGACGAGCGTTCGGTTTCGAAATACAATCCTTGCAACTACTCGGTCTCTGCAGACAAGAACAACTGCGAAGGCGTGAAGGCTGCGTTCCCTTTCCAGCCGATCGACGAACCACAAGCGTTTGTTGATGCATTCCGTGCGGCTGCTCCTAGCAAGACGATGTCGGTTCACTCGATTATCGTGAAGCCAGGTGATCTCACTTGTCGCTCGGCACAGAACAATCAAATCCCAGGTTCGGGCGTTTTGGGTTTCGAAGGTTACACGATAGCGAGATTGTCGGGTATGACCGGCGGAGTTATCGGCAACATCTGCGAATCGAATTATACGAATCAGCTTCAACAAATCGGTTTCACGATTGCTGACAATGTTGTTTCGCTTCCTTTCCGGTGCCGTCCATTCGAAGACAAATTCACAGTCACGTACACGCACGCGATCACTAAGGCAGTAACGACTGCTCCACCAGGTGATTACACGGCGGACTTCATCAACAAGATGACGTTGGTTGTGAACGCCAACTTAGATCCGATGACCAAAGTGACTCTGAAAATCAGCTGCGCGAAATAGAGAAATCATCGCCTCTGCGAAGCAGGCGACCCGAGCCTGAGAGCACCAACGGTGCGAGGCTCAGGCGAGACGGCACATCAAAATGCTGGGCGATGGTCGAGAGGGCCAGTCTAGTTTTCGAAAAAACCTAAACACAATTTAAGCAGTAAAAAAGCCGATTCCCATATGGAAATCGGCTTTGTCATTCAATGCGCAAGCTACAAGCGTGGCGGTTTCGATACACATTCAGATAGAAAACCTACGGCGCCCATAGGCATCGGAATGCGATCAACGGTGATATTTATCACCGTCTTTAAGTGGAAAAATCTTTGATTGGAAAAATGGTCGGGGAGACAGGATTCGAACCTGCGACCCTCTGGTCCCAAACCAGATGCGCT
>JAYSYF010000022.1:0-2422 GCA_043716655.1 Bdellovibrionales bacterium | reverse complement strand
GCGGTTCGGGCTCGAACGAGTAAGTGATCGACACGCCCCACTTTGAACCGTCGCCAAAATGTTTTTCGACCTGCTCACCGAGGTAAGAAACCAGCAAGATGATGTCGGTGTAGCCTTGCTCTTTTAAATCGAGAATCTGCCAGTTCAAAAACGGTTCGCCCGCGACCGGAACCATCGGTTTCGGACACGTTTCAGTCAGAGGACGAAGGCGTGTCCCCAGACCCCCTGCAAGTATGGCGACCTGCTTTCTCATGGCCGCGCAGTCCGCTGTGCTGCGATTTTTTCTGCAACAATTTGTTGAACGGCTTTAGCCACAGCCGCATCGCTTTGAAGCTTTGCTCCCCAGCCGAGCTTTTCTAAGCGCGAACCGTCGAGCCAGGTGAACGCAACGTCGCCGACCCAACCACGGCCTTCTTCTCCAAATTCAAGACGAGCCTTAGCACTTTTCGTTTGTTTCGCGAATTCTGCGACAACTGCTTCGGCCAGGAACTTAACGTTCGACACGCCGACGCTAGCTAAATTAAAGCACTCGAACTTCTCACCTTGCGACGGAGTCTTAAGAAACTGATCGTAACCAAACAGCATTCCATCGATGCAATCGTCGACGTGCAGATAAGATTTTTTCTGTGTTCCGTTGCCAAGAACTTTCAAAACGGAGTTTTCTTTCAACAAGCGTCCCGTGAAGTCATGAATGGCTCCGTGTGTGGACCGCGGACCGACAATGTTCGCGAATCGAAAAGCGACGGCGCGGAATCCGCAATTGTGCGCGAAAGCGGAAAGCAGTCCCTCGCACGCCAGCTTGCTAGCGCCATAAAATGAAATAGGAAAAAGGGGTCCATAACTTTCCGGCGTCGGCTTGACCGATGCTTCACCGTAAATCGCAGAAGTCGAAGCGAATAAAATGTCACGGACACCCGTTTTTCGCATCGCTTCGAGCGTGTTGAACGTTGCGATGGTTCCGTTTTTCAAATCGACGTCCGACTTTTCTACGCCTTGGGAAATATCGCTATTGGCTGCGAGATGGACGACGAGGTCATGTCCTTTCATCTCTTTGATCGTACGCTCGAGGTCGAGCAAATCGGCTTCGATGAATTTGAAACTGACGCCGCCTGGCTTCGCAGCGGACGTCATTGCTTCGCAGTCTTTCAAAAGTTCGCGGCTTCCCAAAATCAAATTGTCGAAGCACGTCACAGACCAGCCAAGGCTCAAAAATCGTTCGGCCATCTGACTGCCGATGAATCCAGCGCCACCGGTGATAAAAACTTTCTTCATACTTTTCCCGTCAGCGCCACACGCATCCGATTCAAAACGGTCGGCTTGTATAGCAGGCGTACACTCGAGGAATTGAAGTTGAATCGTGGCTCGTGATCAAGTTCTCCCTCACGCATGATTTTCATCATCAGTTTCAGATAGTCGTCAGCCATTCGTTCGTCGCTAAAATATTCTTCGACAGCTTTTCTGCACGCGCTTGGTGAAACCGATTTTAATTTTTCTGGTGAAGCCAACATCTCGTCATAGTCGGCGCAAATCACTCCTGTTCCAGGGCGAACCAGTTCAGGCATACAACCGTTCGGAGTTGAAATAACCGGAGTTCCACACGCCAGTGCCTCGAGTGGAGCCCCAGCGCACGGTTCATCCCAGTTCGTGGGATAAACAAGTGCACGCGCTCCACTTAAAAGTTTCACTTTGTCGGTTTCGTTGACGAGACCATTGAAGTGAATGTTTCCTCGCGAAACTCCGCTGCCGCCCATAATTTCGAGCCGCACACCGAGATCGTTCGCCCACATGATCGCAGTCTTTACGTTCTTCACCCGCCACGTCGTCCGAGCCAAGAAAACGAAATAGTCCGATTTGTTTTCTTGATAGGTATATCGAGTCGGATCGACGCCGTTATAAACGAAATATTTTGCCGAATGATTTCGCGCGTGGCTCTCGCTTAAGAAAGCAGTATTGCGCCAATACTTTTCTTCAGCGCTGCCATTCCCGTGAATGGTCACCATGAAAGGTACCGACGGACGATAACCATCCGCGACCTTCAAAGGCTGGTGTGAGTGCAGAAAATCGAGATTCTTCGGTAGCCAAGCGTCCGGCGGTCGTTCGAGGTAATCGCTTGGAAGTTCGAAAACTTGAAGACGGCCACTCGCTGCTAGCTCAGCACTATCCGCGATAGCCTGAGCGTCGCCCTTTTTGCACAAAACCGATACCTCGTGCCCTCGCTTCAAAAATGAACGCGAAAGTGCGACAACAATTCGTTCGATTCCCCCGTAAGTTCGCGGAGGTAGGTTCGATTCGTGGAGCAGTCCAATGCGCATCGGCCCAAACTGCCTTTCCCTGGCAAAATAGGCAAACTTTGCCATAGCGGGTAAGGAGGTAACGCATTGCATGGTAGCCCTGACAGAGCCCAGAAAAATGCGCGAATTGC
>JAYSYF010000210.1:0-4386 GCA_043716655.1 Bdellovibrionales bacterium | reverse complement strand
GACATACTCGTCATTGCGCCGATGATTGCGCTTCTTTTCTTCAGCACAATTCCACTTCTGTTAAAAGTTTTTAACGGTAATCGCGAACCAAAACCATTCGTGACGGTTGTCTACGCTCTCCTCGGAGTCATCGTTGCCGGTGGAATTACGGCCTCACTCGCAGGAATGAAACAGCTCGCCTTCAGCGACTCGCTCATTTTTGACGGAATGGCCGTCTGGGGATCGTTTCTCGTTCTAGTTTCGGGCGGTTTCGGCCTGATGCTCGCGTACGATCACGTCGAGACAGACGCTCGCCAGTTTTCAGAACAATGCTTTCTGATGCTCGGAAGCATGATGGGAATGTTGATCGTCGTGCTGTCGAACGACCTCATTGTTACGTTCCTTGGAATCGAAATCATGTCGCTTTGTCTTTATATTTTGGTGGCGATGAGCCGCGAGCACACGCTTTCGAAAGAAGCCGCGTTTAAGTATTTCGTACTTGGAAGCTTCGCTTCTGCGGTATTCCTCTATGGAATCGCACTGCTTTATGGAACGGTCGGCTCGACGCAGCTTCCGGTGGTCGCTTCAAAAGTGGCCGAGCTATTAACGAACCACAATCAGCTATTTTACATCGGTATGGCGATGGTGATTATCGGCTTTGCATTTAAAGTCGCGATTTTCCCGTTCCACGCATGGGCTCCGGATGTCTATCAGGGCGCACCGACTCCGATTACGGCATTCATGGCGACGGCGGTAAAAGCGGCAACCTTCATTGCTATCTTGCGACTCTTTCAACACGCGGATCCAGCAGGTCGAAGTTCGTTTCTCGTCGAGCCAAAATTTCTTGCTGCGCTTTCTTGGATCGCGGTTCTCTCGATGCTCGTTGGCAACGTCGCGGCGATTATGCAGAACAACTTCAAAAGGCTTCTCGCGTACTCTTCGATTTCTCACTCGGGCTATTTACTTGTCGGTGTTATCACGGCGGGTTTTGCAGAACGAATCGAATCGTCACTCGCAGCAACCACCGTTGTCTTGTTCTATCTATTCTCGTACACAATCATGTCGCTCGGAGCGTTTGCGATTGTCGCCCTTCTCGAAAAGCAAGTGGGTCATTCACTGACCGTCGACGATCTTAAGGGACTCGGAACGAAGAATCCGGTGCTCGCAGCATCGCTCGCGCTTATTTTATTTTCGCTTGCAGGGGTTCCGCCAACGATCGGCTTCTTTGCAAAGTTCAGTCTCTTCGGTGCTGCTATCGAACAGAACCTCTACTGGCTAGCTTTCTGGGGCGTCATCAATTCAGTCATCGCAGTTTATTACTATTTGCGACCGGTTGTTGTGATGTACATGTCCGAGACTGAAGAGCGAATCGAAGTTCGATCGGGAGTACTGTCGCGAATGACATTGGTGCTCATGGCGATTGCGACCCTTGTTCTTGGCGTCGCAGCTTCACCGGTTCTTCAGTATGTCAGCGAAACGGTTTTGAACCGACTGTAGGGCTTTGTCCTACAGGGCGGATTGCAGGCGAAGCATTTTGCGGATGACGTCTGCTTTCACCATTCGAGTGCTTCGGATTCGTTCGAAGCCACCCTTCATTACCAACAAAGTTCCAGGAACACTGACTGCGTAGCGGCCCATCAGATCGGTGTTCGTCGCATCGATTTGAAGGGCGAGTACCTGCTTGAACTCAGGCTCTTTCAATACCGTTTGAAGGACCGGACCCTGTTGAAGCCAAATCGTATCGGCGGCACCAGAAAAAAGAAGAAGAATCGAGGTACCCGCGGTCATCGCAGTCTTGAAGGTCGCTTCGTCATAAGGGACAGCAATTGCAGCAGCTTTTTGCACCGAAGTATTGAACGTAGGTGCTGCCGCTGTTCCAGCGGGTGCGGTCACCACAGGAGCAGTCACGGCCGGCGCAGTCACCGTCGGAACTTTTGGAGCCGTAACCGAGGCCGCTGACCCAGCGGCAGGCGGAGCTGAGGCTGGTGGAGCTGCTTGCGCGACCAGCAAAGGGCCAGAGAACACGCCGAGTGCGAGTGCGCAAAGAACCGGAAGCGACTGATGTCCTGTCATTCGATCTCCTTAAGAACTTTCGAAAGCTGACTGATGAAGACATCGATCAGCGCGGCATCTGTTGTGGGTGAAAAACTGATTCTAAGTTGGTGCGCATCTTTTGGTTCACGACCCAGTCCAAGAAGAACAGCACTGCTGTCGGACTTTCCTGTCCCGCATGCTGCGCCGGTTGAACAAGCAACGCCATGCTTCGCTAAGCCACGATGCAATTCTTTTGAATGGGCATCTTTCAATGTGAAACTCAAAACATGGCAGAGGCCACGATCCGAGGCGTCGCCATTGATACGTACGCCAGGGAAGTTCATCTTGATGGCGTCGATCGCATAGCGACGAACTGTCTTCATTTTATTTACATCTTCGACTGTCCAAAGTTCGGCAGCCTTTGCGAAGGCGCAAATCAATTCGACCGAAGTCGTTCCAGGGCGAAGCCCCTTTTCTTGTTTGCCGCCGAAGAGAAGAGGGGTGAGTTCGTTACCCATTCGGACGTAAACTGCGCCAACACCCTTTGGCGCGCGAATCTTGTGTCCGCTCAAAGTCATGAAGTCGATCGGAAGTTCAGCAACAGAAAAGGGCTCGTGACAAAAAGTCTGGCAGGCATCGGAGTGGAATAAAACATCGCGTGCGTGGCAAATGTCGCCAAGGGTTTTCAAATCCTGGATCGTACCGATCTCGTTGTTTCCGTGAAGAACCGAAACAAGCACCGTGTTCGGTCGAATCATCGAATCGAGTTTTTCGGGATTAACGCGACCATCGGCCTCGACAGGCACTTCGCTCCACTCGGCAATACCACTCTTCTTCAACCACTCGGCGACATTGACGATGCTCGAATGTTCAATCGACGAAGTGATAAGGTGTGGCTTCATGCCTTTTGCGAGCATCGACGCGGAGGCGTCTTGAATAACTCTCTGAAGAATCCAGTTGTTGCCTTCGGTTCCGCCAGACGTAAAGACGATTTCGGACGGATCGCTTCCCAGCTTTTTGCTGACCGCTTCGCGCGCTTGATTCAAAAGTGCAAGGGCGTGAGTGCCTTCGCGATGCGCGGACGACGAATTGCCGATACCTTCTTCAAGCAGTCCACAAAAACGCTTTAACACTTCGGGTGCCATCGGGGTTGTTGCTGCGTGATCGAGGTAGATCGAATTCATTTTGTCGGCCTATCTGATTTCGAGGAACTTATTGAGTTCGGGAAAAGTCTTTGAAAAATCGGTGCCGCGCTCAGCATCCAGTCGTCGAATGTAATCGCGTGTTTGAGGCAAGCGAGAAGAAAAATCGGCTTCGTTCATGAGATTGATGATGCCTTGAATTTTGTTCGATTTTTTCTGACTACCCTCTTCAAATTTTATAAGGCGTTCAGTGATAATTTTTTTGAGTTCGACCGGGTAGTTCTGAATAGAGAGATAAGGCGGGTAATGAACGACTCCCGGGTGGAAGTAACCGTTGAACCCCTTCGTGATTTTCACAAAATTCTGATCCTGGATCCACTGCGCATATTCGTCGAGATAAAACATGTTCATCATATGGACCGAACACAACAGCATCACCTTAACGCTCGTCGGAGATTCGGTATCGAGTGCCTTCAGGTTGGTCTCGATAGCGTTCCAGTTTGCGGGGAATCGCATGTAATTATTCTTTTCACCCCAGCAGTCGAGACTAATGAAGACTTCGACGACTTCAAAATGCTGCCACAGTTCGAAAAGCGATTTGTCGAGAAGCGTGCCGTTCGTGTGGTACCGCAAGTGAATGTGTTTCGCAGCACCCGTTCGAACGCAGGTCTCGACCATGCGTCGGTGTTCGTCTAGCAACATCGGCTCGCCGCCACCGACAATGATTTCGCGCATGCTTGGTAGCATGGCTTCGAAGTCTTCCCAGAAGTTCGGATCTTTGTACCATTCAAATCGGCTCTGCTGAATTTTGCTCTTGTGAGCCCACTCGCTGCGAACTTCCGGAGTCTCGGCCGTCTCTGCGATCTTTTTTGCAAGCGCAGTCCAGCGGCTTGAATCCTGCGGACGGCACATCACGCATTGGAGATTGCAGGTGTTGCCGAGCCGCAAGTCGATCGCGACGATATCATCGTCGAGCTGACCGTTCGCGTGCGTCCGCTTAACTCTGTCGAGGACGAAGTCGACGCCGAAACGTTCTTTCCAAACACGATTCTCAGTTACGCGGTGCGAGCGGTAACCGTTTTTCTCTTCGGCGTAACAATGATTGCACGCCGAAACTTTCTCACCGCGAATCATGCGCAGCCGTGCATCTCGCAGGTAACTCGAATTCCAAGCTTCCTGAAGCGTCATATCGTTAAGGTTCAGCCGCTGTTCGTTCTTCGCGACACAACAC
>JAYSYF010000209.1:0-13218 GCA_043716655.1 Bdellovibrionales bacterium | reverse complement strand
GTCGTAAACGCGCTTTCGAAGCAAGCTTTGCGCGAGATCGGCTTTCCAAACGTCGATCGAAATATTCTCTTCAGCTAACATTTTTCGAAAGCCAAGTTCGTCGGAATACTCGGCGCGAACTTGAGACACGCGTCTCTCAACATCTTCAGGAGTAACAACAACTTTATTTTTCGCAGCCCATTGTTCGCTAATAACCTGAAGGAGCAGCGACTCGGCCACATCGTTTTTTGCTTTTTCAAAAAGCTGAGGATCTTTGACTGTCAGCGAATCGCGGTTGCGCAAACGGCGTGCGAGATATTCGGAAAACTCTTTTGTCGTCACAGCTCGCCCGTTAACTTCGATAACTGTGCGACTTGCGAGACGTGATTCTTTTCGGGTGCAAGCGGAGTTGCCGAAAACAAAAACGCCTAGCAAAAAGCTAAGCGCCAAGGTTGAAACAAAGTAGTTCTGTTTCCGAAAAGCCATCACTTGATTTTGTCTTTGTTCACTTTCACTGGGTACTGTTTCTTCAGACCTGCGAAGTAAGCATCGAATAGTTGACGACGTTTGTTGTCGAAGACCGCAGCGCGAATCGTGCGTTTGTTCGCTTCTGGGTATGGACGTTGTCCGGTTTTCTTAACGATGTGAAAGCCGTACTGGGTTTCGACGAGACCCTTCACTTCGTTATTCTTCATGTTCAAAGCAGTGTTGTAATAGTTAGGCACGAGCGTGAGAGCCGTCTGCCAACCGACATCGCCGCCGGTTTTTTTCGAAAGAACATCGTCCGTATAGAGTCCGACGTATTCTTCGAATGAACGTTTGCCCTTTTCAACTTCAGAATAGATTTCGTTCGCACGGTCTTTCGCGGCCTTTTTCTGTTCTTCGTTCGCGTCTGGACGGTACTCGATCAGAATGTGGCTCGTGCGAATCTCGGGACTCTTTTTGTAGTAAGCCTGCATTTCAGCGTCGGTGACTTTGATCTCCGAAACTTTTTTGCCAATTTCGCGTTCGATGAGGCCCTTGTAAATCTCCTGGCGAATTCGCTCTTTTACGATTGGATCGTCTGGAAGATTTTTCTTGTACGCCTCTTGAACGCCCATCTCGTAACGAACGAGGTCTTCCAAAAAGACTTCTTTCGACGGTGGGTTGATCGTTGAACGAACGACTTCGTCGTACTTATCGTTCAGGTCTTTCACCGAAATATTTTTTGTACCGACTGTCGCGACGGTGTCGGTGTCAGCCGCAAACGCCGATGTCGACAACGTCAACGCGACGAATGCGATAAGCAGGCTTGCGGGAAACACTTTTGATGCGATGGGACGAATCATCCTTAACCCCTTAAAAAGTCAGGCGCATTTAGCAAACCGCCTGTCATCTTCCTCGATATAAAAAGGCTAACCGCGGGGTTAGGAATCAGCAAGGAGGTGGCGGGCGTGTCGCTCTGCATCGGAGAGCGCAATCTCGAGCCGCGAGCCAAGACCCGAGTCCCGGGCGTCGTGCTCGCGCAACATTCGGGGTAGTGCTGGACCAAAGACCACCGAAAGTCGCGCGAATGGTCGAGGCAAGTAAGTCTTGTTCCACGCTTTTTCAAAAACCCACGCCTTCGTGCAAGCGACGGTCAGCGGAAAAATCTCGGCTTCTGTTAGCTTCGCAATCTCAAAAACACCGGGCTTAACTTTGTGGTACGGACCTTTTGGTCCATCGACAGCGACGCTGGGACTCCAGCCTTCGTTTGCTAAGCGCAAGATTCCACGTAAAGCGGAAATTCCACCGCGAGTGCTCGAGCCGCGAGACGTCTCGGCGCCCAGCAGTCGAACAAGGCGATCCATGATCGCGCCATCGGAGCTTGTTGAAATCATCGCGCAGGCTTTGTAGGGCTTGAGTAGATAAAGAATTCCGAGTTCATCGCCATGCCAGTGCGCATACACACGTGGAGTGTTTTGCTTTCGCGCCCGCTGCAGATCCGCGGACTCTTCAATCGTAATTCGCCAAGTAGCGAAGAGAGTTTTATAGAGGAAGAAACCGGCCCACGGCGCTATTTTATTGAGGACCGGCTTGAATACTTTTAGCATCTTGCCATGGTACCTACTATAGCGGACATCCGTCAAAGAGTCGCAATCAGGCTCTTCGCGCTCGGGCATCTTCAGTTTTTTACAGCGTTTTTCATCACGAAATATTTCGACTTTGCATTTTACGCCTCTTACGGCTTGTTGATACTCGCGGGACTACAGGCGTTAAGCTTATGGACTGGGCTCTGGCAGCCGATTCTTTCGCGACATCGTTTCATTCTGTATCCGACGTATTTGCTTTGCCTCCTCGTACTTTCTTTCAGCTCTGCCGCGATGCCCGTGGTGGTAATTTGCGTCGCGGTACTTTTCATATTTTCGTTCGTACAATCCGAAATCATTCTGCTGTTCAAATCACCTCGGCAAAATATCGGCTATCTCTATGCGGCCGAGCTGGCCGGCGGCATTTGCGGGTCCCTCACATGGGCGTTTTTTTCTTCGAAGGCAGGCTTCTTCGGATTTGTTGTTTTAGGGACGGTCACTTCTTTGTTTGTACTCTCGCGCGAGAAACCTTTTCGCCATTTAGTGCCGGCGCTGCTTGTGGCGATGGTGTTTTTGCCATTCTTGGGAGAGCCCCAGCCGCTTTTCGACAAACGCGAGAGGGCCAAATTAATATCGGAAGGGGCCCTTCTCGATACGCGGTGGGAACCGAACGGAGTCGTCGAACTCGTGTCCGGCAATCCGACCTTAAATCTTTTGCTATTTGATGGCGGAGATTTGCGTAGCCACATTTACCGTCGCATCGAATCCTTCGACGAACTACGAGCTAGCTATAACGATTCGGTGTCGACAGGGACGTGGGGACTTGATGTTATACTTCCCCATTTCATTCACGGGAAAAAATCGCCGCAGGTGGCTCTAATTAGCACGGTCGGAGGCCAAGAAATTCTCGCAGCACGCGCGTTCAGTGCAGGCGGCATTGATGCCATTGATATCAACCAATCGGCACAAAAAATAATGAACACGGGTCAAAAAGAATTTTCGGGTGGAATTTATGACGGAGTCAACGTTGTCAATGATGACGGTCGACGTTTCATAGAGCGCTCAGAAAAGAATTATGACGTCATTCAGATGTACAGCTCGGATAGTGCGGCGTTCTCGTCGGCGTTTGGATCCTTGCTTCGACCAAGCTCCCTCATCACCGCCGAGGCGATTCGCATCTACGATCAGCACTTGGTGCCGGACGGAATTCTGCAAATCACAAGTGCCCCATTGGGAAAACTGGTTGAAACGTTCCGCGCAGCTTTTAACAACGACCTAGATACATTGAGCGATCGACTATTTCTCTACCATCGAAAAGGCGACAATAAACTTGTCAGTGCGGCCTACAAAAAAAACGGATGGACCGTTTTAGAGAAATCTAAAATTTCGAGTTGGCTTCGAAAAGATCCGAGGCACCAATGGGTAATAAAGGATTTCGCAAGTGTTGCATCGACCGAGCGTGCGGTCGATTTCACTCAACGAGCGAGCACCGATAATTGGCCGTTTTTCAAAGTCTCAAGCAGTGAAATGTTTTTTGAACGGGTCGGAAATGTAGTGATCGCGGCGGCCGCACTCGTGCTTCTGTTTCTCTGGACACTACGGCGAATGACCGTGCAGCGGGACGTTGTTCAACCAGCGTTCTGGATGGGCGTTAGCTATGCAATGGCACAAAGCTTTTACGTTTTCTTGATTCAAAAGCAGCTCGGATTACCGGCGTTGGGTCTTAGTGTTGGAGTGGCCGCGGTACTACTGGTAACAGGGCTTGCTGCCATCTTGGCAAATTCGGATGCTCTTGCGCGACTGACGCCGAAAGTTTCGGCACGCGTGTCGATGTTACTCGCAATCGTACTCACTCCTGTTTTCTACCTATCGGGCGTCTCGATTCTTGTCCCGCTTACTCTTCTCGTGATTCTACAAAGTATCGGTTTTGTGCGAATGTTGAAGTGTTCGATATCTTCGATCAACCTTGTCCTTTGGACAAACGGACTGGGCTGCCTTCTGGGTGTGTTTCTGTTTAATCTTTCGTTCGCAGTCTTCGGACTCTGGCAGACGGTCGCCGTACTTTCGTGTGTTTACTTTTACCTCGCATTCTCGGTAAAAACGCCTGTGGAAGCCACGAGGCCGGTCGTTGCCCTTTGAATAAGTTTCGCAACCCGAACTACCGATACAGGTTTTCGACGCCACTGCACTAAAACCGCTGAACATACATCGGAGGATTTATGAAAACGATAGCGGCACTGTTGATTTCCTTTTTCACTGTTCCAGTTATGGCTTTGGATTGTCCGAAAACAGTCAAAGTTGAAGTGCGAAAATTGACGTCAGTTTTGGCGACAGACGCTAGCGGCGTCGAAAAAATTTATTTGGCGGGCGACCAACAGACCGAACTGGAATTTATTGAGGCGACGTTGCGATCAGCCAACAAGCTGACAGATTTCGACGACGTGCTGACCTACAGAAAAGCACTCTCGACTTATGATACTTGCGGCTATCGCGGAGCGAAGTCGCTGCTGAGCCTTTATCCGAACAGTTTTTCGAAAAAACCTTCTGCGGTACTTCGAATCGCGTACGTGGATTATGTGAGCAAGAGTTCTGGGAATCCCACTTCGGTGAAGGGGTACCAGCTAGAGCTTGTAACGCCGCTTAAAATTATGAATGCAAAGGCCGTAACATCATTCAAAACAAAGAAGAGTGTTCTCGAATTTGAACTCGATATTCAGATTCCTCTCGGCGACTACGGCACCGATGGCTATTCGGATCGGGCGAATGTTGGCAGCGCCGAAAGCGTCGTTTATACAGTGATCAATTAAATTTAGGATGGAAATCAGACGGCTGCTTGCCCCGGACTTAGCGAGCTCGACCCGGCCTCGAAAGAACGCGCAATATTCGGCGCGGTCGTTGAAGGTCAAGTCGTCGCGACCGTAGCCATCGGCCGCGAAACTTTTCGACGCATTAATCACAAAGCTACGATTTGGGGCGTCTTTGTTGACTCGGAATTTCGCGGACAAGGTTTATCAGGAAAACTACTCGATCTCGCCATTCGCTTTGCGCGTGAAGAAATGCCCGGCGTTCGTGCCATCGAACTTTCTCTGGAATCGGGAAATAAATCGGCCGAGAAAGTCTATGTCTCGCGAGGATTTGTGAAATGGGGGACCGAGCCGATGGCGATGTCTCACGACGGCAAATTCTATGACGAAGACCAGATGACGCTGATACTTTAAACCAATGCGGACCAAGATCCCGTATTAACAACGCTAGCTTACAACACTTCACCGATTTTCGCGAGATGCTAACCGTCATCGATTCACTACTTGATGATCATCGAGTCGCGGGAATTTCATACGACGCATGTTTCCTCACCAAACGACAAACTGACGCAGACTACGATGAAGAAGTGGAAAAGGGATGCGGTGCACACGCAAGCGTGATTGTTGGACGGAAATGGAACACGAAAACTAATTCGTGCGAATACAAAGTACGAAACAGCTGGGGTACAAGCTGTGGCGGCTATGTTCCCGAAATCAAAGCTCGATGTCGTAAAGGAAACTTTTATTTAACTGAAGAGGAATTGGCAGATCACTTGACGGGCGTTTCGTGGCTGAAGTGAGGATCTGCACCCGCGGCGCCGCGGGTGATTCGAAGTTAGAGAAGAGTAGCGCTGCCTAGTGGTGAAGCGCTTTAAATTCGGCTGTGAGTGCCGGGACGATTTCGAAGAGATCCCCGACGAGACCGTAAGTCGCTTTTTGGAAGATCGGTGCGTTCGCATCTTTGTTGATTGCAACGATGACGCGAGCGCCGCTCATACCAGCTAAATGCTGGATGGCGCCGGAAATTCCAACCGCGATGTACAACGTCGGAGCCACTGTTTTTCCAGTTTGTCCAACCTGCATCGAGTGAGAAACCCAACCTGCATCGACGATCGCGCGCGAAGCGCCTACAGTCGCACCGCAAGATTCCGCAAGATCTTCGATCAATTTGAAGTTCGCTGCTTCTTTAAGTCCGCGTCCGCCAGAAACGATGATGTTCGCTTCAGTGAGATCGAGTTTTCCGCTCGCACCTTTCAAAACCTCTTTTATCAAAGTCTTGAGATTTGAAGTCGAAGGAGCTGGAACGTCTTTTACAGTGCAGCTTCCGCCACCCTGAGGTTCGCCAACCGGCATTTGGTTTGCGCGCATCAAAACGATTTTTGGTCCGTTCCCTAAGAAAGAAACCTCGGCCGAACATTTTCCAGAATACATGGGGCGACGAACTTTCAAACCACCGGTCAGGGCGAGTTCGGTGCAATCGCTGACCGCCGCTGTTCCGAGTCGAGCCGCCACTCGTGGGAAAAGATCTCGTGCGAGAAGCGAAGATGAAGCGAGAACGGTGTCGGCGCCAGAATCTTTGATAACTCCGGTGACGGTCTCGGCGAAAATTTCGGGATTGTACTGATCGAACGCGGGGCCTTCGCCGGCAAATGCTTCGACGACGTTCCATCCGCCAAGAGCAGCCGCTGCGGCTTTTGCTCCGGAACCTAAAACGAGAACTTGTGTGGAGAGCGAAGCTGCGCGCGCTGCCGTTAAAAGTTCGAGTGTACCTTTTTTGATTTTACCATTCACGATTTCAGCAAAAACTAAAACGTTTGTTGTGTTATTTGGCATTAGAGCACCTTCGCTTCTTGGCGCAGCAGAGTGGCCAAAGTTTTTGCCTGTGTCGCAGGATCGCCGTCGATCATTTTTACGGCCGGCTTGTCGGGAGGAAGTTTAAAGGCTGTGTGTTTTGTTCGCGCATCAGCCGCG
This sequence comes from Bdellovibrionales bacterium, assembly GCA_043716655.1. GTDB lineage: Bacteria > Bdellovibrionota > Bdellovibrionia > Bdellovibrionales > JAMPXM01. The sequence goes on along the minus strand of JAYSYF010000209.1, from coordinate 6,416 downwards.
GAAACTCCGAGACTATCGAGAGTGAGTTCCTTGATGATTTTCTTTTTCGCCTTCATGATGCCAGGCAGACTTGGGTAGCGAGGCATGTTGAGGCCTTTATTGGCCGCGATCAGAGCCGGTTTATTCAGTTGAACGATTTCTTTCGTTCCGCCTTCAACTTCTCGTTCAGCAATTAATGTATCGCCTTGCTCGAGTTTAGAAATAACGGTCGCGTGCGGAATGCCTAATGCTTCGGCAAGCATCTGGCCGACCGACGCGAGATTATCGTCGATCGCGAGTTTGCCGGTCATGACCATCGAGTATTCGCCTTCAGCTTCGATCGCGGCAGCAAGCGCTTTGGCCGTCATCGCCGAGTCAGCATCTTCCGGTGCGTCGATGACGATCGCGTCGTCTGCACCCATCGCGAGAGCCGTGCGAAGCGTTTCAACCGCGCGAGCCTTTGGTCCTACTGAGAGAACGGTAACGTTCGTGGCTTTGCCGCCGTCGCGCGTTTTGACCGCTTCTTCAACGGCGTATTCGTCGTACGGATTCATGACCCACTTGATGCCGGTCGTGTCGATTCCCGAGGCATCGGGCTTCAACTTGATCTTGGTTTCCGTGTCAGGGACTTGTTTGACGCACACAAAAATTTTCATGCGTTTCTTATGTCAGAATTTTTCTGGCATTTCAACGAAGCGAGAACGAAGCGTTGGACACGGTTCATCAACAGGCGTATTGATAAACTACTGATAATGGCTCAACTGTCGGATAAGTCTCAATATTATCCGTTCGGAAAGCACGGAAGGACCACGCACCTGTGAAGTACCTCATGTCCGCAATCGGTCGCAAACAAGTGATGGCGTTGACCGGCCTCGTCTGGAGCGGCTTTGTGCTTACGCACATGGCGGCGAACATGCTGATTATTTTCAGCCCCGAAGCTTACAACAAATACAGTCACGCGCTTACTAGCAATCCGCTGATCTACATTGCAGAAGCGGCGCTCGTGCTTACGATTCTCGGGCATATCGTGAATGGAATTTGGTTAGCGATCGAAAATCGAAAAGCGAAGGCGCAGAAAAATTCGATGTCTCCATCAGGAGAAAAAGCGCCGCGCTTTCAATCTAGGTGGATGGTTTATCACGGCACTTTAATTGCCGTCTTTATCGTTTACCACCTGATTACGTTTAAATACGGAAGCTACTATTCGATCACGTACCCGGTCGTCGGCGAAATGCGCGACCTTCATCGCCTGGTGCTCGAAGTTTTCCAAGATCCGCTTTACGTCGCGTTTTACGTCTTGTGCATGATCGCGGTGGGTCTGCACTTGAGTCACGGTTTCTATTCGTCGTTCGCAACATTGGGACTTTATCACCCTCGATATTCGCCGATGCTTAGCAAATTTGGCTATGTGTACGGAGTCATCATCGCAGCTGGATTCATCGTGCAACCGCTGTACGTCTTTTTCTTGGCGGGAAGGTAGTCCGCTACAGGCGGATAGGAGATTAAATGTCGAACGTAAAATTAGATTCAAAAATTCCTGGCGGAGAACTCGAAGACAAGTGGTCGAAATATAAATTCGACATGAAACTCGTGAATCCCGCAAACAAACGAAATCACACGGTCATCGTTGTTGGGACCGGACTTGCCGGAGCCTCGGCATCGGCCACCATGGGTGAGCTCGGTTACAAAGTTAAAACATTTTGCATCCACGAATCACCTCGGCGGGCGCACTCAATCGCGGCTCAAGGCGGAATCAACGCCGCGAAAAATTATCAGAATGACGGCGACTCGACTTATCGTCTCTTTTACGACACGGTTAAAGGCGGCGACTTCCGCTCGCGTGAAGCCAACGTCTATCGTCTCGCTGAGATCAGTCCGAACATCATCGACCAGTGCGTGGCGCAAGGCGTGCCGTTCGCGCGTGAGTACGGCGGAACTTTGACGAACCGCTCTTTCGGTGGCGCGCAGGTTTCCCGCACGTTCTATGCTCGGGGCCAAACCGGTCAGCAGCTTTTAATTGGCGCTTATCAGTCGATGATGCGGCAGGTAGCAGCGGGAACCGTTGAGCTTCACTATCGTCGCGAAATGCTCGAGCTCGTTGTTATCGACGGCCAGGCACGCGGCATCATCGTTCGAAACCTTTTGACGGGCGAACTCGAGTCGCACGTGGCTGACGCGGTGATTTTGGCGACCGGTGGCTACGGGAATGTTTTTTATTTCTCTACGAATGCAAAGCAGTCGAACGTGACCGCTTCGTGGCGTGCGCACAAAAAGGGCGCGGCTTTTGGAAACCCATGCTTCACGCAGATTCACCCGACGTGCATTCCATACTCGGGCGATTATCAGTCGAAGTTAACGCTGATGTCAGAATCGCTACGAAACGACGGGCGTTGCTGGGTTCCTAAGAAAAAGGGCGACACGCGCTCCCCGGAACAAATTCCAGATGATGAGCGCGATTATTATCTCGAGCGAATTTATCCGAGCTACGGGAACCTTGCTCCGCGTGACGTCGCATCCCGCCAAGCGAAGTATCGCTGCGATGAAGGTTTGGGCGTCGGTCCAACAAAAATGTCCGTCTACCTCGATTTCCGAGACGCAATTAAGCGGGTCGGTAAAAAAGGTATCCAAGAAAAGTACGACAATCTTTTCGATATGTACGCGAAGATTACGGGCGAAGATCCCTACACATCGCCGATGCGAATTTACCCTGCCGTGCATTACACGATGGGTGGCCTCTGGGTTGATTACAATTTGATGTCGACGATTCCCGGACTTCACGTTCTTGGCGAAGCGAACTTCTCGGATCATGGTGCAAACCGACTCGGTGCCTCGGCCTTGATGCAAGGCCTTGCGGATGGTTACTTCGTAATTCCGTACACAATCGGAAATTACATTGCGAGCAGCACACTTGGAAAAGTAGAGACATCCCACGATGGATTCAAGGCGGCGAAAGCATCCGCTCAAGAGCGCATCGACAAGTTGTTGGGAATTAAGGGCAAGCAGACAGCGGACGCTATTCACCGCAAGCTCGGTACTATCGTATGGGAAAATGTCGGCATGGCGCGAAACAAGACAGGCCTAGAAACCGCCATTGCGGACATCTCGAAACTTCGCGATGAATTCTGGAACGATGTTCGTGTCAGCGGAGAAATGAACAACTTAAATCCTGAACTTGAAAAAGCAGGGCGTGTTGCCGATTTCCTTGAGCTTGGGGAACTTATGGCGCGCGACGCTTTGGCAAGAAACGAATCTTGCGGTGGTCACTTGCGTGAAGAGTATCAAACGCCTGACGGCGAAGCGATGCGCGACGACACAAACTTCAGTCACGTTGCTGCTTGGGAATACACTGGCGACACCGGCATCATCGGTCCGAAGAATTGGCAGCGCCACACCGAGCGCCTCACTTTCGAACGAGTCCACTTGGCGACTCGCAGCTATAAGTAAGATTGCGCCCCGTTGGGGCGACAGTATCGCGCCCCTATGGGGCGACAAGGAGCGCAAATGGGCGGAATGAACAGTACGAATCTAAAATTGAAGTTGAAGGTTTGGCGCCAGAAGAACTCTCAAGCCGAGGGACACTTCGAAGATTACGACGTCGAATCGATTTCAAGTGATGCTTCGTTTCTCGAGATGCTCGATGTTGTGAACAACAAATTGATCACCGAAGGGAAAGATCCGATTGCGTTCGATCACGACTGCCGTGAAGGCATATGCGGATCGTGCTCGATGACGATTAACGGAAACCCGCATGGACCAGAGCGAGGTACAACGGCGTGCCAGCTCCACATGCGAAAATTCAAAACGGGCGACTCGATAACAGTCGAACCGTTCCGAGCAAAAGCGTTTCCTGTACACAAGGATCTTGCTGTCGACCGAAGTGCATTCGATCGAATCATTACGGCGGGCGGTTACATTTCGGTCAACACCGGTAACGCGGTCGATGCGAATTCGGTGCTAGTACCGCGAGTGAAAGCCGAGCGCGCGTTCCAAGCAGCCGCGTGCATTGGCTGTGGCGCATGTGTCGCGGCCTGCGTGAACTCTTCGGCGATGCTGTTCGTCGGTGCTAAGGTTTCGCACTTGGGATTGCTTCCTCAGGGTAACCCCGAGCGTGAGCGTCGCGTTCTCAACATGATGCAAACCATGGAAGACGCGGGCTTCGGTAATTGTTCGAACACAGGTGCGTGTTCGCTCGCGTGTCCGAAAGAAATCAGCTTCGAGAACATTGCGAATCTGAATGCCGAGTTCCTCCGCGCGACTGTAAAAAATCGAGACCTGGCTTAGGCCCAGCTTCTCTCAATGAGCATAATTTATACTCAGCTTAATTTTTGAGCGTTGAAAACTACGAGCGAAAGCCCACGAAATAGTGGGCTTTTCGCGATATCCCACAGGTTTTTCCACATCCTGGACTCGAAGACAGAATCTGTCAGACAGTGCCAAAAGACGCTTCCACACCGCGTCGTAAAACTCCGTCACGGGCGCGTATAGGAGTTCTCAGCAATTCGTCCTTTGCCTTCGAGTGTCAATTTAACCAGCTCCTAAGGAACGGGCGTCTCTCCAAGCACGACGTGCAGCCGGTTTTCGCTGCAAATCGGTCGAGTTGTCCACATTGGGCCGCGAATGTCCGATACGGATTTGGGGGAAGTATGAAACCGAAAACCATTGATCCGAGTAATGGAATAGATGCTCTCCGAATCGGTAAAATGATGGAAGAATTCGGATTCAAAGCCGGATCTTCGACTTCCACAGGTCGCGCTTTGATTCTGAATTTGGTTCGTTCTGCCTACGGGCCGGAAGCGGCGCGAGAGTTCATGCGTCAGATGAATCTCGAAAAGAATCGCGGTGTTGAACCGCATGTCGTGATGGACGAGTTTAAAAAAGATCAATCCTCGCAACGCGAGATCCCCGGAGTCGGAACGGAAGAAACACAACTCAGTTTGTTCGACTCGCCGGAAAGCCAGAAGAAGTCGCGTCGGGCCTAATCGCACGTTAATTAAGCAACATCCTTTCTTGTTCAGGGTACCATTTTGGAACCACGATCAAGGAGGATCAATGGCTCAAATTTTCGCGTGCAGCGTCGCCAGGATGGCGTCGCTCACGGTGGCCGGTTTTTTGGCGGGCGCTTGTTTTGTATCTTCGAGCGCCGAAGCCGCTGGCGAGTCTAAGAAAACTCCCGAAGCAGTTCCCGGAGAATTTGTCGTCGAACTTCGCGACGAGATGCGAATGACCAACTTCGAATCGCTTTCGCAGCGACTGGGCGCCGAAGTGGTGGATCACGTTCGCAGCAATCTCATCGTTGTGCGATCGGCTGCAGGTCTCTTGTCGGCAAAGCGATTAGAAACCAAACTGCGCGAACATCCGCTGGTCTCGCGCATCGAACCAAACTTCATCTATCGAGCCTTTGGATTTCGTTCGATGAAAACTCCGAACGATCCGGACTTTTCAAAAACATGGGGTTTGAAAAACACGGGTGCAGCGGATTCAGCTGGATCTGTCGGCATCGCTGGAATCGATATCGGTGCAGTGGCTGCGTGGGACTACACGACGGGCGATAAAAAAGTTGTTGTTGCAGTAATCGATACCGGTGTTGATTTCAATCACCCGGATCTCAAACCGCAGGCTTGGGTAAATGCAAAAGAATCCAAAGGTCAGCCTGGCGTCGATGACGATGGCAACGGTTATGTCGACGACATCAATGGCTACAACTTTGCCGACAGTAAAGGCGATGCGACCGACGACAACGCGCACGGGAGTCACTGCGCTGGAACAATCGGCGCCAAGGGCGGCGACGGAAAAGGAATTGTCGGTGTTAACTGGAACGTCTCGATCATGGCCGTCAAGTTTCTGAACAAAGATGGCGGCGGCACACTGGCCAACGCGATCAAGTCGATCGACTACGCTCGAAAAAATGGCGCAGACATCATGAGCAACTCTTGGGGTGGTGGCGCAGCCTCAGCGCTTTTGAAAACTGCAATCTCGGATGCGAACAAAGCCGGAGTGCTATTTGTGGTCGCCGCTGGAAACGATTCCAACGACAACGACTCGACACCGACATATCCGTCTAGCTACGACGTCGATAACGTATTGTCCGTCGCCGCTTTGGATAACCGCGGGGGCCTTGCAAGCTTTTCGAATTATGGAGCGACGAGCGTTCATGTTGCAGCACCAGGCGTTAACATCGTCAGTTCTGTTTTGAATGGGGGATACGACTCTTATTCGGGAACATCTATGGCGACACCGCACGTTTCGGGAATCGCGGCGCTCTTGCTCGCGCACAATCCCAACCTGACGCATTTGCAGTTGAAGAAACGAATCATGGATTCGGCGCGACCGCTCTATACACTTCGCAAGCGCGTGTCGACCACAGGGCTCGCCGATGCGTACCACGCGATCTCAGGCGTTGCGCCACCGCGCGACCCGAACGATCCGGCAAGTTTGCC
>JAYSYF010000208.1:0-4431 GCA_043716655.1 Bdellovibrionales bacterium | reverse complement strand
CAATAAGATAGAAGGGAAGTTTGCTTGGCTTCGCGCTACGCGAACGCATGTTCTGCGAGTTTGGAGAAACTGAACTACCGACGCTCGGTCCGCGAGCGGTCGATTGACCGGCAATCGCGAGCGGAGCCATCGGATGTTGTCCGTTATTCTGAACGACCGCTGGAAGCTGCATCGCCTCGACAACGAACGAGAGTTCAGAGTCTCCGATGCGAATTAGATCGCCACCCTTGATCGAGAAACGTTCTGCAACTTGTCCGTTCACCGAGAGTTTCACTTTTCCGCTGACGTCGACAATTCGGATGTCTTCAGGAGTAAACTCGAGCACGGCGGCATTTCGGCTCACCTTTGGATCGTTAATGACAACGCTGTTCGATTGAGGATCACGTCCGATAGTCACGCGTGGAGGCAAAAGCTGGTACGCCGCCCCGGCATCTGGGCCGGCGCGGACAACAAGCATAAATTTGAATCCCGTACGCGGGAGAACGGCCGCTGAATTCACGTCGCGCTATCCCCCTGCCTTGCTTAGAGTAATGAGATACCAAGCAGCGTCGCCGCTATTGCCGACAATCGCTTGTCCATTCACTTCGTATTGAACTCCGCCAAAAGGAATCTTGCTGAAAGCGATGTTACCCAGTTGGTCGCGCATCGATGGTACAAGTTCACGCAAGTTATCTTGAAGTGCAGTGTCCGGAATATCGCTGAGTCCACGACCGTTGAGATTTACTCCGCCGCCAATCAGTTCATCGAAATGACCATTGGTCGAAATGATTCGGTCATCGATCGCATTGATGCTGATCGCAGGAACAGGAAGCATTCGCACTACGTTGTTTGCTTCGATGTCGCGATTCAAGACTGCGCTTGGCGACTGATAGCCGCCACTGCCGTTCGCCGCTCGTGTCAGCGCCGAATTGACGTTGCTTATCAGTTTCTCTAACAGCGGATAAGTATAAGGAGTCGAGAGGTCATCTCTTCCTTCACGAAGCGCGTCGTCGAGCTGCGTGCTTAACAAACTAAGTGGATGTTCAACCACACGCGATAAGAAGAAGTAGAGTACGCCACCGATGAGTGCGGCGATGAGGAATATCTGAATGAAGAGTCCAAGTGTTTGTGCCGGATTCATCGCCATGGATCCCATATCGTAAAGAACGACAGCGTATGCCGCAGCTTCTTGCGAACCAGCTTCAGGATTGTAGCGGGCGATCGGGATCGCGACACCCAAAGTCGAGTCGTCAATAAATCCGTCGGTCTCGCGTTCTTCACGACGAGCTTGATTGACGAACGGCAGTTTCGAAAATTCTCCGCGCTTGTTGGCAGGAGCGAGAATAGTCCCGTCCTTCGCAAGAATCAGAGCGTTGCTTACGCCTTCTTCGAGTTCTGCTAGTCGAACGGTCACTGCGACTTCATTGCGTTCGAGAATGGCTTGGCGGTTGATGGCGGCAAGGTTGCGCGCAATCGTCTTCGCTCGGCGAACGCTCTCTTGGCGAATACTCTTTTTTGTGAGCGTTACCATAGGAACAGTCGCAACGACCGTTACCATGATGATGTACATGGTGATGAAAAGCATAATCCCTTGGCGATAGTTCATGCGCTGAACGACCGCATAAACACCAGGCATCGCGACATGGTCTATATAGATGCGAACGTTCTCGAAGAAGTCGAGGAACACGTTTCCGGTGTAATTTGCTCGAGGCGCAGACTCACCATGTGATTGCGGAGCGTGATCATGGGCATGACCTTGATTCATTGAAGCGTGTGCCTGTCCCATGGCGTGCTGATTATCCATAGGCGTCGCCAGCGCATTCGATTGCGGATACATATTGACGGCCGCGTTTCCAGCCCAGGCCGGCATCGGAATTCCGCCGCTTGCGTTCGGCACATAGCGCGGATCGTAACCTGGCGGCAGTTCAAGAAGTTCAACCACGACGTCGTGGAAGGTGAGCTTGTCACCGGCATTGAGCTTCTGATTCTGAACGCGAAGTCCGTTAACGAATGAACCGTTGCGGGAATTCATGTCCGTAAGAATAATTTTTCCGTCTTCGGTCATCAGAACGGTTGCGTGTTCTTTCGATACCGAGTTCGAAGCAAGTTTAACCTGGCAGGTCGGGCTGCGTCCGATGATGTTGTAGCCAACAATCAACGGAACAATCTGCCCACCTTGCGAACCAGTTAAGATACGGATGCCAAATGACGGCTTAGCCATTCGCGCCTCCGTCAGCTTTCGCACCTTCAACGATCAAAACATCGCCCGCAGCAATCGCTTTGCCTTTAATTCCGGTTGCGTCTTCAACAGTCGCGTCCAGAGTGCCCGCAGGAAGTTCGAAGACGCTCGATGCTTTGAAGTGAAGTCGAGTGATGCGCCATGGTTTCAAGCCACGATAGACCGCAATCACTTTTAGCTTCTTATCGACGAACACAGCGTCGATGGGGAAGCGCATAAAGAAAGTATGAATCGAATTACAGCGTTTAATCCAAAGGCCTTGGCCCTTCGGTAACTCAAAATGCTTAAGCAAACCAACGTTGCGCGAGACAACGTCGTCGGCGATACTCAAATCCGACGCGAGAACGACTCGTGCGCCGCCTGCGGCTCGAACTAGAATGGCTGACTTGTTGTTCGCCTTCACTGTCCGCCTCCGCCGTAAAGGAACTGCAATGCGACCGGCGCGAAGACCATGATGAAGACCGCGGGAAGAATAAACAGGACCAGCGGAATCAAAATTTTCTGCGACGCCTGTGCACCCGCTTTTTCAGCGCGAACGAAACGTTCGACCCGCATCTGGATCGATTGGTCCTTCAGGACTTTCGAAATGCTCACACCGGTTGCGTCCGAGTCGATGATGACGTTCACCAGCGAATTGATTTGCTGAAGATCGCATCGTCTAGCGAGACTCTTCAAGGCATCCGCGCGCGAACTGCCGAGGGTGATATCTCGCAGGACTTGATTCAGTTCGTTCGCGAGAACGCTTTCCTTGCTCGCCTTTTCAACAATGGCTTGGATGGCTCCCTGAAAATCTTTTCCCGCTTCCACAGCAAGCGCCATGAGGTCGGTGAAGAAGGGAAGTTCGCTGATGATGTCGAGCTGACGATCCTGGCGCATCTTTTTCGCATGGCTGTCTGGCATTTTCCAGCCGACGAGACCTACGCCGATGAAAATGTACCACGGGTAATTCAGCTGCAGCGCAAAGTTCAGCACCAACGCAACAATCGGAAGTGCCACGCCCCACAAAAGTTTGAGACCCAAAAACTCGTCGACGTTGAGTTCGGAAGTGAGTCCGCTGGTCACGAGGTCGTAGTCGATTTTTTTCCGCCATTTTGGATTTTTGATTCGAGTGGCGTACTGGATTGTGAATTGGTGCACGAGTGGTCGAGACATGTTGATGAGTGAAGATTTCGATTTTGACGGAGCGTTGCCCGATGCCCATGACAACGCACTCGCGCCTTCGTCTCTCGCCATTAACGCCGAGACAAAGAAAAACGCCGCCATGCCAGTGACGCCGATTAAAACGATTGGTAGCAAATCGCTTCCCATCAAGTTCCTTCCGTGATGTAAGGGAGACATGAGCGTTCGACGTTTCGTGCTCGCATCGCAATCGCCTCGAAGGCGCCAGATTCTTACGATTTCAGGCTACGAATTCGATATTCTCCCTAGTCAAATATCGGAAATTCCCGACGAAAACCTGAATTTAACGTCACAGATAAGACAGCTCGCTTCAGACAAGGCAGAAGCGTGTCTCAAAATGGGAAAGCTCGCGGAAGGACACGGCTTTTTAGTGCTCGCGAGCGACACAGTAGTGGTGTTAGGTGACCAAATCCTGGGCAAGCCTAAAGACGAGTTTGAAGCGCGATCATTTCTTAGTCGCCTTTCGAACCAGACTCACGACGTGATTACAGCCGTTAGTCTTATAGACGTTGATACAGGTCGCAGGCATCAGGATCACGCCGTAACTCGGGTCAAATTTCGAGAACTTTCGAGTGATCAGATCGACGCTTACGTCGCGACCGGTGACCCACTTGATAAAGCTGGTGCTTACGGAATTCAAAATGCACTCGCGGGAGATTTTATCGAAAGTTTCGATGGAGATTACGACACGGTTGTTGGCCTTTCAATGGCGATCGTTGAAAAAGCGTTGGCGTCACTCGGAGTCACGGCGAAAAAACGTTTCTCAGAAAAAGGTGATTCTCTCATAGGAGAAAACGTCGCGCGGTTGCGTTCGGAAATCGCAGCGGCATCGCTCGTGCATCCAGCAAGGCTCATTGCAGTTTCGAAAACAAAACCAGTCACTGACGTCATCGACGCGTGGCTCGTTGGCCAAAGAATTTTCGCCGAAAATTATGCTCAAGAAGCTCTGCCAAAAATCGATGAAGTGAACGAACTTATCAAGATTGCGAAAAGTTCGCCGGTTTTACGCAATCAGTTCAAGCTGGATGTCAGCG
>JAYSYF010000207.1:0-4434 GCA_043716655.1 Bdellovibrionales bacterium | reverse complement strand
GGGAAAAATGGGGTGAAAGACGGGACTTGAACCCGCGACCCTCGGAATCACAATCCGATGCTCTAACCAACTGAGCTACAATCACCATACAGACAGGGACCGCAGGTATACGGCCCGCAGCATTTCCTTTCAATCGAAATTTCCAGACCGCACTTGCGGCGACCTCGACTCGCCGCCCACCCTCCATTTGACTTACACTAAACTTACACATTAACCTCAGAGCATGGCAGAACTGATTTCCCGCTGTTTTGAGGCTCTGATTTACGAGGTGAACGCCCTTCCAATCCCTCGCGAGTACAAAGACGCGATGATCGGGAAACTCGATTTTCTGCGTACACAATCACTCTGTGATTTCGACCGCCGTAAGCCCACCGAGCAGCTGCGCGAGGTGTGGAAGGAAGTCGACCGCGATATGGCGACTCATGGTCTCTATGACCTCTACAAGCCCTCTCGCCGCGTGTGGGACACCATCGGCATGTTCGTCGAAGTCGGCCAGTTTAAGCCGGTGGCGTCGAAGCCCGCGCCGCAGGTGAAGGGCAAAACAAAGTCGCCTTTCCACGATTCGACGATCATCGAGATTTTCGAAACGATGCGCAAAGATTCGTCAGGAGTTCCCTCGATCAAAGCCAAACTCAAACTCAAAAGCGGTCTCACATTTTTAATCGACGAAGCGCAAAAGCCTGTCGTTCTAAGAAATCACGACGGCATCATAGCCACGTGGAAGGATCTGCATCCCGAGCTTAAAACGCGAGCAATCCTCAAACCGTTCGAGGCCGAACCGATGAAGACGCGCGTGCTGGATTTTCTAAAGGGAGGTTCTTGAAAAACTCCGCCTTGGCGGAACTTCGCGCTTATCTCATGTCGGGCGAGCAAAATGCTACCTGTTCGAATGAATAACCAGCCCCAACCTTGCTCTGCTTTTCATTCGCGCTCGCCGTGAACCGATGACGGCTCGTTCCAACCGCCAGCCCGTGAGCCGGTCCGTCATAAAAGAGACGATAGACGGACCGCGTGCCTATCGGGCAACCCAAAGCCCCTACCGGGAATCCTGCGAACTCAGGATTTTCTTTTACGTAAGTACCTGGATTACTCGCGTTCGCTCCGTCAAGGGCGGCGATTTCGGCGCTGGATATCGTGTAGAAGTGGCTGGATGTCGCCGGGATAAAGTACCTCACGGCGGCGACAGTGCCTGCAGCTCCGGACTTGAAGAGGTCTAAGTTTGAATTTGCCGAGAGCGCAGAATCGAGAGTGAAAGCATTTGTCGGACTGGAATAATTCTGAAGTGCGCTGGCTTCGGCAGCGCTCGCCGTAAAGATGAATTTTTCGCCTTTGTCTGCGAAAACTGTTTTGAATCCTGTCGCAGTGACCACGTTCGCCAATTTTTTTGCGACGACCGGAATCGTGTTCGTAAGTGTGAATGCGGGAACACAAAACGCGATGCCCTCGTTTTTCCAACCTGCACCGGTCATTGAAACGGCAATTGTTTGGCTCGTGTATCGATGAATATTGTCGGCGTTGGAACCTGCAATATCGCGATAAGATCTATAGACGGGTGCAACGTCTGGCGTGCAGGCCTCGGTCGCTCCGGTCAGTTTAGGTAACTTCGCATACGCGACGATGCCATCTTCTTGAAATCCAGATCCAGCCGCTCGCAACAGGGCCAACTCATTCGCCTTGACCACGTAGACGTAACTCGCCGTGGCCGTGGAATAAAAACGGATCACCGGGAAGGATTTCAAAATTTCAGTTTCGTAGAAGGTAAAGCTGGTTCCGGTCGCGACCATTCCCTTCGATGCCATTGACGCCTCTTCGTCCTGATTCGCTATGAAGAATCGACCGTTTTCAACATTGCGGTATTCGATCAGGGTGATCATTTCGAAGGGTTCAAGACTCTGGCCCGGAGGAGGAAAGGCTTCGGCGGCCATGGGTCCACCGGTACCGCCACCCGCCGAGGCGGCAGGAAGCGGCGACTGGTCGTTTGCCGCACAATTTTGAAATCCGAGCACCCCGAAAGCAGAGCCCATTAAAAAAAGACCTAAAACCAGAATTCTGTTTTTAAAGGGCGATTCAGCGTCGTTCGAGTTCATTAGACCCCCGTAATTACGAATACCGATCGTACGCTAAAATGAATTGTGACGAAATGTAAGAGGTTGAGACATCCCAAATTGAGACGTTTAAAGCCAAGAAACCGAACCGATGAAGGGTCGCTTGGGTTTTTTTAAAGGGAGATTCTTGAACCTCGTTCGAAATTCGCCGATCGGCGAAACCAAACGAGGTGAAAAATGTGTGGAGCTTAGTTCGCTACTTGTCTCGAAGTCGACTGACTTGCGCTTGCCGATTGAATCCCTTGCGAAGAACCACCTGTCGCCGGAGACAAAGCCTGAGCGACGTTCTGTCGCAACGCTTGATTGCTAGCAGAGAGAGCCGTGCAAGTTTGCGAAAGCGAGCTGTCGGCCCGAGACATCATGTAATTTTTTGGATTCACAGACTTACCGTTCTTCTTCATTCCAAAGTGCAAGTGTGGACCTGTGCATCGGCCGGTCTGGCCCGAATATCCAAGTTGTTCACCGCGATCGAAGCAGTATTTCTCGTTTTTGCGCGATCGATCCGCAAACCTTTGGATGGCAGGGCTGAAATTGCTCATGTGTCCATACTGAGTTGAAAACCCATTCTGGTGATCGATCTGCATCGACAGACCGTAACCAACAGCGCGTCTGCCAATGGCTCTGTTGAACGTCATCTTGTCCACGCTAATACAGCCAGCAGCGGCTGCCACAATCGGCGTACCTGATGGTGCCGCAATGTCGACTCCATCATGGCTTTTCGAAATCAGTTCGCCATTTGTTGCGCGGCTTTGCGTTCGTCGACCGTAAGGTGATGTCGTGAGAATCCGTTGCGACTGACTCATCGTGCAAATCGGCGAAGTTAAAAATCGCTCGCCCATTCCAATCATTTCGTCGATGGCTTCTGCTGGGAACTTTCCATCGCCGTGAACGCCGCCTAAGTCGTGATCGTGTGCCGCGGCACCTGCTGAAGCTGAGTTTGTACCCTTAACTCCGCTCTTCATAAGTCGGCTGTTAAATTTGTTCGCAGCACCACCAGGGCCCATGCTGTCTCCGCCGAAAGCCACGACGGGTGCAACTGCTCCCTCTTTAGCGAGGCGATCGAGTCCGAAAAATACTTGTGTTCCCACTGCGAGTTCGCGTCCGTCGAGATCTTTAATTGCGACTGGAAGTTCCGCTGCTACCAAAACCTTGTCGCCACTCTCAACGGTGCCGATCCCCTGCAAGAGAGCATTCAAGTCGATACCGTCTTTTTTAGTCGCTGCTCGAAGTGCAGCTTCAGTTACAGACACCTGAAATTTAGCTGCCCAATTCAATTCGCCGATTTTCTCGCCGAGTTGATTATAGACCTGTACTTGTTCTGCGTTTCCGACCGGTTGGAAAATGACGTTTGCTGTTCCGTCGCCAACGCGAATGATCTTCGCTTTCAGTTCGCCGGCTGCCGAACTTTCGAGCGACGCGAAAACCATCGCGGTTAATGCGATCAACGCGAGAACTGCAGTCCATTGGTTTTTTCGAATGCCTAACATTACGACCTCGTCTCGAGACTAAGAAACTCTAAGCCTCACCCCTTCCCTATTCCAAGCCCCGAGCCACGAAATAGGGGTCGTAAGCCAATATGTTCGAGCTGGAACGACAAAACCCCGGTGGGACGACCACAGGGGCTGTATTAGGCTTGGCGGGTGTATCGATTCTGGTCAGTCCGAAATCGAATCGGGCATCGAATCGGGCTTAGAGAGTAACGGCTACGGCCTGGAACTCGGGAACGGTGAACTTCGCATCGCCGATTTGCCCAGCCGCGTTTTTGAAAGTGCCATCGCCCATGCGATTGATCTTCATCGCGATCTCGTCGCCGTGCGGGCCAACCATGAAGACTTGCGAGCGAACTGCTCCTGACATCAATTTTACGAGGAGATTCGAAACCTGAGTTACGCGGTAGATGGCCGACTTTCCCTTTTCATCGCGGAATTCGAAAGCGCCCATCGTGCTGACTGCAACGTCGCCAGCGATGTTGCCCATGCAGACAGTTGAAACTACGGGCTGGTTGTCAGCTTGAACAGCCTCACCACAAGCAGCCGGAACAAATGTTCCTGGATCTGGAAGTGCGGCATTCGAAGTCACCGAGAAGAAGACGGCTCCGAAGAAAGTTAGGTAAGCGAAAGTGATTGTGATGAGAGTTTTCAGCGAGCGATTCATCTTGATTTGCATTTCCATTGTGGACCTCTACTAAACCTTCAATACAACAACGGTGCCAGCTTATGAGTGCCCATACGAAAGCTTATAGTAGCCGTCTAGCTCAACGGCCGCAGAGCTAGAGCGCGTTTGTAGATGAATTCCCCTATGACGCGGGACATAGTCGTGCTTAGAAAAC
>JAYSYF010000206.1:0-4446 GCA_043716655.1 Bdellovibrionales bacterium | reverse complement strand
CTCAGTCGACAAAAGATTTGCTCGGTATGCTTATGGCAGCCGTTCACGAAGACGAACCGGGTGCTGTGAAAACTGCGCCGAAGACGGGTCTGTCGAATGAAGATCTTCGCGACGAAGTCATGACGATGTTTTTGGCTGGTCACGAAACCACAGCGAATGGCCTTGCTTGGACTCTGCACTTGCTGGCAGATCATCCCGAAGTTGAAAAGAAATTGCGCGAAGAAATCGATCGAGTTTTGGGTCGCGGCACTGAACGGATTAGGCTCGAACAGCTGCGCGAACTCGTTTACACGCGAATGGTTTTCGAAGAAGCGATTCGACTATTTCCACCCATCTGGGCGATCCCGCGCACAGTCGCGAAAGAAACGACCATCGATGGGGTCCGGCTTCCAAAAAATGCGATCATTTCCGTCAACACTTTCTTGCTTCATCGAAATCCAGCGAATTTCAAAGATCCGCTAAAATTCGATCCCGAAAGATTTAGTCCCGAGCGTCGAAAGGAAATCGACCGGTACGCATATCTGCCGTTTGCGGCGGGACCCCACACCTGCATAGGAAACCAGTTTGCTCTGATGGAAGCGCAGGTTTTGCTAGCTGGGATTTATCGTCGATTTAACCTCGCACGGCCAGCGAACGAACCGGCGATTAAGCCCTACGGAACTCTTACGTTACGTCCCGAGCCTGCGATTCGACGTCACGTCACGCTTCGGACCTGAGGCTAGTCGAGCCTCGGTTTACGTCGAGAAAATCGAAGAAAAAGCCGATTTAATCTGAGTCATGTTCAACTTTGATCATCGTTTTTGCTACGCCCTGCTTATGACAGGAATGCTGTTCGCATTTCCTGCGCGCGGCGATTTCAAGAGCTATCAATCGACGCCGACCGTCGACTGTGTTGCGAATTACGTACGCGTCGAGCGAGCCGTCGAGTTCGCGCGTGTCGGCGCCTCTGCTGATCTACCGCCTCTCGATCGTCGACTCGCAACACTCGAACCACATCTCGCGAAGTGGATCCAAATAAAAAATTCTCCGGCGTGGACCGAGGCGCGAGTGAATAAATCTCTCAACTTCAGGCAGAACCCGATGCAAAAGGTCGGAGAAAAACTGACTGTCGGCGATAAGGAATTCGAGATTCTCGCACGACTTGGACAAGGGGCGGAAGCGAGCGTTTACCTCGTTGAAACTCCGGAGGGTCTCAGGTCCGCAAAAGTTTTCTACAACGATAGGAAGTTCGCAGACCACTGGAGAACACTGCGGGCCGAAACGTCGATGCGAATTCCAAAAATTTTTACTGCCGACACGCAGCGAAAGACAATGTTACTCGAGCATTTAGCCGTCGTGCCCATTGAAGAAATTGAGAGGCACCATGTCGCCCTCGGCATTACGGATTTGCAAAAAGCCGATATTATGGCGCGGTGGTCGCGAGAAAAGTTGCGGATGAGAGGCAGTCGAAGCATCGAACCCGCGAACTACAACGTCGGCTATTCTTTCCGGGATGGCGATTTTCAAATGTTCGATCCCTACTGACATTACCATTTAGAAAAATAGCGAAAAACCAAACATCAGCGTCGGATCGTTTGTCGTCGTGCGGCCCGATTCGACATTGGCGCGCGACCAGCTTTGCGACAGTTTGGCTGAGAGTGCGATGTCATCGGTCACAAAGTAGCGGTAACCAGCTCGCGCCGTCAGACTGATGTTCGAATTTGATTTTTCCCAACCCGATAAGGACGCTATCCCCTGAGCGAATATGTGTCCGCGATGTCCGACGGGAATAAAATATTCTGCAGCGGGTCCGATTGAATAAAAGATACCGTCGGTCGAACCACCAAAGCGAGTCACATCGGCAACGCCGCCGATTCCAAATTGTGGTGTCAAATAGTGAAAGCCGCCGGCCGAAACGCTCAAGCTAAGTCCGCTATACGTGCTGTAACCCGCATTTCCTGAAACATCGAATTGCGTGCGCCCTTTCATTGAATCGAAATCGCCTTCAGCAGATGCGAACGAGAGGAATAGAAAAAAACTTGCGACTAGGGCCGTTAGAAATGTTCTCATCATCAGTTCTCCTCGCGGACATTTGTTTTTACTTTACAGTTTATCTTCGCCGCTCGAACTCGTTCTGCTCTTTAAGTCTCACGATGGTCAAACTCACGACCTCCCCTTTTGAAACGATCTGTTCCAGAACTGTGACACGACTGGATCTGCCGTTACCGCCGATGTGTCCACCTCGCCTCCCCGCAACCTCCATCGTCCGGCATTCGCACCTTTTCTTCTCGACGGCCGGCACCTTTACTCCCGTTCTTCCCTGAGGTTTGCACTTCCCATAGACTGCTGGGGGTATCGGTCACATGCGACAAATTCAGTTCGAAAAAACCGCTTGGAAACATCGGTTCACCTATGGCGGAAGTCTCCGAGGCAAGCGTCGCGGGCGAGGAGAACGACCGCTCTCCACGAAAACTCCAATTCATCTGGTGCTAAAGGCGAACGCGGACATGATCCGCGGTGGATTCCGAGCGCCTCGAAGATTCAAACTTATTCATGAACTGACGACTCGGTATTCGAAACGGTTTTTCGTCAAAATTGAACAGCTGTCGATCCAGGGCGACCACATACACTTTGTCTTGCGCATTTCGCGTCGATCTTCGTTTCAAAATTTTTTGCGAGTGTTGGCCGGTCAGATTTCCCAGAGGCAGGTGACCGATACCCCGCTGAAGAAAGGCAAGTTGTGGCAACACCGTCCTTTCACACGGGTTGTTCAAGGTTTGAAAGCGTATTTAACGGTTCGAAATTATGTGCAGCTGAATGAGCAAGAGGCGGTCGGAATCATTCCGTATCGAAAAGAGCGTCTCCGCGGATTGAGCGCTGAAGAAATGGAATGGCTGTGGACGTAAGCAAGCCACGATCGTGCAAGTGCCCAGAGTTTCGGGAGGCCACGGTTTCTGGAAAAGCCACAGATCAAGCGCGAAAGTAACTGCGGTCCGGACTGGAAGAGCCTAAGACCACAATTCACATCGCGAGAAAACAACCGCAGCCCGATTCGGTGGGGGCAGGTGAACTCGATTTTCAAAGAATCAGCTAGCTGCTAGCTAAATGCGCGCGAGCGGCGTCGGTGATCATTCGGCCGCGCGGAGTTTTGACGACGAGTCCTTCTTGAATCAAGAACGGTTCGTACACTTCTTCGAGCGTGTCTTTTTCTTCTGACAGCGCCGCTGATAAAGTTTCGATACCGACAGGGCCACCGGCAAATTTGTCATTGATGAGAGTCAAAATTCGGCGATCCATATCGTCGAGTCCGAGTTCATCAACTTCGAGCATGTTCAGCGCCGCGTTCGCATTTTCCAGATCGATGATCCCCTTGCCACGAACTTCTGCGAAATCTCGAACGCGTTTCAAGAGTCGATTCGCGATACGTGGAGTTCCGCGAGAACGACGTGCAACTTCCATCGCGCCTTCGGATGTAATTTCAATCGAAAGGATTCGCGCCGAACGAGTCAAAATCTCGACGAGATCTTGCTTCGAATAAAATTGTAGACGTTCAACGATGCCGAATCGGTCGCGAAGCGGAGCATTCACGAGTCCCGCACGAGTCGTTGCACCAATCAAAGTAAACGGAGCTAGCTGAAACTTCATCGAACGCGCGGCGAGCCCATCGCCCGTCACGATGTCGATGTAGAAATCTTCCATCGCACTATAGAGATATTCTTCGATCGTGCGATTGAGGCGATGAATTTCATCGATGAACAAAACCGAACCCGGACGCAGTCCCGTCAGAATCGCTGCGATTTCGCCTTTGCGATCGAGCGCAGGTCCGGAAGTCGTTTTGCATTCTGCACCCATCGTTTCGGCGATGATGTGCGCGAGAGTTGTCTTGCCAAGGCCGGGAGGTCCGCTGAGCAAAATGTGATCGAGAGGTTCACCGCGACGTTTCGCCGCCTCAACAAACACCGCGATTTTTTCTTTGGCTTTGTGCTGACCGGGAAATTCGTCAAAGCGCTGGGGACGCAAAGTGTTTTCCCAAGTGTCGGCTTTCGCCGGCTCAGCCGAAAGAACCGGATTGCGCTCACTCGCGGTGGCAGGAGTTCTCACCGCCGCCGGTGCAGCGCCGAAAGTCGCAGGCAGGGGCGAAGCCGCCGTCTTCATCGTTGTTGCTGAAGGCGGTGTCGCAGCGATTTTAGTCGTTTCGGTAGCAACTGCTGTTTTCGGAATCTTTTTCTCGATTTCCATTACCGCATTCCTCCGAGAGTTTGAAGTGCGAAGCGAACGCCAGATTCCAACGTCAATTGACCAGATTCATGCTCAACGCCGTCTTGTGAACCAACCGCGTACTTAGTGGCGAGCTGCGAAATCACGCGCTCAACTTCTTGTGGACGGAATCCGAGATTTAAAAGCGCAGAATCGATTTCGTGAAGCATCGTTTCTCGCGCGCTAACGGCCAAAGGAATTGTTTCCGAA
>JAYSYF010000205.1:0-4452 GCA_043716655.1 Bdellovibrionales bacterium | reverse complement strand
TTTTATGTTCGAGCCACAGCTGTCTTGCACCAGCAAACGAGCCGTCGCCGCCGATGCAAACGAGCGCATCGAAACCCGCCGCGCGAATATTTTTCGCCGCCTTTGCTCGCACTTCAGAGTCGACGAACTCTGGAAGCCGCGCCGTTTTAAGAATCGTCCCGCCACGCTGAAGAATATTTCCCATTGAACGTGTGTCGAGTGGCATCCATTCGCTGGCGAGCATACCGCGATAGCCATGCGCGATGCCGGTCACTTGAATTCCTTGAGTCAGGGCCGTTCTTACGACCGCTCGAATCGCAGCGTTCATTCCGGGCGCATCTCCACCACTCGTGTAAACCGCAAGATGCGAAATCACAGCGGTTTGACCGGACGTAGCGAATCTTTCGAGATTGGCAAGGGGATCTGGAGTGTTGGGCGTCGACGTCATCACTGACAAGTTTGGAGGGATAGCGTGGCTTGCGGCAAATAAAAAAAGCAGCTCCGAAGAGCTGCTTTTCATGACTATTCAATCACATCGTCCGTGATGCGCCTCCAAGAACGTTTTTGGAGGCACATCGAACTATCGTACGATGTCTTTGAATTCCGAACCTGGACGGAATTTTGGGTAAGACATAGCTGGGATTTTGATCGCTTTGCCAGTTTGTGGGTTACGGCCCATGCGAGCTTTGCGTTTTGCTTTTGTGAAAGTTCCGAAGCCAACGAGTTTTACTTCGTCGCCTTTTTTAACAGTTTTCTTGATAGCTTCAAGAGTTGTGTCGAGCATGCGCTCTGTCTGTGCTTTAGTGAGTTTGCATTCTGCAGCGATGTGCTCGATCAATTGTGCTTTGTTCATTGATGTCTCCCTATTGTTGAACCGTGAGGTTCACGATGTTTTGCAAATTTCTCGTACAGGTGAATTCAACCCCGGCGAAATTACCGCCGTCAATCATCATCACGCATCGAATCAAGATTCTTCGCCAGAATCCTGGCGTTCATTAAGTTCTTTTTCGAGCAATTCGAGTTCTTCGGGAGTCATCTCGTGTGATTCGGTGGGAACTTTGTACGATCCTTCGGCCCACTCTCCGAGATCAATCAGTCGACACCGCTCTGAACAAAACGGGCGAAACGAATTTCTCAGAGAATACTCTGAGCTTTTGCCGCATTGGGGACAGCGGACAATTCGTGCGACGACTTTTTCGTTTTTATCGGACATGCCGAATAAAATCGGCGACCAGAGTGAGGGAGTCAAGCGACTCCCTTTGGGCTCACTTCGGATAAGCTGTGCCGCGTGCGAACACGATACCGCTGTAGATCAGATCAACAGAAATGGGGCTCGTTGAACCTGGGAATCCAGCGGTGACCAATCGGAAACCATAATATCCGGTTCCGGTGAAGCCAGCGCTTCCGTTTGCGAAACCGAGATTCGAAAGTGGGAACGAAGGCTTTTTAACTTCAGTCGTCCAACCGCTGTGATTGTAGTCCCAAGGCGATCCGGCTCCCGCGCCAAGTGTGATGTTCACCATCGTGGGAACGACACCGATGCCGCCGCCAGTAGCTTGGAATCCCAACCATCCAGCGCTCGAATAAGATTCGCAGTTCGCCGCACCGATGCTCCAGCCAACAATTCGTGGCGAGCAAAGTTGTGCGTTCTGTAAGAACAGTTCAAAAGTGTTGCGATCCAAAATCTGTAAGCTCGTAGCTAAATAAACACCGCTACCAACTGGTGTCAGTGGAGTTGGACCGAGTGGAACAACAACAACGGGTACTGGGGGCGGCGCGCCGCCTCCATCTTTAGAACCGCATCCGACGAGCATCATCGATGCGACCATCGCGACCATGCTGAATAACCAGAATGTGTGTCGTGCGAAAGAGTAGGTTTTCTGTTTCATAAAACACCTCTAGCCTCCTGGTAATTCAACGGCTGTGCCGATGTCAGAACTCGATACAGGTACTTTGTACCAATTCCAGCGCCGAGGAATGTCACTTCCCAGCCGTTATTCAGCTACGTACCGTACATACCCACCGCGAGCCGCGGGGGCGCCGGCTACGACAACGCCGTCAACGATGCGAGCGTCGGTGCAATTTTGGTCTGTCTTATATTCGAAGCAGAGCTTTCCGCCGTCTTCGATTCGCCAAGTTCCGCTGAAGTTCGTGGTCGGAGTGTTGGCGAAGTAATATCCATTCGACTTGATTTGGAATCGCCAGATAACACCGTTCGAGTAATGAGCTTTAAGCGATTTATCGACAAGAAGATCCCTGATTGCCGCGACTGTTGGGATCGGCAAATTTGCGAAGTCCGGTGCCGTTTGTGTTGGTGATGTTTGCGCCATTGCAGATGCCGCCATAACGAGTATCAAAATGCTGGTTGTGAGCGTTTTCAAAGATTTTCTCCTAGTTGAATTGGGGATCACTTCTCGAGCGAAGGTTCAGCAATTCTTGCGCCGCTAGCGAACGGAATATGGAAGCGGATTTCCAACTCAACAGTTCGCGGATTCCGGCGAAATTGTAGTCAACAAGGAAGCGAAAAAAGCGTCGCTTTTGTTTCGTATCAAGACACTTTCGTTAAAATCGAACGTCTCAAAACGATACGATTGGGAGTCTAGGGCCCAGACCTACAGGCCTATTCCAGACTGGCCGATAGTAGAGATGTAGCTTATCTCGGAGGCCTCTCATGATTCATGCGGCTCAGGCAGAAGACTCGCGCCAGCGATCAGGACTTGCTCGCTCATTCGTGATCGCGTTTATCGTGGCGCTGACGATGTCGGCCTCGCTGATTCTAGGGGACTTCGCGCACGCTCAGAATGCAGAGCCCGAATTCGTTCCAGGCGAGATCATTGTGAAGCTCAAAGGTAGCGCCAAGACGATGAAGTCGCAGGCGTTCATCGGAAAATCCGTTTCAGAACAATCGATGACGCTGAAGGGTTCTTGGTCGGGCCTCAACATGCATCATTTCAAACTTAATTCAGCCAACGAGATGAAGGCGAAACTCGCCGAGCTTAAAGCTGATCCAGATGTTGAATACGCGGAACCAAACTACATTCTAAGACTTTCACCGACGAAGGCTGGTGCCGAAGGGTCGATGTCGATGGAAGAAGCGCGAAGCACTGTTGGCGCGAGTTCTACTTATGGCGCTATGGCACAAACAGGCGCACCGATTCAGCTCGCAAACGCGTGGGGTGCTGAAACATCCGGTAAGACTCCGCCGATCGTTGCGATCATCGATACGGGCGTCGACTACAATCACGAGATTTTCACGGGTTCGGGTTCTATATGGACGAACACACGCGAAATCGCGGGCAACGGAATTGACGACGACAGTAACGGTTACGTCGATGACGTTCGCGGCTGGAACTTTGTTGCGAACTCGAATTCTCCGCTTGATGACGATAATCACGGAACGCACGTAGCTGGAATCGTACTTGGGTCTACGCAGGACATTCTCGCGTTCCCGCTTGCGGCTGCGAAAATTCGAATCATGCCCTTGAAGTTTCTCGATGGAATGGGAGTCGGAACTACGTCCGACGCCGTGAAGGCGATTTATTATGCCGTGAACAACGGTGCGAGCGTCATTAACAATTCTTGGGGTGGTGGCGGTTATTCGAACTCACTCGTCGACGCCGTTGCCTATGCTTATGCGAAACGAGTTGTGTTCGTAGCTGCAGCTGGAAACAGTGCACTCAATAACGATGTAACTCCAACTTATCCTGCGAGCTATTCAATTCCGGGAATCATTTCCGTCGCGGCAACTACCGATTCAGACGGCTGGGCGTCTTATTCTAATTACGGTGCTCAGACAGTTCACCTCGGTTCTCCGGGAAGCAGCATCTGGAGCAGTCTCCCGAATCAGAGCTACGGT
Organism: Bdellovibrionales bacterium; assembly: GCA_043716655.1. Classification (GTDB taxonomy): domain Bacteria; phylum Bdellovibrionota; class Bdellovibrionia; order Bdellovibrionales; family JAMPXM01. The sequence goes on along the minus strand of JAYSYF010000205.1, from coordinate 617 downwards.
CGTTCATCGGGTACTTCGATGGCGACACCGTTTGTTGCCGGTATCGCGGCGATGATGGTGCGCGAGAATCCGTTGCTTTCGGCTTTTCAAATCAAAGATCTGATTATGAAAAGCACGCAGAGCATTGCGAGCCTGCAAACGAAGACGGTCACAAAGGGTCGACTCAATGCCTACAACTCGGTCCTTGCGGCGAAAGCAACAACCGGTGTGACCGATCAGCCAAGCTTCACTGCAGCGACACGCGCGCCAGCGGCTGAAGAGAGCGGAGCTGCAGGTTGTGGTTTAGTAAAAACATTGATCGACGATGCCTCTGGCCCGAGCGGACCAAACCGCAACGTCGCTTTCTTTGGTCTCTTACTTCTGTTCGCTGCACCAGTGCTGATAGCTCTGAGCATGCGGCAGAAGAACGGAAAATCTCGTCGACGATTCCCACGTTATCAGATCGCATCGCAAGTCACGATGTCGGTTGGCGGGCGCGAACTCAAAGGTCAAGTCAGCTCGATCTCGATGGGTGGAGTTCAGTTGGCGACAGATGCAAGCGATCCGGATGCATGGCTTGAAAACGGTGGCGTCGTATCGATGACCATCAAGAGCCCAGACGGACGAGAGCAGATCAA
>JAYSYF010000204.1:0-4486 GCA_043716655.1 Bdellovibrionales bacterium | reverse complement strand
TATTGCTGCCGGTGGGGAGTACTGTTCGGCGCCGGCATCAAGATTGAGCGAACGCGGATACAATGCGTTCTGTTCGGTGTGGCGTTCGTCGGCGGGCGTGCAAGATCGAGAGCTGTTACTGGGTGGGACCATCGCCGTGAGAAAACCGGCATTTGAGGCCGTCGGTGGTTTCGACGATCACATCGAGTACGGTGGCGCTGAAACTCCGTTTGTTCAACGTCTCAACGCCCGGGCTGCAAAAGACCAGCGGATTATTTTTAGTCACAAGCTCGATGTTATTCATCGTCCGACCTCGCGAGGCGCTTCCGGTTGGATTCGTGTTGCGATGGCGCAGGGACGGCGAAAAAGTGAGACCGCGGATGCACTACCTGATCTGGCGACTCGTGTTTCGCGAGCACTTCGCGTTGTTCAACGACAAGACTTGTCGACAAGGATTTCGCTTTTGCTATTTGGAATTCCGTTTATCGCAGTTTCTCGCTTCGCCGTGCTAACGCGCCGTTAAGCCATGCCGATCGAAGGCCCGCGTATGTCTTTCGATGTAGCGCTCTGAAACGGGAAAGCGGCTTCAGTCTGCGAATCATGAAAAAAGTGAAGGCGAAAAACCCGACCGCGGGCGGTGCACCGAGTGTGCGCAGATTCGAATAAGGATTCTTCTGCCAACCGAATTCAAAAAACCGCTGATAGAGTTTCACAGCCAATTTATGCGTACCAAGATCCTCGACACGTTCCGGAATAAACTGGTTTACCTGGGTTGATGCCAGCTGTGGCAGATTCTTTTCGCGCCATCGAGCGCCCGCGCCTTGCAAATACGCTTTGCGGAAAAACTTTCGAGCCGTCATTTGCGGAGCATGTCCGATTTCAAGTTCTTTGAAAAACAGCAGGCGGTATCCAGCGCAGGCGATGCGTGCACAGAGTCCGGTCTCGGCACCACCGAAACCAATTGCCTCGTCGAAGGACCACGAATTTGAAATCATCGCGCGCTTCTTTAACGATAAGTTTCCGCCAAGCAACTGCGAGGTGCCGAAGTCGTAGGTGGCTTGTCGCTTGAGCCAATCATGAGCGATGTTTTGGTAAACCGCATCCCAAAGTGAATGGCTTCCTGTCAGTCGATACGGTCCACCGACAGCAACGGCAGAATCGTTAAGCCGGTGGCAATTCGCATGATCAGAGACAAAAGTGTCGTTATCTAAAATCATGTCATCGTCGAGAAACAAGATGATGTCTCCGCGGGCCCGCTCAAGGCCCTTGTTCCTAGCGAAATTGACTCCGAGGCGACCCGTCTCGAGATATCCGAACGCGACTTGGCTGTTGGCTCCCATCGAATTAACCATCGTTCGCAGCTGCTGCTGTGGAATATTGGCAACGACGAGGACTTCAAAGAGAAAATCGGTGCGCTGACGCTGCAACCGTTCGAGCAGGCCGCGAAGATGTGGACTTTGTCCAAGCGTTGGTATGACTACGGTGACTTCGCAATTCATGAATTCCGCCAACGATTTATTAGGTGATATTCGAGAAAATATCTGACTTTCAAGATCGGTCTCCAGACCCATTTATAAAATCGAGGTGCCTTCAACATGAACCATGCTGATGGCTCGGAGAATATCCAATGATTAGCCGTCACAAGTTCTCCGTACTTTCGCTGGAAGTTTCCATAACCCCACTGAAGCACTCCAAAAAGTCGATGAAACACTCCGTAAACTCGAGGCAGCTGGCCGTGCAAGTAACCAAAGACGAGCCCGTGAACGCGTTGCAGCCGTCCGAACAAAGTCTGCATCAGTCCGGATAGCCGGTCGAAAGCGCCAAACAATTGCGGCACGTAGCGATCGCGAGCTACTTTGAAATGTCCGCGAATTTTAACGACCAATAGAGGCAGCTGAACGAAACACTTGTCACATGAGATGTCCCACAAGTGTTTCAATCGGTAATAGGATTTTCGCGACAACTCGCGCGAATGATGTCGCAGAAAATAAAAAACCTTGCGCGAGTAAACGGAACAAAAATTATCGGCCCGCAGAATCTGGTCCCGCGCAGAGAAATAGACGCGGCGGCACTGATGCCGAACGAAAAAATAAAATTCAACACAAAGGTGACGAAGGAAATAGTAATAACGTCGCGAGTATTCCGCGTACAAATGTCGAGACTGATAGTACGTGCGGCGCAGATGTTCGCTAGATTGATGGCGCAGATAATAAAAACTGCGGCGCGAGTAATCTGCAATCGTGTCGAGCGCGAATCGATAGTTTCGGCGGATGTAAACATCGAAAAATCCGCGCAAGTACGCGAGTGGGCGATCAGTCTCGATGAGAGTGAAAAAGAAGACGAGCGGCGCGAGCAACATTCTGCCAAACAATAGTTCAGACATCGTTTTTACGGCGCCGCGAATATAGATGTGTGGGCCTGCACTGACGAAAAAATGTCGATGAACTTTCGCATCGAGAGTCATTCGATACATTAAGTTCGCAGATGGGCGCAGGCGTATCATTTTTAAGAACAGGTCGTCCGAATCTCGCAACTCACGCAAATGCCGCACGCACGATTTTGGAATTTGCCTAATGCGAGCGCCGAGTCGGCCGGATTTCCAAACCAGGAAATTGTCTTCCGCACCATAGCTAGAAAAGGCATCTGAGAAACCGCCGACCTTTAGGAAAAAAGAGTTCTGAATCGCGATGAACATCGACGTCGCACGCTCGAACCCGGTTTCATCTGGACGATCTGCAAGTTGAAGAATATCAAAGTCGTTTGCGCTTACACATTCCCGGAGTGTGACCGGATCCGCGATTTCGGCATCCGAGTCTAAAAAGAGTAGAGTTGAGGCCTCGAGGCTATCATCGACTGTCGACGCCCACGCGGCTCCGACGTTTCTCACGAAGCCTGCTCGCCAATCATCCCTGGCCGCGAACCGAGGCACCGCTACGACTGCAAAATCAGTCAGGTGCGTCGGAGCGAAATTCTTTTCAAACTCATCAAATCCACTTTCGTAATCTACAGCGATGATGGTTTCGCATTCACCGGGACCGGGGAATGCGCGACCAATTGAATCGAGGCATTTGGTCAATGATTCGAGGTCTTGTTCATTGCCGGTCCACCGAAAAGGAACGACGGCAGTGAAACGATAAAACGGATAAATGCGACGATTAATTGCGAGTCGTGACTCGGCCTCATCTCGGTTGCGTAAGTTCCACGGCCCCAGCTCCCCCGGCGTGAACCATTCGCACGGCGCGGGATCGACTTTTACTTCGGGGTGATGAAATGCAAGTGCGTCGAGCTCAAGCCGCAATTCGTCGGGCGGAAGAAATCCGCTCTGATGAAAGGAACCGCCGGGCGAAAAAAATATGACGGATCCCTTCTTCGCGTAAAACAAAGTATCGGGAATCCACTTTGACCAAGAGACACCGATGCTAGGCAAAACGACCCATCGGGCGTTCCATCGCTGACTTATTAAGACGACTTTATCTCTGGAAAGCGGTTCGTCGATGGCGACATAAACATCGTCAAAAAGGCCAGTGAGTTCGGGTGAAAGAAAAAGTTCGAGGCCCTGAGTCCAATGCAGAAGCAGCGCGAATCGGGCACCCTCTAACTTTTCGGCAATGTCGAGAAGGGCGGTAAGAATAAAAAACTCGTCCGAGAAATCACCACTGAGGACCACTCGTTTACCGCGAGCAGCGGCGTTTCGCGCGTCTGTGACCCAGGCATCAATGGGCTGATCAGCCGGCCGAAGCGCGCCTAACATCAGTGGATTCGATAGAGTCATCGAAACCTTGTCTGATATTGCAATCAGCCGGTCGGCATTCAAACTCGGCCTCTAGATTTTCTCACGCGGGAATTCCACTGATAGGTGACGAAGTAATAAACCTTCCGCACAGGATAGGAAAGTTTTCGAAAGATCGTCTGGGCGACCTCGCGAGCGCGATATACGACGATTCGCAATCGCCAAAGTGAACTTCGAGTTCGGTCAATCGCAACGGGTATTTTCCAAAGTGAACTTTGAGCGCGGTCAATAGCGACCGGCACACGCCAAAGCGATCCGCGAACTGTGTCGACTGGAACTCGCAGTCGCCACAGTTGTCCGCGAATAATATCGATCGGAACTCGTAGTCGCCACAGTTGTCCGCGAATAATATCGATCGGAACCCGCAGTCGCCACAGTTGTCCACGAACGATGTCGAACGGCACCCGAAGACGCCAAAGCGGAGCTCGAGCGCGATCAATCGCGACTTGAACCCGCCAAAGTGATCCACGTACTCGAACGATGGGATCACGAACTGGAACGGCAATTCGATCGGCTGCAACTCGAACGCGCCACAAAGATCCGCGCACACGGTTGATCACGACGAGTGCGTGTTCAAATGGCACACGAAGACGCCAGAGGGGTGCGCGCAAACGATCGGTCCATACGCGCAAGCGCCACGCAACAGTGCCGCTATAAAAGCTGCGGAGTCGATTCTTCTGCCGCCAAGCAAAGAATCTCCAATTGCGAACTGCGAGA
>JAYSYF010000203.1:0-4489 GCA_043716655.1 Bdellovibrionales bacterium | reverse complement strand
GCCTTGCGGGATCCCGGACTCGTTCCCGACTTCGAACTCAATGATGGGCAACGACGATTTCTGTCGGGCATGCGACAAAATTGGAGCGGTTGTCGAAGCTCGATTTTTTTATTCAACACCGACGACCTCGTTTCGATTCCGCGCTGGACAAAGCCTGCAGAAAAACTCGACGGTCTTTACGCCGTCGCTGCAGGTTTTCGAGCGACCAAACTTCTCAGCGTGAATGGTTTCCATGAGAAAACCGTAGTGACCTATTTTGATTATAGCCCTGCCGCAATTGAGTTTCGAAAGAAACTGGTTTCATCCTTTGATGGATCCGATTTCGTCGACTTTTTGAGAAGAAACGCGGGCGATTATCAGTACGGCTCGATTCAAGGTCGACCGCGAAATGCACCGGCAGTTGAGATTGGCGATGCACAATTCGCCGAGCGCGTGAACGAGAATCCCGATTACGATCGGCTCGAACACAATTGGCGCAGAACGATCGACGCATTCGGCGGCGCAAAGGACTTCAAATCACTTTGGTCTGCTACGTGCCGACTGCCTCACCGATTTATTGAAGCCGATCTGTTCGATACTCCATCAACAGTTTCAAACTCGCTTCAGGGCGACGCAACCGGGACCGTGATGATTTGGTGGAGCAATTCATTCTCGACCGAATCGACGCACACGTTTATGCCCTTTGATAGAATCGACCGGGCTTACAAAAATTTCGAGTTTGTTTTGAAAAATCGCGGTGCTCAAACGATTGCCGATGGAACCGACGCGCGCAACAGAATCATCGTGGGCCCTATTCGACGATAATAGCGCTTTTAACTCCGTCGAAGCGATCCATGATCTGCAGCTTTTCCCAATGGGAAATATTTTGAAACTCGGGCGGTTCAATTAGTTTAGCGACCCGGATCAAACCGAAAGCATTCATTCGATCGTCGAAATGGTAACCATAAGAATCAACGTTGTTGTCAATCCACCACTTCTTCAGCCGCCTCAATTCTATGCCTGCAGGAATTGGCGGCCCGAACCAAAAAAAACCTTCAGTCGAAAAAGTTCGCTGAGGTCGCACACCCCGCTTTACGACAAGTTCGACATCACCGTCGTTCATGCAATGAGGAAAACTTTTTCCGGTGGTGTTGTATCCACAAAACATGTCTCCGAATGCAAACTCGGTTACGAAGTGATCAAAATCGGCGTCTACGAGCTTAACAAATTCGTCATCCCGAAACCGATATCCGAACGTGCACGTGAGGGTATCCTTCGGCGCCGTCACCAAGTCTTTCTGCAGGCGCCTAAAATTTTCAATATTGTGTACAGTTAGATTTACCTGCGACAGATTGATCAGCGAAGCCCCGACGTCAACCGCAGGCACTCTTCCGTCGAGGACGCGTACGAGGAAATACTCGAAGCGATCATGGATAATATTAAGTTCTTCTTGGGTGACTGTCGGGTCGACCTTGAACGGAAACTGCATTTCGGGTTCGCGCGCACTCAGTAAGTCCATGTGGTGCTGAATCTTCCACGTGAGATCGCGAATCCGGTCCGGATTGAGATGAAAATTCCAGTAACTATGATCGGGATCAACTTGCGCGTTTTTGGAATTGAATTTACGCAGAAGACCGCTGAATTTTTCGGCCATGAGATGGTTTTCAACCAGGTAGTCGAGCGTCAGATTTTCGCCACTTTTTTCGCTAGCGAGCACAATGCGAATTTTCATTCCGAAAATATCCGTCTATCAGTTTGACGGTGCAACACCAGAATCAAAGATTGTTAAAATCCATTTCGATCGTTAATTTTATGACAGTGACTCGTTACGTTAAAGCCCTACCGCGAGCTCTCTTTGCAACCTTCATTGGATGCGTTTTCGCGTTGGGATTGGTCGAGGGCGCATTCATCGTTCCTGCGCTAATTCGCCAATCAAACGCTCGCGCCAAGGAACAAGCCGAAGACCGAAAGTTTCTGGACGCTCTTTCGCTGGCGGGCGACGTTACTTTGATTCGCGCGATCACACTGGGCGAATCTACGACGGCTCGCACGACGGAAACGGAATTTCGGGATGGAATCCGTGGAGATCGAGTTATTTCTTGGCCCGAGCAATTTGAATCGATGGCCAATCGAGAATTTGAAAGCCGGAAGCTGAAATTTCGGCTTCGAATACTCAACTTGGGCAAATCATCGACTTCGTCGTCGTTCCTCGTTCAAAGTTTCTCGGAAAATGTGGATGCCTTTCGACCCGACTTCGTTGTTTCGATGATGGGTATCAATGACTCGTATCGCACACCCGCTCAAAGCCACGCGACCAAGTTTCCAGAACGTCGTCTGGGTTGATAATTCGAACTTTCGATCAATCGTAAACAAAACCAATTGGTCGGACTACTAAGCGGACCGATGGGCCGAACGCCAAGGGCTCGCTTTCGGCCACACGACTGAGCGTGGACACGCCCTCATCGCCGAAAACTTGATGAAATCTTTCTTCCAAAATCTAGAGCTCGTTCTGAAAAAAAAGAACTTTTAGAGCACTAGGCGTGACGCATATTTCCCTGCTGGACTTGGACAGCGCACGTGTCACGGCGTGTGACCGCGATCGGATCTTTTGGATTTGCCAAGAGCCAGCGATCGAAGGATTCAAGTGCTTTTGAATAGTCCTTTTTCCGAAACCAATAATTTGCGATGAGGCGATCACGATCCAAAAGCTGGGCATGTGGGTACGTCGTATGAACGCCGAGATCGAGACAAAGCGCACAAAAGGCTTCGAAGCGCTCAAGACGCACTAGGAAGTCATTCTTGCCGTCAAAGGTTTCCCAATACCGACCTTCATCGGTCGCATCGGGTACAACTCCGAATTTTTCCGGGTGATCTCCTGCTGGCGTGCCCGGCGAGAATGCGCAGAAACCAGCCGAAGGATTTACCGCTCCGACGTGATCTTTATGCTTTCGCATGAACGTTAAACTCGCCGCTGCATCTTCGGCGGTTTCACCTGGAAGTCCGAACATGAAGTTGTAAGCGCACGACATTCCGGCGGCGTGTGCATCCATCACTAACTGATCGATGTCGACGCCTTTGGATAAGTGTTTTCCGGTTCGCAACATCAACTCTGGAGATGACGTTTCGAGGCCGAAGGCCAGGCAAAAACATCCTGACTGCTCGAGCGTTTTGAAAACATCGAGAGTCATTTCCTTTCGAATCACGGCTTGAGCGATCCAGCGGAATTTTCGCGGATGAGAAATAAAATACTTTGCCATGTCCATCATCCGGGGAACAACACCGTTGATCAGACTGTCCATGAACTCAACGACATCAATTTCTGGGCGGCCCTCAAGCTGAAAGAAAACTTCGTCAGCAACGCGTTTCGCCGAAAATCCGCGGTAACCAATCCAATAAACTTTCTCACTGCAGAAGTTGCAGTTGTTTGGACAGCCGCGGCTCGCCATCATAGGGAGACGGCCCTTTTCGCGGTACAACGAAAAATTGAAATCACCGAGTGCGGCGAACGGTAGAACGTCAAGATCGCGAATGAGGGGACGATTGCCGTTGTCTGTGACAACACCCTTGTCATTATGTAAAGTCCCAATAATTCCAGAAAGTGGTTTGTTCTGCGTAGCCCGTTCAACAATCTCGAGCAACGTAAGTTCGCCTTCACCCTGCGCAACCAGATCGACGTACGGCAACGACGCAACCCAGGTGCCGCCGAGATTTCGGCTCACATGGGGTCCACCAAATACGGTGATAAACTCGGGGTTTCGTTTTTTAAGTTCTCGAGCGTAGATCAACGAAAGGTTGATACACGACGAATAACAACTAAAGCCAAAGATCTTGGCTCCGCATGACGCGAGAAAGTCGATGTGTTTTGTGATGATTTCTTGGTGAGCAGCAACAAAATCATCCACGCAACTTGGCGTGCTCCAGTACCACTCGGCTTTCCAGTCTTCCCAAACGTCTTGGTATCCTTCGCGACGCAAGAGATAGAATTCAAGATTCAAATCGAGCGGAAGAACTTTGTAGCCGCTCTGACGAACGTACGCCGCGAGACTCGCGATCGACAGCGGTGGAGTTTTCAATCCCCACCCCGGTGTCTGCACAAGCACGAGATCCGGAGAATCGAAGTTTTCTGCTGCGGACTGAGTTCCGCAAAAAATCGCATCTGAGCTGGCTGGCGTTAAGATTTGCATTGGGTACACGCTATCTTATCTGATCTCGCTTGCCAGAGTTTTTCACTAGCGCCGCGCGGTGTACGCAGACCGCCAACGAAAAGGAGCCGTGAAGGCTCCTTTTCGCACTTTCTTGAAGGTCGAGAGTTACAGCGCGGTTGTAATGAAGTTTACGATCTCTTCTTTCGAACGATTGCCAACCATGTGGTTCACTTGCTGGCCGCCCTTGAAAAGAATCATAGTAGGAATTCCGCGAACGCCGAATTTTTCGGTGATCTCGCGATTCGAATCGATGTCGAGTTTTACGATCTTCACTTTGCTGCCCATCTCGCCCGCGATTTCTTCGA